>NZ_QTMJ01000001.1:0-419097 GCF_003635485.1 Parabacteroides sp. AF19-14 | reverse complement strand
CGCTGGTACGTGCTCACGCTTCCTACTACGGGTGTGGCACGACGTGACAAGATCAGCCCCGCTAAAAGCTTGGATGCCGAGCTTTCCCGGCGCAAGCGTCGTGGGGAGACGTTGTTCGAGTACTTCGCCCCCTCGTACGTGGAGGTGAGGAAGGTGGATGGCAAGATGGTCAACACGAAGCGGCCCCTGCTGTTCAACTACGTGTTTATCCGGTCCTCCGTGGAGGAGATCTTCCAGATGAAGCGCACGCTTCCCCTATACAATTTCCTACCCCGGGTCTCTTCCGGAGGCATGACCCATTTCCCTTACCTGTCGGATAGTGAGATGGGAAACTTGCGTTGGGTGGCGGAATCTTATTCCAACGAGCTTCCGGTCTACGTTCCGGACAGCGGTCGCCTGCTGAAGGGTGATCGCGTACGTATCACGTCCGGCTATTTCGCCGGAATGGAGGCGGAGGTGGTGATCCAGCCGGGTGGCGGTCATAAAGATGTGATGGCTCGTATCCTCGATTGCATGTGGGTTCCCTTGTTGGAGGTGAAGCCGGGCGAGTATGAGCTGATCGAGCTGAACACAAAGGGTAAGCACGTCTATACCCATCTGGATAACGACCGTCTGCGGGAGGGTTTGCACGATGCCTTAGGACGTTACCATGCCTCCGGCAGCGTATCTGAGGAGGATACCCGCTTGGCCCTTGAGGTGTTGAGATCCTATGGTTCTCTCCGTGCGGAGACGGACGTGATGCGCTGCAAGGTCTACTCGTCGCTCCTACCTGCCTACAAGCTGTTGGGCGAGGAAGATGAGTTCGTGCGTTTGCTCGCCACGATGCGAAGCATGCTCCCGGCGGTAAAGGCGGCGCAATCCCGTGCCTTGCTGCTTGTGACGCTCTACGGTTGCACGGACAGCAGTCTCTACCGGCAGATGGCGCACGAGGTGGTGGATCCTTGGCGGTGTGAGTCCTCGCCCAAGAAAAGCAAACAGACTTTAATCCGTCGCTTGGACGATTACGATCGATGGCTGAGACATGATGAACAATGAATAATGAATAATTCAAAAATCATAAATCAAAAAGAAATGTCTTCCCTTCCTTCTGGCGTTCGTTTGGTGGCGTTGCTGAACGAACATTTGGGTGATATCATGAGCCGCGAGCGAACGAACACTGCTTCCATCCATTTGTATTGCACGGGTCCTTACTGGGTGGCGTTCGAGTACTCAGCCTATCAGTTGCGCCGTGCGTTCCCGGACAGCGAGGTTACGCCGATGCGCTTGCTCGGCTACCCGTTTCCTGTGGTGATGGTATCCGTGACGGATCGTTCGCTCCGCTCGTATGCCCGCAAGCACATCTTGCGAAGAAACGATAAGGATTACAAACAGTTGACCGTCCCCGGTTTTTCCCTGTCTGATTACCAAGGCTGGCATAAGAGAGAGGTGGAGGGATTGCCATTGCTAAGCGAGACCGTATGAGTGTGGCATACGTATAAGGGCATCGTTTTACACGTATATCGACGTCGCCCCACACGTATATCGGTGTAGGCCTATACGAACGTAGGCGTGAGTCGATGCCGATATACGTGCGGGATGGAACCGATGCCGGGGAAAACAGGTGCAAGTAATGCAAGTAATGCAGCACCTTTTTCCCACACACGCACGTGTACATTAATATATGTCGAATCAAACTTTCATACGGCTATCCAGCGTTTCTCATCCGGATCGTTCCATGCCTTGTTTGTGATCGTTTAGTGTAAAATTCTTGTTCTATATAATGTACGCACGTGTGTGGGAAAAAGGTGCTGCATTACTTGCATTATTTGCATTACTAGGGCCTATCCATAAGGACATAGATGTATAAAAATAATAACAAACCAGACATGTATCACAGACAATCATTTCCCCGTTTGGGCGATTACATCGCCACGGTTTTACAAGTCACCAGACTGACCAAGTCCATTATCCGCGTAAGCGGAGGCATTGGCAGTGACACTTACAATTCTTTTAAAAAGGCAAGGACATGCACTTTAGCGTTTACTATCGTTTGGTAGATCTCCTTTGGGACCATCTGTCGGACGAGGAACTTTTCCGCCGTCTGGCACGTGAGGCCTTGGAGCGGTATATCGATTATAAGAAAGAGGAGGAAATGAACGGAGGAAAGAAATAATTTAAGGATGGGCTATGCAAATGAGATTAAGTTTTAACCTCGTGCCTGCCTTCATCGACTAATTAACTAGCCATGATTTTAGAAGAGAGTTTTGGAAAATCTACTGATTTTATCTCAGATGGGATGAACGCCTTCGAGCGTAACGTGAAGCGTATAGGGGACTGCCTTTTGGCCTTTATCGCCTTGGTCGTATTCTCCCCTTTGTTCTTGATCTGTTACATCGCCGTAAGGCGCGAGGATGGCGGTCCTGCCATTTTCAAGCAGGAGCGTATCGGTCGTTTCGGTCGCCCGTTCAACATTTATAAGTTCCGTAGCATGCGTTTGGACGCTGAGAAGTTTGGTCCTGCCCTTTACAAGGGAGGTGCGGATCCCCGCATGACCCGTGTGGGCAAGTTCCTGCGCGAGCATCATCTGGACGAGCTGCCTCAATTGTGGAACGTCTTCATCGGCGACATGGCCTTCATCGGCCCCCGTCCGGAGCGCAAGTTCTACATTGACCAGATCATGGAACGCGATCCCCGCTATCGTTTCTTGTACCAGATCCGTCCGGGGGTGACCTCGTATGCCACGCTCTACAACGGCTATACGGATACGCTGGAGAAGATGCTTCGTCGATTACGCTATGACTTGTTCTATCTGGAGCACCGCTCGTGGTGGTTCGATTTCAAGATATTGGTGAAGACGTTCTTGAACATTGCGTTCGGGAAGAAATTCTAGACAAAGAAAGCAGGGAACGGTAATTTCGCCCCCCTTTAAGTCAAAATACCATGAAGAAAGTATTGAAAGGCTGGCTCATCGACAATTCGGTGACCACCGACAACAAGACGGACAAGATCCTGCTGCTGGCTTCGGCCGGGAGTTTAACATTGGATGACGTGTTGGAGGAGATGTACAAGCAAGACACCGGTCTACGCCCGGAGACGATGCGTTACTCTGTGACTCTCTACCATCGGGTAGTAATGGACTTGATCTTAAACGGCTATAGCGTGAATACGGGTCTGTTCCGTGCCGTCCCCCAGTTGAAAGGCATGGTCGAGGGCGGCGTTTGGAACAAGGAGAATAATTCCATCTACGTCTCTTTCACGCAAGACAAGGTTCTGCGCGAGGCGATCGCCAAGACCGTGGTGGAGATCCTCGGCGAGAAGTCTAACACCATGTACATCCAGGAGACCGAAGATCGTAAGACGGGCTTGAAGGATGGCAGCGCGACAGCGGGCCACAACTTCTTCGTCCGTGGCACGATGCTGAAGGTAGTTGGTGACAACGAGTCGGTAGGCGTTACGTTGACCGATTCCAAGGGTGCCGCCACGAAACTGACGGATGACCAGATCACGATCAATAATCCCTCCTCACTCACGCTGCTCCTGCCGGCCGGCCTGACCGAGGGCGAGTATACGCTGACGGTGACGACTCAGTATTCCAACTCCTACACGCTGAAAGTTCCTCGCTGTATCAGTACCTCGATCTGGATTGGCGGCAAACCGGCTGATGGAGGCGGTGACAGTGAGAGTCCGGATGAGATTTGATGATCTTATGGGTTGGAGGTTCTTTGTCCCATGCCTTGGGACAAAATATAAATTAAAAATCATATACGTATGGCACGATTCAGTGAGCAAATGATTGATAACGTATGGCAAAATGCCAGCACGGAAGATGGCTATAATCCTGATATTTGGCGGAAAGGTTTTGCCTCTGCTTGGATACGGAGGGATTTGTATGGCGTACAACATCCTTTTGGATGGGAGATCGACCATTTGAAGCCAATCGCTAAGGGAGGAACGGATGATTTGTCTAACTTACAGGCGGTACATTGGCAAAACAACCGGAAAAAGGGAGATGACTATCCGAGATTTTATACATCTTTGAGCTCTGAGGGAAATAAGAATGTGGAAAAGGTTCAGTCATGGAAGGTAGGAAGATAAGAAAAACTTCTGACAAATGGTGGCGAACTCTATGGGATAGGATTGTCAAAAATGTTAATGAGATTATCATTTTTGTTATTCTGCTCGTAGGGATTATCTTTTTTTCTTTACATAGGACTTATGACATCTCTGCTCCGATAGATGCGGGGTTATGGGGACAATATGGTGATTATGTAGGGGGGATTATCGGCTCGTTGATCGCTTATGTCAGTGTCCGCCTGTTGAACCGTAATTTGCAGGAGCAGATAGAGGCGAACAAGGCGATCCGTCAAAATAATGAGAATAGCCGTAAGGTCTTTGAACTTCAGCAATTCGATAAGACCTTTACGACTTTGGTTGAGTTGTATCGTGAGAGGAAGGAACAGTTGGGGAAAATCGATTTTAAAGTATTATAATGATTTCAATTGTAAGAAAATCGCTTATAGAGATCGAGTAGAGGAGGCTAAAAGTGAATTCTCTAAATTTTATGCGACGAACCGCTTGGTGCTATCTGCTTATTTTCGATTGCTTTATCGTATTATGCAGACGATTAGTGAGGCTCAAGTGGATGGATGTGTGAAGTTGAGTATGCCAAGATTTTACGTTGCCTTCTGACAGAAGACGAACTGTTTTTATTGCGATATAATGCGATGACTCATTATGGGAATAAAATGCAACCCTACATCAACCAATATAATTTATTGAAACACCTTCCGTTGATGCGTTTATTGGAATTCCATTTCGAGTCTGTGTCTACACTTTCCGCTCAATATAAGGATTTGTTTGACAATATATTTCTGGACGTACGGAAATATTTAATTAATACGCTCTGTCAGATATCAGAGGAGAATAAATTTGAGAAGAAGTAAAAGTTCGGATGGTCGTACGTTTTAGGGTACTGGTAAGCCCGGAGATTTCTAAAAAGAATAGCGTAAAGATATCGGTGGAATATACGGTAACAGGAACTTCTGTGGAGAGTCGGATCGTTAAAGACGAGGCGATTATTAAATTGTTGGAATATTTCATGTCGGAGGTATTTGTACATGTTTCGTTCGGACGTTATCAAAAGGCGGAGAAGATACAGACCCAAGCGGATTCGAACTTGGAGAAAAGATCACGAAAACATACTATCTGGGCTGTCATAAATCATACGGATGGTTTCCCCTTACTTCTCTCGCAGGGGCAATTGACTGAGCCGGAAAAATAAGATAATTATTGAAACTTTTTTCATGCCTGTTACATCAGAAAATAATAAACGGATAGCGAGGAATACGTTGTTTCTTAGTATTCGAATGATATTCGTATTAAGTTTGACATTTTACACAACTCGTGTTATATTAAACCTGTTGGGGGTTGTTGATTATGGCATCTATAATGTGGTTTGTGGTTTTGTGAGTATGTTCACGTTTCTCAATACGTCCATGTCAAATGGAATTCAGCGCTTTTACAGCTTTGAACTAGGTAAGAATGGAGAGAAAGGTTTGAATGAAGTGTATAATACCGCAATCATTCTTCAACTATTATTGGCTATATTTTTAATTTTATCAACAGAAAGTTTAGGTGTATGGTATATTAATTATAAAATGGAAATACCTCAAGATCGTTTGTTTGCGGCTAATTGGATTTTTCAGCTTTCCTTGCTGAATTTTATCGTTATTATTATGCAAGTACCCTATACTGCAGCGGTAATAGCTTATGAAAAAATGAATTTTTATGCCATTATTAGTGTGCTTGATGCGATATTGAAATTGCTTTTTATATTTGTGATTCCTGTGTTTAAAAGTGATATGCTTATTGTATATGGTGTTTTTATGCTACTAGTTAGTATGGTGGATTTTAGTCTCTACTATATTTATTGTAAACATTGTTTTGAAGGTATTAAATGGAAATTTTGTAGACGAAATGACTTGTTTAAATCTGTGCTTGTGTTTTCTGGATGGAATATATTTGGCTCTTTCTCTGGTATGATGAAAGAGCAAGGGATAAGCTTGGTCCTAAATCTGTTTTTTGGGCCTGTAGTTAATGCTGCCCGAGGGATTGCAGTTCAAGTTAATGCAGGATTGCAATCTTTTGTTAGTAATATGTCAATTTCTGTACGTCCACAAATTGTACAATCATATGCTGTTGGTAATATTGATAGAGCCATTAAATTGACCTATTGTATAAGCAAATTTAGTTGTTTATGTCTATATGTCTTAGCATTACCTATTGTATATAATATTAATTGGATACTAAAAATATGGTTAGGGGATGCTGTTCCTGAAAATACGAGCACCTTTGTGGTGGTGGTGGTGTTAATTTCTTTTTTAAATAATCTGAATTCTGCTATTTCTAGTATTGTTCATGCGGTAGGTAAAATGAAATTGTATCAGCTGTCTACGAGTTTTTTTGCTCTTTTAGCTATTCCTATATCATATGTGGGATTAGAAAGAGGTCTTTCGGCTGTGTTTGCGTTTTGGATGGTTTTTATAACCATGTTGTTTGTTCAAGTAATAGCTGTATTGGTGCTTAAAAAACTAATGAATATTTCTTTGAAAAAATATCTTAAAGATGTAGTACTACCAATTTTTTTAGTTGTAGTATTAACTTTTTGGATTCCATATATTTTAGTTGGTCAAATAGAAGGATGGATTAAATTTGTTATGACAATTATTGTTTCTTTGATAGTTAATTTGTTTGTCATCTATTTTGTGGGATTAACTCATTATGAACGCAAAATAGTTGATGATTTTATAAATAAATTGAGATTATGAATATTGCACTTCTTACAGCGGGAGGCTCTGGTAACCGTATGGGACAAGAGATTCCGAAACAATTTATGTGTATTGATAACAAGCCTATCATTATTTATACACTACAGGCTTTCCAAATTAGTCAAGATATTGATGCGATCGCAATAGTATGTATTAAAGGTTGGGAAATCTTTTTGAATGCATATGCTAAGCAGTTTAATATTACAAAATTGAAATGGATTTTTGAAGGTGCTGAAACAAATCAAGACTCTATCAAAAATGGTATTTTGGGACTGCGAGAAGCTGGTTGCAGTGAAGAGGATATAATTCTAGTGCATGATGGTGTACGACCTTTAGTATCTTCTGAAATTATATCTAGGAATATTGAAATTTGCGAGAAATATGGATATGCTGTAACTGGATTAATGTGCAAGGAGGCTATAATGGAGCGTGTGGAAGATAATGTCCATGAAATTTCTATTCCACGTGAACGCTTGGTTAGGACACAAACACCTCATACTTATCGACTAGGAACTTTACTTAATGCTCATATAGAAGCAGAACAGTTACATATTGCAAATACGGTTGCCTCGTGTACATTGTTTGCTTTGCTTGGGGTAAAAGAGCAGCATTTAGTGTTAGGATCAGAGAAAAATGGACTTAAACTTACTAAGCCTGAAGATGTAGAGCTGTTTAAGGCATTAATTCATTCTGATCCGGAAATTTGGATAAAGTGATTGATTATGTATTTAGATGACGTGAAAAAAGTGGCTTCAGCCAATCTTCCATGGGAAAAGTTAAGGAATAAAAATATTCTTGTTACAGGTGCTACAGGATTGATAGGCTCTGCCATAATAGATATTCTAATGGTACATGAAAAAAGGGACTACAATGTTTATGCCTTAGGGAGAAATAGAGAAAGAGCGCATAAATTGTTTTTTGCTTATTCAAAAATTCCATCATTCCATTTTATATCACATGATATAACAGAACCTTTATCAACAGAGACAGACTTTCATTATATTATCCATGCGGCAAGTGGGGCGAATCCCGTAGAGTATAGTACGGATCCAATTGGTGTTATAAGAGCGAATATTAATGGGGTTGATAATCTTCTTTCTTATGGTTTAAATCATTGTTTGGAAAAATTTGTATTTGTATCTTCTGGAGATATATATGGCGAGGGAGATGGTAGAGTATTCACGGAAGATTACAGTGGATATGTAAATCCACTCAATGTTCGTTCATGTTACACATCTTCTAAAAGAGCCGCAGAGACTCTTTGCGTTGCCTATGGGTATCAGCATGGAATTGATATAAGTATTGCTAGACCATCGCATACTTATGGTCCTCATTTTACGGAGAAAGATACACGTGTTTATGCACAGTTTATACGGAATATTCTTCGAGATGAAGATGTTTTAATGAAAAGTTTAGGTGAGCAATATCGTTCGTGGTGCTATGTCGTAGATTGTGCCTTAGGTATCATTTTCGTGATGTTAAAAGGCGCAAATAAAGAGGCTTATAATGTGGCAGATGAGGATAGTAATATTACTATTCGTCAATTGGCAGAAATGATAGCGGAGATTGGAGGAAAAAAAGTGATCGTTGATTTACCTACAGAAATGGAACTCCGGGTTTTTAACCCTGTTTCAAAATCTTGTTTTGATACATCTAAACTACGTGCATTAGGATGGAGTCCAGTTTTTTCAATGAAAAAAAGTATTATTAATACGATTAGTGAAGTTCAAATAAAATGAGAATAAAAATATCACCAAGGTTAATGGAAATTGCATATCATGTTGCAAAAATTCCAGGATTTAAAATTTTATTAAAACCTTTATATTATCTATATATAGATATTATTAGGAGAAATAGAAATTTGATTTTTCGTTCAAGAGCATTGACCGTATTCAAAGAGTTTGATAAAATACTAATGCAAAATGGAATCCATTATAGTGCGTTTGCAGGCACATTGCTAGGGGCGATTCGTGAAAAGGGATTCATTAAACATGATTGTGATATTGATGTTTGTATTTGGTATAAGGATTTCTCGCCGAAGATGAAGAGCCTTCTTGAAAGTTTTGGTTTTAAATTGGTGAGAAGATTTGAGGTTGATGGAGGAAGTAAGGCTAGTGAAGAAACATACCAGAAAGATGGTATAGATATAGACATATTTTATATTTACTCTGATGATAGATGTTCATCTTATCAGTGTGATTTCTGGCGTGTAGAAGGTATGGGGTCACTTCAAGAATCAATGAGAAGACTTGGATATGTTAAAGTGAGACGTATAGAGTTTCCTGTTAGTTATGATGTGGTTAGGGTTCCTTTTGAAACAATAGAAATAAACGTTATGCTAAATGCTAACGAATGGTTGTTGATGCGTTATGGGGATGATTATATGATTCCTAATCCTAAATTTCATGATACAAATAATCCTAAAATGTTTGAATGGGTAGGAGTTAAGGCTGTGTTCTTGTCTAATGAAAAATATAAAATATGATTTTTAAACTGTATTTTATTGTTGATAAAAAGCTATAATATTATCTATATTGAAAGATGGAGTTTTAGAAATGATATTATGAAAAAGATCATTGTGAGTATGCTGTTTGTGGTATGTCCAGTGCTATCATTATCTTCTTTGTTTAAAGAATGTTGTGATAATAAGCGATATTCTTATTGGATGTTCGCCTTTTTTATGGGTTTATGTTCGTTGTTGTTAGTTCCTCCTCATGATGATTTATTTCGTAATTTTAAAATATATACAGATTGGATAGAGGGGGCTTCTTGGAATGATTTTCTTTTATATCTTTCGTATAATGTGAAATTTGACTTTTTAGTTTATTTATTAGAGTGGATTTGTCAAAGTATTGGTTTGTCTTTCGGGTTTGTTAGATTAATTTTGGTTTTTGTAAGTTATTTGTTGTTTTTTTATATTTTTGATTTTTTTAGCAAGGAACAATATTCTTCAAAGAAAGATAGGTATCGCTGTTTTTGGATGATTTTGCTTATTATGCCATTTTTGTCTATTTCTACAGGATTGCGTTATGGTACATCTGCATGTATTTTTTCCTATGTTTTTTGTATGTGGTTTATATTTAATAAATATTGTTGGTGGCATTATTTGTTCTTGATTTTGGGAGTTTGTACTCACTTTTCTATGCTTATATTAGTATTGGCCTTGTTTGTTAGTTTTTTTATGCCTAATAATATGAGAAAATCCATTTTCTTTTTGATCTTTTTTGTATTGATTATAGGATCTAATCTATTTCCTCTGTTACTTGAGTTACTCCCAATATCTGATAGCTTGAATAATTATCTGTTGGATTATATAGAAGGTCGTTATAGTGATGGTAGCTATTTAGAAGGTCATAATATTTTCTTTTGGATACCTTATGTTGTAAGGTATTTAGTCGTTTTGATGTTTTTCTGTGTGATATGTAAAAAAGTTCCATATAATAAAGAAACTAAAATTTTGTATGTTATTTTTTTATTATTCGCTTTTACTTTGCCATATCATGCGCTAAATAAAAGAATAGATTATTTCTTTACTCTGCTAGGTGGTCTTTATATCTTAAAATATGTGGGTGTTCGTAAATTGTTTTTGAATTTATTAATGCTTTATACCGTTTTTACTATTTTGCTTAGTTGGAGAGGGTATACTATTACAAGATGGTATGGATTGTTTGCTCCTATTCCAATAGCTATAAATATGGATTATGATCAAAAGTGGGTCTATGAAAATATAAATTATAAAGGAGAACGTGTTGTTTATGATCGTTAATGCCTGAGAAAAATGAATTTTAACTGATTAAAGTAAGTATGTTATGTTGGATAAAAGTGATAGCTCTCTGTTGTTATCTGTGGTCATCCCTGTTTATGGAGTGGAAAAGTATATAGAACGCTGTGCAAATTCTTTGTTTAACCAAAGTATGACGGATAATATAGAGTTTATTTTTGTAGACGATTGTTCTCCCGATAATAGTATTCTGCTTGTTCATAAAGTACTGCAACAATATCCCAGACGTTTATCTCAAGTGCGTTTTTTGAGGAATGAATCTAACAGAGGATTGGCTTTTACTCGGCAAAGAGGAATGGATGTTGCTAGAGGGGAGTATATAGCACATTGCGATAGTGATGATTGGTTGGAAGCGCAAATGTTTCAATTAATGATAAACAAAGCGAAAAGCGATGATGCGGATATTGTCTGTTGTAATTATATAGAAGAATATAGTCATTTTAATCGTGTTGTAAAATATTCTTATATAGAAGAAAATAGTGATATTGTTAAAAGATCATACCCTAGCATTTTAAACTCTTCATTATGTAATAAAATTATTCGAAGAAGTTTATACTTAGATAATAATATTCGCTGGTTTAGTGGAGTGAATATGCAGGAGGATTTAGGGATGACACTTCGTTTGCGAGTGCTTTCTAAAAAAACAGTTGTAGTTTCGCATGCGTTTTATCATTATAATTTGCAAAATGTTGGGGCTATAACTAGTATCCCTAGATTATCGAGTGTTAATGAACAAGTTCTTTGCGCAAAATTGCTAACTCAATGGTTTGAAGATAATATGGGAAATGACTATGTATCTTTGTTGAAGCGTATTCGTTTTTGGGCAAAGACACCCTTAGTTGTTCATCATTCTCTTTTTGACTCTGAAAGATGGAGGCTTGTTTTTCCAGAAACAAATAAAAATGTTTGGAAAATGTCTCAAGGAATGCCTTTTTATAATCGTATACTCATATGGTTTGTTGCGCATGATCTGGATCGATTGGCGCAAACATTTGTTTGGCTGATTTCTTATTTGAGGATATTAAAGAGGTGTTTTAGATGATAAATTTTATTTGTGGATGATTTCTGTATGTATGGCTACCTATAATGGTAGTAAGTATATAAAGGAGCAGATAGATAGTATTTTATCCCAGCTGTCTCCTATTGATGAATTGGTAATATCTGATGATCACTCAAAGGATTCTACATGTGATATTATAAGATCTTATAAAGATGGTAGGATAAAATTATTCCTTAATGAATTGCCTAAAGGTGTCACTCATAATTTTGAAAATGCCCTTTTACACTCTAATGGTGATATCATATTTCTAGTCGATCAAGATGATGTCTGGTTACCGAATAAGATAAAGGAGTTAAGAGATTTCCTTATTCAAGGTAATTATGACTTGGTTACCTGTAATTGCGCTTTGACTGATTCAGAATTGAATATAACTCAAGATATGTTTTATGTAGAGCAATCGCCTTTAGATAAGAGTGCTTTGGAAAATTGGGTGAAAAATCTATGGCTAGGTAGTTGCATGGCTTTTCATCGTAAAGTCCTTGAAGCAACTTTGCCATTTCCAGACAAAGTGGTAGCTCACGATTTATGGATTGCATTATTTAGCCAGATTCACTTCAAATGCGGTTATTACCCCAAAGTCTTGCAATTGTATAGAAGACATGAAAATACTGTATCTTTTGCAGGTGCGAAAAGTACCAATAGTTTTTGGTATAAGATTGCTTATCGTGTCTATCTAGCTTATTTTTTGTTGATAAGAAGCATTACAAAATAATTAATTATGAATATCTATTTCATCAATCCCCCTTTCAAAGCTGAGTATGGAAAATTCTCTCGTGAGTCCCGTAGTCCGGCAATTACGAAAAGTGGGGCTTTATATTATCCTCTATGGCTGATTTATGCGGCTTTGTATTCAAGCAAACAGGGACATAATGTCTCTTTTTTGGATGCTTCAGCTAAACAGTTAAATGAGGAACAGTCTTTAAACATTATTCGGAAGACGGATAATGAGCATTCATTGTTTGTTTTAGATACAAGTACGCCTTCCATTAAAAGTGACGTTGCTTTTGCCGGGAAGCTGAAGGCATTGTATCCTCACTCGTTTGTCGTGCTTGTGGGGACTCATCCTTCGGCTTGCGCAGAAGAGACGTTGGGTTATTCGAATGCGGTGGATGCGGTCGCTATTGGGGAATATGATTGTATCGTGAATGAGCTAGCGAATGTTCTGGACGCAGGAAAGGATCTGCGGGAGGTTCGAGGGCTTTGTTTTTGGGACGGGAAGGAGTTTGTACGAACTGCGCATATGCCACCGATGAAGAATTTGGATGATCTTCCTTTTGCCTCACAATTTATCAAGGAACATTTAAATGAGAGGGATTACTTTTTCGCTGCTGCCACATATCCCTCTATCCAGATATTTACCGGGCGTGGATGTCCCTTCCGTTGTAATTTCTGTGTCTATCCGCAAACGATGCATGGGCATGCTTTTCGGGCACGATCCGCAGAGAATGTGGTGGCCGAGTTCGAATACATTGCCGCTAATTTCCCAGATGTGAAGGAGGTAGTAATCGAGGATGATACATTTACAGCCAATAAGAAGCGAGTATTGGACATTTGTCGTTTGTTAGTGGAAAAGAAATTGAATAAACGGCTGAAATGGTTATGTAATGCTCGTGTGGACCTTGATTTGGAAACGATGTTGGCTATGAAAAAGGCCGGATGTCGTTTGATTATTCCGGGTATAGAGAGTGGTAGCCAACAGATATTGGATAACATCAAGAAAGGAACGAAGGTGGAATATTTCTATCAGTATGTTGCCAACGCTAAAAAGGCGGGTTTGTTAATACATGCTTGTTATATGGTCGGTAACCAAGGCGAAACCCGGGAAACCATGGAAGAGACTCTTCAGTTAGCGTTAAGGTTGAATACGGATACCGCCCAGTTTTTCCCGTTGATACCTTATCCCGGTACGGAGGCTTATCAGTGGGCGAGGGAAAATAACTATATAGAGACGGATTATGAGAAGTATTGTTTGCCGGATGGTACACATAACACCGTATTGTCTTTACCGGATCTTTCCGCAGGGGAAATGGTTGATTTCTGTAATAGGGCACGGAAGAAATATTATTTACGTGCCAGTTACATTTTACACAGGCTGAGAGTCGGTTTGCGTAATCCTTCAGACTTGAAACGTTCGCTTAAGGCATTCGCTAAGTTGAAACGTTATTTATTTAAATAATCATTTGTATTTAACGTGTTGCCTCTTGTATCCATTATAACCCCGTGTTATAATGCGGCTCCTTTTATATCCCAAGCGATTGAGTCCGTATTGGCTCAATCGTTTGGGGATTGGGAGATGATTATTGTGGATGATTGTTCTAGTGATGATTCACTCTCAATCATTCAAAAGTATGCGAGAATAGATTCCCGTATTCGATATTTACGGACGGATAAACCATCCGGTTCGCCTACGTTACCCCGTAATATGGGAATAAAGGAAGCGAAAGGACGGTATATTGCTTTCTTGGATAGCGATGATATATGGTTACCGAATAAGCTAAGCGATCAGTTAAAAGTCTTTGAGAAATCTGAGGTCGCTATTGTTTTCTCTAACTATGAGAAAGTAAGTCTAGGCGGAGAGCGATGCGGGCGTGAGGTAATAGCTCCTTGTGAGGTTGATTATCCTTTGTTATTGAAAGGGAATTGTATAGGATGCTTGACAGCCATGTATGATTCAGCCTTGACGGGAAAGATATTTTTCAAGGAAATTGGGCATGAGGATTATGTATGTTGGCTTTCTATCTTAAAGCAAGGGTATAAAGCGCAGAACACAAATACGGTGACGGCTCTTTACCGAGTTAGTGACCATTCGGTCTCTTCGAATAAATTAAAAGCCATGCGTTGGCAGTGGAACATTTTGAGAAATGAGATGGATTTGCCGGTGTATAAGGCTGTTTATTATTTTATTCATTATGCGATTAGAGCTTTTGCTAAGGCTATGAGGTGATCTTACTCAGTGAAATATTTGTATGCCTTAGATCTAGTGCTTACTCAGTTAGACAAACTGTCTTGTAAAATAGAGGGCGATATTCTACTTCCAGCTTATGGAAAGTAAAATATCGCCCTCTATTAGTGTAGAAAAAATTGAGTATTTCATAGAATGAAAACTATAATCGGAGACTTGTTCCGGAAAAAAGTTCTATCTTTGTTCAACAACAGGTGTGGTAAGAAAAAAGGTTATGACGACTATGCGTAAATTACCGATAGGAATACAGAGTTTCGAAAATATTCGGAATGAGAACTATTTATATGTGGATAAGACCGCCTTGATTTACCAATTGGTGACGAAAGGTAAGCCTTACTTTCTGAGTCGTCCTCGCCGTTTTGGGAAAAGTTTATTGATATCTACGTTAGAAGCCTATTTCCAAGGGAAAAAAGAACTGTTTAAAGGATTGGCTATCGATCAGCTAGAGCAGGATTGGAATGTTTATCCGGTATTGTATTTCAGTGATTTGAACCAACTCAATGATATAAGTTTAGACTATGACTATGCGACCCTTTGCGGGATTACCCATGCGGAGTTGGTCGATAATCTAACACCGGAATTAGGAATGCGAGGGGAAAGATTAGGGGTGTCTTTATGTTAAATCCCATCCGTATGTGGGCGAGTTTTAGTATATTTGTGTTGACTTTAAATGTAAATAGATTATATGGAAAAACAAAAACAACAACCCCAGCGGTTGCAATCATTGGATGCCCTTAGGGGTTTTGACATGCTCTTTATTATGGGCGGTGCTTCTTTATTTGTCTCTTTGGCGACATTGTTTCCGAATCCTTTTTTTCAGGCGATAGCCGGGCAGATGGAACATGTGGAATGGAACGGATTGGCGCATCACGACACGATCTTCCCATTGTTCCTCTTTATTGCGGGTATCTCGTTTCCGTTCTCACTAGAGAAGCAACGAGGAAAAGGTATGACGGAAGGGGCGATTTACAAGAAGATCGTCCGTCGGGGGATTACCTTGGTTTTCTTGGGATTGGTATATAACGGACTATTGTCGTTTGAATTTGACCACCTGCGTTGCGCAAGCGTGCTGGCGCGTATTGGGTTGGGATGGATGTTTGCGGCCTTGTTGTTTGTCCGTTTCGGTTGGAAAGTGCGTGCGGGGATAACGGTTCTTATCTTGGTTGGCTATTGGCTGGCGATGGCTTTTGTGCCTGTGCCGGACGCCGGTGGAGCGGGGCCGTTCACGCTCGAGGGAAACTTGGTAGGGTATATTGACCGCCTGTTTCTTCCCGGACGTTTGCACGAGACTGTTTTTGATCCGGAGGGTTTATTCTCCACCGTCCCTGCGATTGCCACGGCAATGTTGGGTATGTTCACCGGTGAATGGATTAAGTTACGGAAAGAGGGGCTGACCGACCGAAAGAAAGTGCTTTGTTTAGTAGGAGCGGGAGCTGTATTGTTGATCGTCGGCTTGTTATGGAGCTTGGTCTTCCCGATCAATAAGAAGCTATGGACAAGTTCTTTTGTCTGTGTGGTAGGTGCTTATTCCGTTTGGATGTTTGCTTTGTTCTTCTATATCATAGATGTATTGGGGTGGCGTAAATGGACCTTGTTTTTTACCGTGATCGGCATGAACTCTATTACGATCTATTTGGCGCAGCGTTTCATTCGTTTCTCCTATACTTCCGAGGCTATATTCGGAGGGCTGGCGAAGTTGATGCCCGAGACCGCCCAGCCTTTGGTTAGCGCTATCGCATATATCGCTGTTTGTTGGGGATTCTTGTATTTCTTATATCGCCAACGTATTTTCTTGAAAGTATAATAAGCGGATGGAGAAGAAGAAATTAAATCGGTTGGAGTCATTGGACGTACTCCGTGGCTTCGACCTTTTTTGCTTAGTGGTGTTGGAGATGGTGTTGCATCCGCTGGCCCATGCGATTGATATGCCTTGGTTTAATTCTTTTATGTGGGGATTCTCGCATGTGGAATGGGAGGGATTCTCTACGTGGGATCTCGTGATGCCCTTATTCTTATTCATGGCGGGAGTTTCCATGCCTTTCTCTTTGTCTCGTTATAAGGATATGCCCGATAAGATGGCGGTATATCGGCGGATCGGGAAACGGGTGCTACTGCTTTGGGTCTTCGGTATGATGTGCCAAGGTAATTTATTGGCTTTGGACCCGGACCGGGTTTATCTGTATTCAAATACTTTGCAGTCGATCGCTATGGGGTATTTGATTGCTTCCTTGTTATTCTTGCATGTAAGGATACGGGTACAGATCGGTATAGCGGTAGCTCTTTTATTAATCTTTTGGGGAGCGATGGAGTTTATTACAGTCGGTAACTATGGGGGAGGTTCGTACACACCGGATAGTAATTTGGCCGAATGGATCGACCGCACCGTACTGGGACGTTTCCGGGATGGGGCGACGGTGGAGAACGGGGAGGTGATATTCGCTACTTGGTATCGTTATACATGGATACTGAGCAGCTTGAATTTCGGGGTAACCGTGTTGACCGGGTTGTTCGCCGGATATATCCTAAAGAACAAATTATATTCCGAGCGGCTCAAATTACGGATGTTATTCGGTATTGGTCTGGGTATGGTTATCGCCGGATGGCTTTGGGGTATCGAGCTTCCCGTTATTAAGAAACTGTGGACCAGTTCGATGGTATTGGTGAGCAGTGGGTACTGTTTCTTGCTTATGGGGTTGTTCTATTATTGGATCGACTATAAAGGGCATCGAAAGTATACGACTTGGCTGAAAGTGTATGGCATGAATTCAATACTGGCTTATATGCTTACTAACGTGGTAAGTTTTAGGTGTATCGGCGAATCCTTGTTTTTCGGAACCCAGCAATATTTAGGAAATTATTATCCGGTGCTCATTGCCATGTGCAATGTATCGGTAATTTATGTACTTTTGTATGCGTTTTATAAACATAATATTTTCCTTAAAGTATAGAAACAAGAAAACTTAGATCGAAGAAAGATGGAATCAATCAAACAAATATACCGGATGGGTCATGGCCCTTCAAGCAGTCATACTATGGGGCCGATGCGTGCGGCACAAATGTTCTTGGAACGTAACCGGGGCGCTGTTCGTTTTAACGTAACCTTATATGGTAGTCTGGCGGCTACGGGAAAAGGCCATATGACGGACGCAGCTATTCTTGAGGTATTACAGCCGGTCGCGAAGACAAATATTACTTGGGAACCCAAGACTTTCTTGCCGTTCCATCCGAATGGGATGTTGTTCGAGTCGTATAATGAGAGTGGCGAGGAGCTGGATACGTGGACCGTATATAGTATCGGCGGGGGAACCTTGGCGAACGAGTCTTTCAATGAGTTGAGGACAGAGCAAGTATACGATATGCATACGATCAAGGAGATACAGGCTTGGTGTGAGAAGACTGGCCATTCCTATTGGGAATATGTCGAGCAGCACGAAGGCCCTTCTATCTGGGATTATCTGGCTGAGGTATGGGAAGTGATGCAGGATGCGGTTCGTCGTGGTCTGGAAGCGGAAGGCATCTTGCCGGGAGGTTTGGGCATTCGTCGTAAGGCTTCCGATTATATGATCCGTGCGAAAGGCTATGGCAGCAGTATCAAGAGCCGGGGAATGGTGTATGCCTATGCCTTGGCGGTGTCTGAGGAGAACGCGTGCGGTGGGAAGATCGTGACCGCTCCGACTTGTGGTTCTTGCGGTGTAATGCCTGCGGTCCTTTATCACTTGAAGGAGACGCGTGAGTTCCGTGATTCCCGTATATTGCGTGCGTTGGCTACGGCAGGCTTGTTTGGAAATGTGGTGCGTACGAATGCCTCCGTATCGGGGGCAGAGGTAGGTTGCCAAGGTGAGGTTGGCGTGGCTTGCGCTATGGCTGCCGCTGCCGCCAGTCAGTTGTTTGGTGGTACGCCCGCACAGATCGAGTATGCCGCCGAGATGGGATTGGAGCATCACTTGGGATTGACTTGCGATCCTGTTTGTGGCTTGGTACAAATCCCTTGTATCGAGCGAAACGCTTTTGCCGCCGCCCGTGCGCTTGACGCGAATACGTTCTCGAACTTCTCCGACGGAAAACACCGGGTAAGTTTTGATCAGGTGGTTGAGGTGATGCGCCAGACAGGTAATGATTTGCCCAGTCTTTATAAGGAGACCTCGGAAGGTGGTTTGGCGAAGAACATGGAGAACTCGAATAATTAAAAGATACTATTTGATTTACTAATAAATAATTTACTATTGATGATAAACGGAAAGAAAAGCCTGTTTTACACAGTATTGATGGCCGGTGCCTTGATGTCCTGCGGCGGCCCTAAACAGGCTCCAAGCGAAGAGGTAGCGAAGAGTGGTAATCCTGTATTCGAGGGTTGGTACGCCGATCCGGAGGGAATTATTTACGGGGATACCTATTGGATTTACCCGACTACGAGTGATTTATATGAGAAGCAAACCTTCTTTGATTGCTTTTCTTCCAAGGATTTGGTGAATTGGACCAAGCATACCGCCATTCTTGATACGGCAGAGGTGAAATGGGCGAAGATCGCTATGTGGGCTCCTTCGGTAATCAACAAGGACGGTAAGTATTATCTTTTCTTTGGGGCGAATGACGTGCACGAGGGAGAGATCGGAGGCATCGGTGTTGCCGTGAGCGATCGTCCGGAAGGGCCTTATAAGGATTTGCTGGGTAAGCCGCTGATCAACGAGATCGTGAATGGGGCGCAGCCGATCGACCAGTTTGTTTTCCACGACACTGACAATGATGAGTATTATATGTATTACGGTGGTTGGAAACACTGCAACATGGTACGCTTGAATAAAGACTTTACCGGACTTATACCGTTCGAGGACGGAACGATTTATAAAGAGGTAACTCCCAAGGATTACGTGGAAGGCCCGTTTATGTTTAAGAAGAATGGTAAATATTACTTCATGTGGAGTGAGGGTGGCTGGACCGGACCGGATTACAAGGTCGCTTACGCCATCTCCGATTCTCCTTTTGGCCCGTTCAATCGTATCGGGGAGGTCTTGCGGCAAAATTTCGATATCGCCAACGGAGCGGGTCACCACTCGGTCATGCATGTGCCGAATTCGGAAGATTACTACATCGTGTACCATCGCCGGCCGGCCGGGGTCAAGACACGTGACCACCGGGAGACTTGTATCGAGAAGATGACGTTCAACGAGGAGGGATTGATCAATCCCGTGGAGATTACAACCGAAGGAGTTGAGGCTCGCACGATCCAATAATTATTTAAGAAGGATTACATAGCAAGAAAACTTAGGTTTTATTTGCTATGTAATTTTTTTATACTACTTTTGACGCATGTGTCAAACTATAATGACAAACGATAGTGACAAAACAAAAAATAACATTTAATTATGGAAGCGAAAGACATGAATGAGATGGAGCCTCGCATCATAGAAGCGGCGAAGCGAGTGTTTGTCCGAAAGGGGTACGAGGCGGCTACCATGAGTGACGTGGCGGCAGAAGTGGGTATTGGCAGGACGGCCTTACATTATTATTATAGGACGAAAGAGATTCTGTTCGACGCTATTTTCGGGCAATTGCTTTCTTCATTGTTGCCGAACATCGATCGGGTTTTGGATGAGAAGAGTACGATGCTGGAGAAAATGCCGGTGATCGTTGATCTGTATATGGGAATTGTTCGTGCGAACCCGATGTTTCCGAGTTTTGTGGTGGGCGAGTTAAACAGAGATCCGGAACGTTTATTCCAGACCGTGCTGAGAGACCCGAAAAAAATACAGCCCATCTTGCGTCTTCGTCGTCAGATAGAGGAGGAGATGGACAAGGGGCTTCTACGGAAGATGCCGGTCATAGATTTAGTTTCGACCTTGGTGAGCCTAGTGGTCTTCCCGTTGTTGATCCGCAAGCCACTAGCGGCGGCTTTTTTGGATAACGATATGGGGCGGTTTGAGGAATATATGGATAGGCGCAGGGATTTGATCGTCGAGGTAATAACCCAGCTGATGGTCCCGGATGCCAGATGATGGATTTGTTCAATTTAATAAACATATCATAGAGTATATGAGAGGTGTATATGTATTATTGTTAATTAGCCTGTTTGGGTATGCCGGGAGGGTTGGCGGACAGGAATCGGTCACGATCACGCAATGTTACGAGTGGGCGAGGGCGAATTATCCGCAGATTCATCAAATGGGTTTGATCGATCAGACGGAGCGTTATAGCTTGAGTAATGTGGGCAAGGCTTGGCTTCCCCAGCTTTCGGTAAGCGGTAAGGCAAGCTATCAGAGCGACGTGACGAAGTTGCCTTTGGATGGCGATAAGATCTCCTCGCTTCTTCCCGGCTTTGAGATCCCTAGCTTGAGCAAGGATCAGTATCAAGTCGTGGCGCAGGTGGACCAGACGATTTGGGACGGCGGTAGCACCCATTCAGCCCGTGCCTTGACTCGTGCCGAGGCGATCGCCAACCGGGAGCAATTGGAAAGTGAGTTGTATGCGCTGAACGACCGGGTGAATCAAATCTACTTCGGTTGCCTGCTGCAAGACGAGTTGATACGTCAGAACGCTTTGCTTCAAAAGGAGTTGCAGGTCAATATCGAGCGTATCAAGGCGATGATAGACAATGGCGTGGCGAATCAATCGGATCTGGAAAGTATGGAAGTGGAATTGCTGAATACCCGCCAAAATGAGATTGAGCTAAGAGCGTCTCGCACGGTATATCGGCAGATGTTGGCGACCTTTATCAATAAACCGTTGACGGATCAAGTCGTCTTGAAGACTCCGGAGTCACCCGAGCGTTCATTGTCCACGCAAATCAACCGTCCGGAATTACGGGCCTTGGATGCTAAGAGCGAATGGATCGAGACGCAAAACAAGCAGGTAACGGCGGGCTTGATGCCTCGTATCGGAGCTTTCGTACAAGGTGGTTACGGCCGGCCGGGCTTGAATATGCTGGAGGATAGTTTCGAGCCTTATTATGTGGCCGGTGTCCGTCTTTCTTGGAATCTGGGGAAGTTGTACACGCTGAAGAACGACCGGAGGAAGATCGAGGTAAGCCGTCGCCTGATTGATGTGCAACGGGAGACCTTCTTATTCAATACCCGCCTGCAACTTTTGCAGCAAAACACGGAGATAAAGAAAATGACGGACCTGATGCGTGCCGATGACGATATCATCCGTCTGAGAACAAGCATCAAGCAGGCGGCGGAGGTGAAGCTGGAGAATGGCGTGATTTCCGTCACGGACCTAATCCGGGAGATCAACGCCGAGGATATGGCCCGGCAAACCGCCGCGGCGCACCGTGTACAGCGCTTGATGACCATTTATAATTATATGTATACAACGAATTAAATAGAGTATGACAAATACAATTGATTTATGAGACATTTGATTTTTATCAGCTTATGCAGCCTTCTATGGACGGCTTGCGGTAATACAGACAATGATTTTGACGCTTCCGGTACCTTTGAGGCAACCGAGATCTTGGTATCTTCGGAAGCCAACGGAAAGATCATGGAACTGAATATAGAGGAGGGCGATCGCTTGGATGCCGGCGCCATCGTGGGTTACGTGGATAGCACCCAGCTTTTTCTGCGGAAGATGCAACTCTCTGCCAGCCTTCGCTCGGTAGATATTCGCAAGCCGGATATCCGTAAGCAGATCGCTGTCTTGGAACAACAAATCGCCACGGCTAAAACCGAGCAACAGCGACAGGAAAACTTGGTGCGTGCGAAAGCGGGTAACCAAAAGCAACTGGACGATATCGTGAATAACATCAAATATCTCCAGAAACAACTGGATGCCCAATACTCCTCCTTAAGCAAGACGACGGGAGGTGCCGACGCCGAGGCGGAGGGCCTGCAATACCAGATCATGCAATTGGATGATCAACTGATGAAAAGCCGTATCCTCAATCCACAGACCGGTACGGTATTGGTGAAATACGCCGAGCCGGGAGAGGTGACGGCGGCAGGCAAACCGCTTTACAAGATCGCCGATACGGACTTGCTTTATCTCCGTGCCTATGTGACGGCGGATCAGTTATCCCACCTGAAACTAGGGCAATCTCTCAAGGTCTTCGCCGACTATGGGAATGATCGCCGGGAATACCCCGGTACGATCACGTGGATCTCCGATAAATCCGAGTTTACCCCGAAAGGTATCCAGACGAAGGACGAACGGGCTAATTTGGTATATGCCATCAAGATCGCCGTCCGCAACGATGGTTATCTGAAGATCGGGCAATATGGGGAAACTTCTTTTAATGAATAATGAATAATTAATAATGAATAATGAGATTTATATTGATCATATTAGCAAGTGTTACGGCGATGTCGTGGCTCTGCGGGATCTGTCGCTGGAGATCGGCTCCGGTGAGTTGTTCGGGTTAATCGGTCCGGATGGGGCGGGAAAGACCACCCTGTTTCGTATCCTGACCACGTTGTTGCTGGCCGATAGCGGTACCGCCTCTGTCTGCGGCTTGGACGTGGTGAAAGACTTGAAGGAGATCCGTCGGCGGGTAGGATATATGCCCGGCCGCTTCTCGCTCTACCAAGACCTGACAGTAGAGGAGAACTTGAACTTCTTCGCTACGGTCTTCAATACGACGATCGAGGAGAACTACGATCTGGTACGGGATATCTATAGTCAGATAGAGCCGTTCAAGCATCGGCGGGCGGGGAAGCTGTCCGGTGGTATGAAGCAGAAGCTGGCTTTGAGTTGCGCCTTGATCCATCGTCCGGATGTCTTGTTCTTGGATGAGCCTACGACGGGGGTCGATCCTGTCTCCCGCTCTGAGTTCTGGGATATGCTGGATCGTCTGAAACGGCAAGGCATTACGATACTTGTCTCTACGCCTTATATGGATGAGGCCTCCCGTTGCGACCGTATCGCTTTGGTGCGTTCTGGGGAATGCCTGTCTATCGATACGCCGGTAGGTATCCGTACCTCATTCGATAGGCGGCTATACGCGGTGCGATGCGCATCGATGTATAAGTTGTTGGGAGACTTGCGGGAGTTCCCGGATACAAACTCGTGTTTCGCTTTTGGAGATGCTCATCATCTTACGTTGAGGAGGGATGGGGAGGATGTCATGAGGCGATTACAGGAATATCTGAAAGGCAAAGGTTACGCAGATGTAAGCATCGAACGCCTTGAGCCAAGCGTTGAGGATTGTTTCATGGCCTTGTAAGAGAGGGGAAATGCGGGGCCTCGCATTGGGCGCGAGGTCGAATCTTGGAGAAATGCGGCATTGTAATTATGAAATAAGGATAAAAAATGAAAGCGATAGAAGTAAAACAACTGACCAAACGTTTCGGCACCTTCACCGCCGTCGATCATATCAGTTTCGAGGTGGAGCCGGGCGAGATATTCGGCTTCCTCGGGGCAAACGGGGCAGGGAAGACCACCGCCATGCGTATGCTCTGCGGCCTGTCGGCCCCGACATCCGGCGAGGCCCGGGTAGCCGGTTTCGATGTCTACCGGGAGAGTGAGTCCATCAAACGGAATATCGGATACATGAGCCAGAAATTCTCCCTATACGGCGATCTAAAGGTATGGGAGAATATCCGTCTCTTCGGCGGTATCTACGGCTTGTCTAAACGGCAGCTGTCCCAGAAAACGGATGAGTTGCTGGATATCCTCGGGCTGGAAAAGGAGCGGAACACCTTGGTCGATTCCCTGCCCTTGGGCTGGAAACAGAAGCTATCCTTCTCCGTGGCGATCATCCATGATCCCAAGATCGTTTTCTTGGATGAGCCTACCGGAGGCGTCGATCCCGTCACCCGCCGCCAGTTCTGGGAGTTGATCTATGAAGCGGCTGCCCGGGGGATCACGATCTTCGTCACCACCCATTATATGGATGAGGCGGAGTATTGTAACCGTGTCTCCATCATGGTAGACGGAAAGATCGAAGCGTTAGACAGTCCCTCCGCCTTGAAACGGGATTTTAAGACAACGAATATGAACCAAGTCTTCCACGCCTTGGCTCGAAAAGCAACGAGAGGAGAATAAACGATGAAACAATTCATATCCTTTGTTAGAAAGGAGTTCTATCACATTTTCAGGGACGCACGCACGACAATGATCCTCTTGCTCATGCCCGTCATCCTGATCATCTTGTTCGGATATGCCATCACGACCGAGATCAAGCGTGTGCCGATCGCTATTTTCGACCAAAGCCGGGATGAGCTGACACTGAAGATGGCAGACCGCTTGAATGCCAGCGAGTACTTCGAGCTGTATACGACCGTCGATAGCTATGAGGATGCCGGGGCCTTGTTTCGGCAAGGAAAGGTACACGTCATAGTTGTCTTCCCCCCCGGGTACGCTTCCACGGCCGATGCCCAAGTACAAGTCTTGGCGGACGCTACCGATCCGAACGAGGCCACGCAGCTAATCGCCTATTGCTCGGCGATCATCGCGGAACAGTTGAAAGGCGAGTCGGCGGTTGAGGGTAAAGCCGTGACCCCGGTTACCTCTTTGCTCTACAACCCTCAAATGAAAGGCGCCTACAACTTCGTTCCCGGCGTGATGGGCTTGATCCTTATCCTTATATGCGCCATGATGACCTCGATCGGCATCGTGAAAGAGAAGGAGATGGGAACGATGGAAGTCCTGCTGGTCTCCCCGTTGAAACCCATCTACATCATTCTGGCCAAGGCGATCCCATACCTATTGCTGAGTATGGTGAATATCGCTACGATCTTGCTGCTATCCTATTTCCTGCTGGACGTTCCGATAAAAGGCAGCCTGCTGTTGCTGGTTTCCGTGTCCATCCTGTACGCGATCGTATCCCTCTGTCTGGGCCTGCTGATCTCCACGGTAGCCGATACCCAGCAGGCGGCTATGTTGATCAGCGGTATCGCCTTGATGCTTCCGATCATGTTGTTGAGCGGCATGATGTTCCCGATAGAGAATATGCCGGATATCCTGCAATGGTTCTCCCATATCGTTCCGGCCAAATGGTATATCATCGCCGTGAAGGACGTGATGATCAAGGGGCTTCCCGCCGTGTCGATCTTGAAGGAGATCGGGATACTGTCGTTCATGGCGGTCGTGCTGGTATTCTTGAGTGTGAAACGTTTTAAAATACGATTATAAGCTATGTTACGATATTTGTTAGAGAAAGAGTTCAAGCAGATCCGTCGGGACCGGTTCATGCCGAAGATTATCTTCATCATCCCGATCATGCAGTTGATCATCTTGCCTTTCGCCGCTAATTTCGAGATGCGAAATATTAACCTTAGCATCGTGGACAACGATCATTCCGTCACCTCCATGCAATTGGTAGATAAGGTACTATCCTCCGGATATTTCCGCCTGACAGACCGGTCGGATCGCTACGACGAGGCGCTGACCTCGGTGGAGAGCAATGAGTCCGATATCATTCTGGAAATCCCCTCTGATTTCGAGCGGGACTTGGGTAAGGAGGGCAGGGCGGACGTGATGATCGCCGCTAACGCCGTGAACGGAACCAAGGGCGGCTTGGGTAGCTCCTACCTCTCCTCGATTATACAGGATTTCAATAGGGAGAAAGGTTTCGCCTCTATGGGATCGGGCAGGGGAGTGGCTTCGATTAACCTGTTTAATCCCCACTTGAGCTACAAGATCTATATGGTCCCCGGCATCATGGTATTCTTGCTGACGATTATCGGGGGATCGATCTCCGCCTTGAATATCGTGAGCGAGAAGGAGAAAGGGACGATCGAGCAGATAAACGTCTCGCCCGTACCCAAGTCCCTGTTCCTGCTGTCGAAGCTGATCCCTTTCTGGGTGATAGGCTTTGTCCTGCTGACGGTGGCGATCCTCATCGCTTGGCTGATCTACGGCTTGGTGCCGGAGGGGAGTTTCGGGGTGATCTATTTGTTTGCCGCCGTATATTTGATCGCTTTTACGGGATTTGGCTTGGCGATCTCCTCCTTCTCGTCCACACAGCAACAAGCGATGCTTACGGCGTTTTTCTTCTTGATCATTTTCGCCTTGCTAAGCGGATTGTTCACGCCGATCAGCAGTATGCCGGAATGGGCGCAGAAGATCACGCTGGCGAATCCGGTGCGTTATTTCGTGGAGGTGATGCGTATGGTCTATTTAAAGGGGAGCGGCTTTGCCGATTTACGGGGACATTTTGTGATTGTCTGTCTATTTGCTGTTTTTTTTAATCTGTTAGCGGTAATTAGTTATCGTAAAAAGGGGTAGTTCGGAAATAAATGTTTTCTTTGTATCCCGTTTACGGATTATAAACTAATACAGCGAAAAAACATGTCATTTATCATTGTCGTACTTTGTTTGGCCTTATTGATTGTCTTGATATCCTACTTTAAGGTGGATGCTTTCATCGCGTTTCTGATCTCCTCTATCTTGGCGGGCATCGCTTTGGGCATTCCGTTGGAGAAGCTGCCGGACTCGGTGAATAACGGTATCGGGAGTATCTTGGGTGGGTTGACGTTGATTATCGTATTAGGCGCTATGCTAGGCAAGTTGGTGGCCGAGAGCGGAGCGGCACAGAAGATCGCTTCCGTGATGGTGTCGCTTTTTGGTACTAAGCATATACAATGGGGGCTGATGGTGACAGGCTTTGTCGTGGGTATTCCGTTATTTTATGGGATCGGATTTGTGTTGTTGGTGCCATTGATCTTCTCGATCGTGTATAAATACAAGCTTCCGGCGGTCTATATCGGGTTGCCGATGTTGGCGGCGTTGTCCGTGACGCATGGATTCCTGCCCCCGCATCCGTCTCCGGTAGCCTTGGTGGTACAATTCAACGCGAATATCGGCCTTACGCTGATCTACGGTTTATGTTTGGCGATTCCGGCTATCATTATCGCCGGGCCGGTGTTCGGCAGTCGGTTGAAACATATAAAATCCGGTCCGGTCACGTTGTTCGAGCAGAAAGAGGATAGCGGGAGATATAGCATGCCGGGCAAGGCGAATAGTTTTATCAGCGCTACGTTGCCTGTCTTTTTACTGATTATCGTGACGGTTATTCCTTATTGCTTTAAGGATATGGGCGAGATGGCGAGCGGGATAGTCTCTTTTATTGGTGCTCCTTCCATTGTAATGCTGATCGCCTTGTTGTTCGCTACATATACGCTGGGCATCCGGCAGGGACGTAGTATCAAGTCGGTTATGGCAGTCTATGGGGAGGCCGTGAAAGATATCTCTATGATCCTTTTGATCATTGCGGGTTCCGGTATCTTCAAGCAGATCATGGAGGATAGCGGGGTAAGCAATGAGCTGGCGACAAGTCTGGAGCAATTGCCCGTTCATCCGTTGATCTTGGGTTGGTTGATCTCTGCCGTGATCCGTTTGTGCGTGGGATCGGCTACGGTGGCGGCGTTGACGGCGGCGGGCGTGGTGATGCCTTTAGTTACGCAAACGGGTGCGAACCCGAACTTGATGGTTTTATCTTTAGGAGCGGGTAGCTTGATGTTCTCGCATGTCAACGATTCCGGCTTCTGGATGTTCAAGGAATATTTTAACCTAAGCATAAAGGATACGATCTGCTCATGGTCTATCATGGAGACGATCGTGTCGGTCGTAGGATTGATCGGGGTAATGATCTTAAATATGATTGTATAATAAAAGAATGATTGAGCAATGAGAAAGAGATGGCTGCTTAGTATCGTTATTATGCTTTTCCCTTTCGTCGCCTCGTTTGCGGCGGACCCGGAGGAAGGTACTTATCCAACGGTCGGGAGGCTTTTTCATATAGCACGAAGCGTGAATAAGAACTTGGTTTGTTACGATGTGAATCTGAGGGATGGTAAGCTGGATACACATGATCCCTTGAACGTTTATTGGGTCAATCGGGAAAAGCATCCGGGGGAAACCAATGGCTTGAGCTATATCCAACGGAAAATGGCTTATGGGTATAAACTGATCTCGGCGAGTGATAATGCTTGTGTATGCTCATTGACCGCTTATCCCTCCCGCCAGTTGACGATTACCAAACGTGATTCCCGCTATGTATGCTACATAACGATCAACAACCAACAGGCGATTCTCCAATCCCTCTACGTTAAAGCCAGCTCCAAGAATCCTTTAAGCGTCGAGTATGTAGAGCTACAAGGAATCTCTGTCGCCACGAATCAACCGGTAACGGAAAGAGTCAGGAAATAGATCAATATATTTTTTTACTAACATATAAATGAAAGAAATTATGAGCATGATTAACGCAGATGAGAATTTTGAGAAATTAGGGTTGACCTTACCTCCCGCACCGGCTCCGGCCGGGGTTTACAAGCCTTGTGTGATAGATGGCAAATACCTGTATCTTTCCGGTCACGGGCCTGTGCGGAATGATAAATCCTTGATCATCGGACGTATCGGTAAGGACTTGACGATGGATGAAGGCAAACTCGCCGCCCAGCAAGTAGGACTTACCATGTTGGCGACCATCCAGGCGAACCTTGGTAGCTTCAACAAGATAAAGAGAGTGATCAAGGTATTGGGTATGGTAAATTGTACGCCCGATTTCGGAAAGCATCCTTATGTGATCAATGGCTGTAGCGAGTTGTTCGCCGCCGTATGGGGGCCGGATAACGGTGTAGGTACCCGTAGCGCCGTAGGATTCGGTTCTCTTCCCGATAATATTCCTGTAGAGATAGAGGCTTTGTTCGAATTATACGAATAAGCCATGGACGATTGGTACGTCATAAGTAATGTAGACCGGATAGACTCGCCAGCCTTGGCGTTCTATCCGGATCGTATTTCCGGCAATATCGAGTTGGCCAAGAGGATCATAGGCGATACGAACCGGCTTCGTCCGCACGTGAAGACGAATAAGGCGGCTGAGGTATCCCGCATGCTGCTGGATGCCGGAATCCGGAAGTTCAAGTGCGCTACGATTGCCGAGGCCGAGATGCTGGGGCATATTAATGCCCCCGATGTATTATTAGCCTATCAGCCGGTAGGCCCGAAGATTTCCCGCTTATTAGATTTGATAAAGGCATATCCTGCCACCCATTACTCCTGCTTGGTAGATCAAGCGGAGAATGCCCGTGCGATCTCGGCTCTTTGCGAGGCCGGGAATATCACCTTGGATGTCTTTATCGATCTGAACGTGGGAATGAATCGTACCGGAGTCCTCCCGGAGAGAGCGGAGGCGCTGGTGGATGCCATCCTGCCGCTGAAGTCTCTGCAGATTATCGGGTTGCATGGCTACGACGGACATATACATGACGCGGAGCTATCGGTACGTTGCCAAGGCGCGGATGCCGCATACGCCTTGACCGAACGTGTGTTCCGGGAGATATCCCGCAAGTTTGCCTATCCATTGGTAAAGGTGATGGGAGGTACTCCTACATTCCCGATGTACGCGAAGCGGAAGGATTGCGAATGCAGTCCCGGCACGTTTGTGTTCTGGGATTGGGGGTATGGAAACGCTTATCCGGATATGCCGTTCAAGGTAGCTGCCTTATTGATAACTCGGGTCATTTCCGTGCTGGATGAGCATCATGTTTGCGTAGATCTTGGTTACAAGGCGGTAGCCTCGGAAAGTCCTTTGCCCCGTGTGTTTTTCTTGAACCATCCGGAGGCGAAACCTATCTCCCAGAGCGAGGAGCATCTGGTCTTGGAAGTCCCGGACAGTCGGCTCTATCCATTAGGTTCCGTATTCTATGGCATTCCCGTTCATATTTGTCCTACGGTCGCTTTATACGACAAGGCTTATGTGATCCGGGATCGTGAGGCGATCGGCGAATGGCCTATCATTGCCCGTTCACGTCGCATCACCTATTAACGGTAATCAAATTTTCAATTATCAATTATCAACTCTCAATCAATAAAATGAATAAGCCATTTATTATCGACGCTCATCTCGACCTTAGCATGAACGCTTTGGAGTGGAACCGGGATTTGCGTCAACCCCTAAAGGAAATAAACCGGAGAGAAATCGGTATGACCGATAAGCCCGACCGTGGAAACGCCACTATATCGTTTGAGGAACTGCGTAAAGGAAACGTCGGGTTAGTAGTCGCCACCCAGATCGGTCGCTATGTAGGGCCGGATAATCCACTTCCCGGTTGGCATTCCCCGGAACAAGCTTGGGCGCAGACCCAAGGCCAACTCGCTTGGTATAAGGCGATGGAAGAGGAGGGCCAGATGGTCATGATCCGGGATAAGAAGGCCTTGGAAGCGCATCTGGCTCTTTGGAAAGACGGTGAACCCGCCGACAAGAAGCCGATCGGTTATGTATTAAGTATCGAGGGCGCCGACTCGTTCATCACGGTGAATCATGTGGAAAGGGCGTATGCTTATGGCTTGAGGGCGGTTGGCCCGGCACATTACGGCCCCGGAAGGTATGCCAACGGTACGGATTCTACCGGTCATCTGAATGCCATGGGGAAAGAGTTGTTGCGTACCATGGATCGCTTGGGTATGATTCTTGACGTGACCCATTTATGTGATGAGGCTTTCTGGGATGCATTGGATTTGTATAAGGGACCGATTTGGGCGAGCCATAACAACTGTCGGGCCTTCGTAGATCACAACCGCCAGTTTAGCGACGAGATGATCAAGGCGTTGATAGAGCGTGACGCCGTGATCGGTATCGCCCTAGACGCTTGGATGATGGTACCGAACTGGGTGCGAGGCGAGTCTACTCCAAGAGGCATGAACTGTGGTATGGAGATTATGGCGAACAATATCGATCATGTCTGCCAATTGGCCGGAAACGCGAACCATGTGGCTATCGGCAGTGATCTGGATGGTGCTTTCGGTACGGAGCAATGCCCGTATGACCTAGTAACGATCGCCGATCTCCAAAAGATATTCCCGATCCTTCAATACCGTGGCTTTACGGACGATGCTATCAACCGTATCGCCTCTGGTAACTGGATTGAGTTCTTACGGAAGCATTTGCCGGAATAAGCTACTGCAATCCGGGTTGCAGTGATACCGCGATGCGGATGCAGTGTTACTGCAACCCGGATTGCAGCGTCACTGCATCCGCATCGCGGTAAAAAGACAAACAAGGTGAGTCTATTTTATATCTGCAATACCAAGACGAACCGGCATCCCTTCTTATATTCCTTATCGATAGATAGGGTTCCGTTTAATTTACTAGCCATCAGTGCGCAGATGGGTAATCCCAAACCATCGCCTTGCGCTAGATCCTTCGCCTCATTGAATGGCTTGAATAAGTTCTCTTTTAGATCATCCGGTATGCCTATACCATTATCGGTAATGATAAATTGGCAAACATGAGCGCCTTTCCGTTTAAATTCCAGACGGATGTTACCACTGGAAGTATATAATGCGGCATTCTTTAACAAATGCAATAAGACTTGTTCCAGATGCTCGGCGTTCGTTTTAATCTCCAATTGGGGCACGTCTGTTACGAGATTGACCTCCGGTTGAATATCCCCTTTAACCTTTTCCACGATTTTCTTACTGAAGTTTCCTACATTAAAAGAACTAACCTCATACGGTTCCATCAACGTATTCTCCAAGGAGGAAAGCTCTTGGACATGAACCGTAAACTGTTTCAAAGCCTCTACCCGTGTCCATACATCCTCGGCCTGCTTCGGAGCTACCGCCTGTAATTCTTTGGCGGATGCGCTAAGCTTGTTCAAGGTAGGCTCCATCTGAACCGATATGTTTTGGATGAATTGGGCTTGTTGTTCGCTATGCTCGTTTGTCGTCTGGATGATTTTCTTTAATTTCTTGTTCAGCACAATAAAGCGTAATAGAAGGAATCCCAAGAAAAGCAAGGCGGCTATCAGGATTACCACGAATGTGATAAGTCCGACAATCATATATTGCTTAACAGACAATTTATCGTCTTTCTCCTGTATTGTCTGTAGGCTCTGATCGTATTTTTGCTGTAATGCCCCTAGTTTATCCTCTGCCGTAAGAGCTTTTACGGAATCCGTCCATACGATGTATTTGTCGTAGGTACGTTCCATCAGTGGGGCGTTGTTTGCCTTACGAGCGATAGAGATCAGGTTCCGGTAGCAATCGTTCACCTTCTCGTATTCTTTTTTCTCCTTATACTGGTTGATCAGTTTCTGGAAAGCAGCATCCCCCTGCTCGTTTTGCCCGAACGTATAATAATAACCTGCTTGGGTATATAATAAATTGTTCGATAACTTCTCATCGCCCGCTTGGCTGGCCAGATTATCTAATGTATTGAGTTGAACTTGCGCTTGGGCGGCGTTCTTTAGCTTAATATACATTTCCAACCGCTCTTTCGTTACTTGGAAGCGTTGCTCATAGAGCGATTTCTGCAACTTCTGTTCCTCGGTTAAGATGAATTGGTTCATCTGGCGGCAAAGATCGAATGCCTCTTGGTAATAATTCTCGCGATAATATAGATAAGCCGCCTGCGTACCGGCATCGATCGCCTGTTTGTAATCACCTTTTTGGGATAAGCTCTTGTAAGCTTGTAAAAAAAGATAACGAGCTTTGGTGTAGTCTTTTTTTTCCAGGCTGCTTTGTGCCTGTGTCATAAATTGATTCGTCGTGTTTTGCGCCTGTGTGACAGGGTAGAAACAAAGCATAAAAGATAGTAAAAGATAAATGACCCTCATAACTTAAATTTTTTTGAAGTAAAAATATGTATTTACTGGGATTCATACAAAATATATCAGGGGAAAAATAATAGATATTTTATTTTAAGATACGATTTGTGTGTCAATATTCATATTTATTTTGTCAATTCTGAAAGTTCCGAACAAGTGGAATGTGCTATCTTTATCACATTTATTAACCTTAAGAATTGTGTTTATGAGTATATCCGTATTAACAAAAGGCATGTCGTGTCTATTCTTTTGTTTTTGTGTTTGTTGTATGAATGCGCAAGTAAGAAACACTGATCCTGTACGTCACTTGAGGATATCCGGTTATTTGGGGCAACGGATCGACGCTTGTATCGAGTATCGAGTGAAAGCTCAAGATGTGGATCATTTGGTGGAACCTTTCCGGCATAAGGAAGAGACCTCGCGCTGGCAATCGGAATTTTGGGGAAAATGGATACAAGGGGCGATCGCCTCATACCGTTATGATAAAGATCCTGAGTTGTACAAGATTATTAAGAATGGAGCGGAATTGTTGATGGAAACCCAATTGCCAAATGGATATATCGGTAACTATTCCGAGGAAGCACAGTTGAACCAGTGGGATATATGGGGGCGAAAATACACGGCTTTAGGTTTGATCGCTTATTATGACTTATCCGGGGATCGAAAAGCTTTGGATGCCGCCTGCCGGGTGATCGACCATTTGATGACGCAGGTGGGACCCGGAAAAGTGAATATCGTGACGACCGGTAATTATATAGGAATGCCAAGCTCTTCGGTACTTGAGCCGGTGATGTATCTGTATAATCGTACCCGGCAAGATAAATATCTGGATTTTGCCAAGTACATCGTAAAGCAATGGGAGACTCCGGAAGGCCCTCGATTGATTAGTAAGGCGATTGCGGATATTCCTGTCGCCGGACGTTTCCCACATCCAAAGGTTTGGTTCTCTCCGGAGAATGGACAAAAAGCATATGAGATGATGTCTTGTTATGAGGGCTTGTTGGAACTTTACAAGGTCACTAAGAATCCATTATATTTATCTGTGGTGGAGAAAACGATGAATCATATAATCAATGAGGAAATCAATGTGGCCGGTTCTGGTAGTGCATTCGAGTGCTGGTATGGAGGCAAGGCGTTACAGACTTATCCTACTTATCATACGATGGAGACTTGTGTGACGTTCACGTGGATGCAGATTTGTGACAGGATGCTCGGACTAACCGGAAATTCCTTATATGCGGACCAGATAGAGAAGGCTATGTATAACGCTTTACTAGCCTCGCTGAAAGCGGATGCCTCTCAAATAGCGAAATACAGTCCGTTGGAGGGCTGGCGGCATGAAGGAGAGGAGCAATGCGGTATGCATATCAATTGTTGCAATGCGAATGGACCTCGTGCTTTCGCGATGATTCCGCAATTCGCTTATCAGGTAAACGGCAGACGTATCGATGTCAACCTATATGCGGCTTCGAGCGTGGAGGTAGAGTTGGATAAAAAGACGAGGGTGTCGATGACGCAGGAGACGGACTACCCGATAGATGGGCAAGTCCGGATTGTGGTGGAACCGGAGAAGACTAGTGATTTTACGATCGCCTTGCGTATCCCGGCGTGGAGTGAGCGAACTGTGGTGTCTGTCAATGGTGAGCCTTTAACGGATCTGTTGGCTGGAGCATACCTACCGATTCATAGGACTTGGGAGAAAGGGGATGAAATTACGGTGGAGTTGGATATGCGGGCTCGCTTGGTGGAGCTGAACGAGGCTCAAGCGATCGTAAGAGGCCCTTTGGTGCTGGCTAGAGATAGCCGCTTTAAGGATGGAGATGTGGATGAGGCTTCCGTGATCGTCAGCAAGGATGGTTATGTGGAATTAACTCCGGTACAAGCCCCCGATTTCGCTTGGATGGCTTTTACCGTTCCTATGGTTTTAGGAACGGATTTGGAAGGAAACGGCAAGGCTCGCCCGATTCATCTGTGCGATTTCGCATCAGCTGGTAATACGTGGAATCAGGCAGAACGTTATAGAGTGTGGCTACCAAAAACATGGAATGTCATGCGTACGCCTTATAAACCTTATTGAGCGGTTCACTCCAGCTCAATGTGTCCGATCCCTGAACTCCGAGGGTGTAACCCCTTCTTTCTTCTTGAAGAATGTGGAGAATTGGCCGGCATTCTCGAAATGTAGGCTATAGGCGATCTCGGAGATCGTCAAAGGGGTACTAGTCAGAAGCTCTTTCGCACGAAGGAGCTTCTGTTGTAATTGATATTGGGCGGGGGAGACGCCGGTGTATTCCTTAAACATCCGGCGAAACCATGAATAACCTAAACCAAGACGGGCAGCGATCTCTTCCGGACTTAATGGGTCCTCGATGTTCTCCTTCATTAATATACGTGCCTCGTTGATTTTATCTACGACATAGGTGTTCGTGAAGGAGTTGTTCTTTTCCTTATAATATACGGAGCCTAATATATGAAGCACGATACTGGAGATCATCTGTTGGTAACCGGATTTCTCCTCCGAGGCGAACTTCAGTATATCCTCATAAAGTCCGACGATCGTAGCGCTCAGCCCGATCCGGTGTAGCGGCTCTTCCTTGGTAAAGAATTTCTTCTCCACACGTTTATCGATATGAATACCCCGAAAACCTACCCAATACTCATCCCATCCCGTTTCCCGGTCCGGATAATAACTATGCCATTCCCCGGGGAAAAGGAGGATCATCGTCCCTGCGTTTATCTTTTGCGATTTACAAGACTGGGAGGAAAAGTACCCGCTACCTTTCGTTATATATACCAATTGATACTCATTCAGGATGCGCCCGGTCTGAGGCTTGAAATTATACTTCTCCGGATGCCGGGAAAGTGGATAGGCGCAACCCGGCGGGATGAATTGATATCCGACCGTCGTGACGACGATTCCCCATTCCTCATCCGTAGCGCTGATCGTCAAGTAACGTAGTAAATCATTCCGCAGTTCGTTCATGTCAGATTTGAAAGGTTTAAAATCATTTTCGTAAGCAAATATAGCAATAATGCTTCTACTTTTGCTTTCGTCAAACAAATAACTTTGTTAAGCCATGAAGGAATATAATTTTCTAGCCTTTGATATAGGGGCTACCAGTGGACGGGCCGTGCTCGGGACCTTAAAGGATGCCAAATTTGAAATGAAAGAGATCCATCGGTTCCCGAATCCGATGGTGGAATTACACGGACGGTTTTATTGGGATATCTATCATCTTTATACTTCTCTTATAGAAAGCTTGACGATATGCGTCCGGCAAAGAATCCGGTTGCACTCGATCGGAATAGATACATGGGGGGTGGATTTTGGGTATGTGGCTTTGGATGGCTCTTTATTGGGCTTACCTCGTGCTTACCGAGATCCTTATACGGACGGCGCTCCCGAGGACTTTTTCAAACGGATTCCCAAGGAAGAGGTCTATAAGCGGACAGGTATTCAAGTGATGCCGTTTAATAGCTTGTTCCAGCTTTTCAGGGCGGGGCAAGACTCGTTTATACCGCAGGAAGTGGCGGAAAAGATATTATTCATACCGGACCTTTTGGCTTATATGTTGACGGAGCGTATGGTATGTGAATATACGATCGCTTCCACGTCTCAATTATTGAATCCGGAAACCCATAAATTCGATTACAAGCTCTTGGAGGCCGTGGGTGTATCTCCTACTTTGATGTGTCCGGTGGTGATGCCGGGGACGTTGATCGGGCGGTTGAGCGAGTCGATCGCCCGTAAGACAGGAATCGGGGAAATCCCGGTAATCGCCGTGGCTGGTCACGATACGGCGTCGGCGGTAGCCGCTGTTCCTGCTTCTTCTCCTAATTTCGCTTACTTGAGTAGTGGTACTTGGAGCTTGATGGGTATCGAGGTGGAGAAGCCGATCATCAACGAGGTATCTTTCAAGAATAATTTCACGAATGAGGGGGGTATCGAGGGTACGACTCGCTTTTTGAAGAATATTACAGGTATGTGGATCTTGGAACGTTGCCGGGAGCAATGGAAGCGGTCCGGATTGGATTATTCGTACGATGATATGGTTCGGATGGCGGAGTTGAACGAATTTACTTCTTTGATCAATCCGGATGATCCTCGTTTCGCCAATCCTGAGAGTATGCTACGTGAGATCACGGCCTATTGTGAGGAAACCGGACAGGCTGTTCCCGCTTCGGACGCCGATTATGTACATTGTATATTTTATAGCTTGGCGAATCGTTATAAAGAGGTGCTGGAAATACTCAAACCGATGTCGCCACATCCGATCGAACGATTGCATGTGATAGGTGGTGGCTCTCGGAACGATCTGCTGAATCAGTTGACAGCCAACGCTATCGGTATTCCCGTATTGGCAGGCCCGTCTGAGGCGACTGCCATTGGAAATTGCTTGATACAGGCTAAGTCGGCAGGATTACTGACGGATTGTTGGGAGATGCGAAGACTGATAGCCACCGCATTCCCTCCCAAGGAATTTTATCCGGAAAGGTGATACACTTTCAAATCATATAAATTTAAAAACATCATACCATGACAAAAGACAGTTTAATTCAACAGGCATTTGAAGTAGCGGCAGAACGTTATGCGGCCGTAGGTGTAGACGTTCGTAAAGCTTTAGAGGATATGAAGAAAATATCCCTATCCCTGCATTGCTGGCAGGCCGATGACGTAAGCGGTTTCGAGAACCAAGGCGGCTCCTTGACCGGTGGTATACAAGTGACCGGCAATTATCCGGGACGTGCCCGTACTATCGACGAGTTGCGTCGGGATGTATTGAAAGCGAAATCCTATATCCCCGGTAATCATCGGCTTAGTCTGCATGAGATCTACGGGGATTTCCAAGGGGAGAAAGTAGACCGTGACGAGGTAGAACCCCATCATTTCGAGAGCTGGATACAATGGGCGAAAGAGAATGATTTCAAGCTAGACTTCAACAGTACCTCTTTCTCGCACCCTAAAAGCGGAGATTTGACCTTGGCGAACCCCAGCGATGATATCCGTAACTTCTGGATCGAGCATACGAAGCGTTGTCGCTGGATCAGCGATGAGATGGGTAAAGCCCAGAACGATCCTTGCATGATGAACCTTTGGATACATGACGGGAGCAAGGAAGTACCGGCCAGCCGCTTACGTTATCGCCGTATCTTGGAGGAATCGCTGGATGAGATATTCGCTACCGAATATAAATGGATGAAAGATTGTATCGAGGCGAAACTCTTCGGTATCGGTCTGGAAAGTTATACGGTAGGTTCCTATGATTTCTATTTGGGTTACGGGGCGAAAAAGAACAAGATCGTTACCTTGGACACCGGCCATTTCCATTTGACGGAAAGTATCGCCGACAAGGTTTCCTCGTTATTGCTGTTTACGCCCGAGATCATGTTGCACGTAAGTCGTCCGATCCGTTGGGATAGCGATCATGTCGTGATCTTGAATGACGATGTGCAGGATTTAGCCCGTGAGATCGTGCGTTGCGACGCCTTGGACCGGGTACATATCGGTTTGGATTATTTCGACGCTACCATCAATCGTATCGGTGCTTATGTCATTGGTAGCCGTGCTACGCAAAAAGCCTTTATGCTCGCTTTGCTGGAGCCGATCGCCTTGCTTCGCCAGTACGAGGATGAGGGTAAGTATTTCCAGCGTCTTGCCTTGCAGGAGGAAGCGAAGAGTCTGCCTTGGGGGGCGGTTTGGGATATGTATTGTCTACAAAGTGGGGTCCCCGTAGGAGAGTCTTATATCGCTGAGATCGAGAAATATGAGTCCGACGTTACCTCAAGACGGCAATGATAGAGATCGGGATCGGGTTGTTGATCATCGCGATCGGCAGTTTCGGGCAGAGTAGCTCGTACGTGCCGATCAATAAGATCCGGGATTGGAGTTGGGAAAGCTTTTGGTTGGTGCAAGGTATCTTCGCTTGGTTGGTTTTCCCTTATCTCGGAGCGATGTTGGCGGTACCGGAAGGGAGTACCTTACTGGAGCTATGGTGTTCGCCGGGTAGCTTGGGAGCGGTTATCTATGGCATGCTCTGGGGTGTCGGCGGGTTGACTTTCGGGTTGAGTATGCGTTATCTGGGCGTAGCTTTGGGACAGAGCATCGCCTTGGGTACATGCGCCGGTTTTGGTACGCTCTTCCCGGCTTTGTTCGGTGGAACGAATCTGTTTGAGGGAACCGGATTGATCCTGTTGACCGGTGTTTGCATTACCTTAGCGGGTATCGCCGTGATCGGTTATGCCGGAAGCCTACGGGCTCGGAATATGAGTGAGGAGGAGAAGAAAGCGGCGGTGAAGGATTTTGCCTTGACTAAGGGCTTGGCGGTAGCCTTGCTTGCCGGCGTGATGAGCGCCTGCTTCAATTTGGGTTTGGAATCGGGAAACGAGGTGCTGGCGAAAGCGAGAGAGGCGGGAGCTAGCGATCTGTTCGCCTTGAATCCCGTAATACTGTTGGTTACTTTGGGCGGCTTTTGTACGAACGCTGTGTATTGTATTTTCCAGAACGTGAAAAACGGGACGGGCAAGGATTATTTCTCGGTATCGGGAGGTACATTGCTGAATAATGCCTTATTTTGCGCTTTGGCAGGCGTGCTTTGGTACTCGCAGTTCTTCGGACTGGGGATGGGAAAGAGCTATTTCTCGGATTCCCCGGTTATGCTGGCTTTCTCGTGGAGTATCCTGATGTCGTTGAATGTTATTTTCAGTAATGTCTGGGGCATCTTATTAAAAGAATGGAAGGGCGTGGATCGCCGGACGATCGTGGTATTGATTACCGGCATGTGTATCTTGATCCTTTCCTTATTATATCCGAATATAGTTTAATTAAAATAGACATGATAACACTAAGAAACAATGAACGCCTGATGGCGGAAATAGATCGTATCGCCGAGGTCGCCGGCTATTTGTGGACCAAGGGTTGGGCTGAGCGAAACGGCGGGAATATATCGGTGAACCTGACTACTTTATTGAGCGAGGAGGAGAAGGCGTTGCCGGCTTTGGTTTCCTCGATTCCCTTGCAAGAGGCGATGACGGCCTTATGCGGGCACGTCTTTTATGTGACGGGTACCGGAAAACGGATGCGTTACGTGGCGAAAGATCCTTTCGCCAACGGCTCTTTGATCCGTATCGCCGCCGATGGGAAATCGTATGATATCCTAGCGGAGCAACCGATCCCACCGACTTCCGAGTTGCCTTCCCATTTGTTGATGCACAATTTCTTGCGTGCGAAGGGACGGGATAACCGGGTGGTATTGCATACGCATCCGACGGATATTATCGGCATGACGCATTGCAAGCCGTTCTTGGATTCGGAGAAGATTACCCGCACGTTATGGAGTATGATCCCGGAATGTCGGATTATCGTGCCGAAAGGGGTCGGTATCGTTCCTTACGAGATACCGGGCACTTTGGCGTTGGCGCACGCTACGATCCGCCAATTGGAGGAGCACGACGTGGTGTTCTGGGAGAAGCACGGTATCCTTGCCGTCGGTGAGGACCTGATCGAGTGCTTCGATGCGATCGATACGTTGAGTAAATCCGCCCAGATCTATTTCAGTGCCCGCATGACCGGTTACGAGCCGGAAGGTATGACGGATCAGCAATTGGATGACTTGGTTCCGGCTTTTGGACTCTAGCGTATGCGAAAGAAATTAATCATTCTATTCATAGGGATCGGTTCGTTCACGTTGTTCGCCCAGCAGCGAGACCATCGGACACGGGAGTATATCGCTCCGGTCCGTATTGTCTGGCAGCAAGATAGTTCGCGAATTACGGGAGCGAACCATTTGCTTGTTCCGGGCAACGGACAGTCGGATTTGGCGAATAATCGGTTGTGTGTGTTGAAAAGTACGCCAACCGAACATCCCGCTTTGCTGCTTGATTTCGGGAAGGAGTTGCAAGGCGGCCTTCAGCTGGTGACCGGTATGCCGCCGTCTCACGATCCGGTTTCCGTACGGGTTCGTTTCGGCGAGTCCGTTAGTGAGGCTATGTGCGAGATAGATGGCGCGAACGGGGCGAGCAACGATCATGCGATGCGGGATTTCGTGGTATCGCTCCCTTGGCTGGGCGTGCAGGAGATCGGTAATTCCGGTTTCCGTTTCGTGCGTATTGATGTATTGGGTGATTCTACGGAGTTGCAATTAAAAGAGGTCCGTGCGATCTCCACGTTCCGGGATATTCCTTATCTGGGCTCTTTCCGTTGTAATGACGAGCGGTTGAACCGGATCTGGAAGACAGGTGCGTACACGGTCCACTTGAATATGCAGGAATATCTATGGGACGGCGTAAAACGGGATCGTCTGGTCTGGGTGGGGGATTTACATCCGGAGGTAATGACGGTCAGTACCGTCTTCGGTTATAATGAGGTGGTTCCTAAGAGCTTGGATTTGATTCGGGATATTACGCTGCTGCCTAGTTGGATGAACGGTATCAGTTCGTACTCGATCTGGTGGTTGTTGATTCAGCGGGATTGGTATTATTACCAAGGGAATCTTGCGTATCTACAAGAGCAACGCTCTTATATGACTGCTTTGTTGCGTCACTTGATCTCGAAGGTTGACCCAAGCGGACAAGAGAGACTGGATGGGAACCGTTTCTTGGATTGGCCTTCCAGTGAGAATACACCCGCTATCGATGCCGGCCTTCAATCGCTGATGATACAAGCCATGCGTGCGGGAGAGGAGTTATGTACTGTTTTAGGCGAGGATGCGTTGGCCTCGGAGTGCCGTATGGTAGCTTCCAAGGCTATTGAGTTTTCCCTTTGGAAGAAATCCCGGTTCCCTTCGGAGAAAGATCGGATTACGCCCGGGGATAAACAGGCCGCCGCCTTGATGGCTCTGGCGGGTATTATGGATGCTAAGGAGGCGAACGAGCGTTGCTTGGCGGTGGACGGGGCGAAAGGCTTCTCTACGTTTTACGGGTATTATATGCTACGGGCGATGGCGTTGGCTGGTAATTACCAAGGTGCGTTAGATGTGATCCGTACGTATTGGGGAGCTATGCTGGATGTAGGTGCTACGACGTTTTGGGAGGATTTCAATATGGAATGGCTTCCTGACGCAGGGCGTATTGATGAGCTGGTCCCCGCTGGAAAGAAAGACATTCATGGAGATTATGGGGCGTATTGCTATCAAGGTTTCCGCCATAGCTTGTGCCATGGATGGGCTTCGGGCCCCACATCGTGGTTAAGCGAGTACGTATTGGGCGTACAAGTGGTGGAACCGGGTTGCCGTACGGTACGTATCATCCCACATCTGGGAGATCTCGAATGGGTGGAAGGTACGTTTCCCACGCCTTACGGGGTGATCGAGATCCGACATGAGAAAGGTGCGGACGGTAAGGTGATAAGCCATATCAACGCTCCTGAAGAGATACGAGTTACCCCGTAGCTCTTATACTTAGTTGTAGAATGTATATAATTATAGAATATATGAAACAAACTATTTGCATCTACGCTTTCGCCGCCCTCTTATTAGGCGGTTGTAAAAGCAATAATGAATTAACGATACCTACGAATCTCCGTACGGAATACCTTACGGAGCCTATCGGCTTGGATACTTCGTCTCCTCGCTTTACATGGGAATACTCCGGAAATGAGGAGGGCTTTAAGGCTTCCCGCTATGAGGTACGGATCGGTACGAGTCCGGACGACTTGCGGCCCTATGCGGAGGGAATGGCCCTGAAACCTCATACCCGTTATTACTGGAATGTTACGGTATGGGATGGTGAAGGGCGTCCGTGCGCTACCTCGGAGACGGCTTCTTTCGAGACCGCTAAGTTCGATCCCTCGGATTGGTCCGCCTCTTGGATTACCGATCATAAGGATAAGGAGTTCGAGCCTGCCCCTCTGTTCCGCAAGTCTTTCCCGGTAGGCAAGGAAGTGAAGGATGCCCGTGTGTACGTAGCATCTGCTGGGTATCATGAGCTATTCATCAATGGCGAGCGGGTCGGAACGAATTATCTGGACCCGGGGTATACGCATTTCGATAAACGTATCTTGTACGTGACGCATGATGTTACCTCTTTGCTGAAGCAAGGCGACAACGCCGTGGCCGCTGTTCTGGGAAACGGCTGGTACAATGAGCAGTCCGTGGCGGTCTGGAATTTTCATGAGGCACGCTGGCGGAATCGTCCCCGCCTGCTATGTGAGTTACGTATTACCTATACGGATGGTACGACGGAGGTGATTGGTTCGGACGAGACTTGGAAGACTTCCACCGGGGCCTATACCTATAATAATATATACAGCGGCGATAAATTCGATGCCCGGCTGGAAGAGGCCGGATGGAAAACCGCTCATTTCGACGATAGTAAATGGGAAGCGGCACTTCCGGCGCAGGCTCCGGCACCTCTGTTGGTAGCCCAGCAAATGCCGGGAATCCGTATCACGGAAGAGGTGAGGCCCGTGTCTATGAAACGTTTCTCCGATCAGTTATACGTATATTCTTTCCCGAAGAACATGTCCGGCCTTTGCCGCTTGAAGGTGAAAGGTGAGGCGGGAACCCGTATCACGTTAAAACATGGTGAGTTGTTGAAGACAGACGGTCGCTTGGAGCAAGGCAATATCAATGTATATTATCATCCGGTCAAACCGGACGAGGTATTCCAGATGGATGTCTTTACCTTGAAAGGTACGGGAGAGGAGGAGATCTTCATGCCTTCCTTCTCTTATCACGGTTTCCAATACGTGGAGGTGGAGAGTAGCCGTCCCGTTACTTTAACGGAAGAGAACTTGACCGGCTTGTTTATGCATACCGATGTCCGTCCGTCCGGTTCCTTCGCTTGTTCGAATCCTCTATTGAATAAGATATGGGAGGCTACGATGCAGGCTTACCGCAGTAACCTGCACAGTATCCCGACCGATTGTCCGCAACGGGAGAAGAATGGCTGGACAGCCGATGCACATATTGCGATCGACCTCGGTTTGCTGGGCTTCGATGGTATCACGCTTTATGAGAAATGGATGGATGACATTATCGACAACCAGCGTGAGGCGGGTGAGATCTCCGGTATCATCCCTTCCAGCGGTTGGGGATATGGCGAGTGGCCGGGTCCGGTTTGGGACGCTGTCATGTTTATCATCCCGAACGCCTTGTATGATTATTATGGCGAGTCTCGTAGTATAGAGCGCTTATATCCTACGATGTTGCGGTATCTGGATTATTTGAAGACGAAAGAGAAAGACGGTTACTTGCCTTTTGGCTTGGGTGACTGGGTGTATTGGAAAGCTACGACGAATAATGAATATACCTCTACCGCCTACTATTATCTGGATTATAAGTTGATGGCTCGCTTCGCCTCTTTGCTGGGCAAGGACGCCGCTCCTTATCAAGAGAAAGCGAATACCCTCAAATCCTTGATCAACCGGAAGTTCTTCAACGCCGAGACCGGTGTGTATGCCGAAGGGACCCAAACGGCGCAAGCCTTGGCCTTGTATCTGGGACTTGTACCGGAAGGAAAGGAACAACTTGTGGCGGATAAGCTGCGTGAGGTGGTAGCGGGAAATAACTATTTCTTGGATTTTGGTCTATTAGGCAGTAAGACCGTTCCGGCCATGCTTACGAAATATGGCTATATCGAGGATGCCATGAAGATGATCACGAAGACCGGGGCACCTTCTTGGGGATATTGGGTAGAGACGATGGGTTACTCCACATTGCCGGAGACGTGGACACTTAGTCCGAAGTTTGCCGACGCTTCCTTGAACCATGTCTTTATGGGAGATGTCTCCGCTTGGATGATGAACCAGCTGGCCGGTATCAATCATGACGACTCGGCTCCGGGCTTCCGTCATATCCGTATCACGCCTCATTTCGTGAAAGAACTGGATTGGGCGAAAGGTGAGTACCATTCCGTACGCGGCCGTATCGCCAGCGAATGGAAACGGGAGGGGGATAAGGTTATGCTTACCGTGACGATTCCGGCTGATTGCTCCGCCGATATCGTGGTAGGCGATCAGACCGAGACCGTATCCGCCGGTACGCATACGTTTTCATATCCGGTGTGATAAGAACCGTATGACTTTAGTAAGCCGGTAATGACATCGCCTATATTGGCTTATTTTACCTAGTTGTAGAGACGGGGCGTGCCCCGTCTCACCATAGACTGATAGTATTTAAGTTGCCATTTAGCTGGGATGAGACGGGGCACGCCCCGTCTCTACAACTGGGGATTTCGAAAGCAAATAATTGAGAACCTTAAAGATTAAACGTATGAACAAGCTACTTCTTGCTCTTCTATTGTTTCTCCTATCTTTCAGCTGGATAAAAGTGACTGCCTCGGACAGTTGTCCCGCTTCCTTCCCTTGGAAAGCCCAATGGATCAATACCGAGCGTTGCCAAAGCGCTACGAATACTTGGTTGATCTACCGTAAATCATTCGGCGTGACGGATGTCCCGAATCAACTCATCGCCCGTATCGCCGCCGATTCCAAGTATTGGCTTTGGATCAACGACCAACTGGTTATCTTCGAGGGTGGCTTGAAAAGAGGACCTTCTCCTTCCGGGACTTATTACGATCCGGTAGATATCGCCCCTTACCTGACAAAAGGCTCGAACACCATCGCTATCTTGCTCTGGCATTTCGGGAAAGACGGTTTCAGTCATATCAACAGCGGGAAAGCGGCTTTGTTATTCGAGGCGATCGCCCCGGGGTTGGAGATCGTCTCCGACGCGAGCTGGCAGTGCGCCTTGTATGAGGCCTATCAAAATACCGAGGCCCCTTTCCCGAATTACCGTATGCCGGAGAGTAATATCCGCTTCGATGCCCGTCAAGCGATAACAAACTGGAACCGTACGAGTTTCGAAGGTTCCCTTCCGGGGGCGGTCTGCGTCGGTAAGGCGGGGAAAGCTCCTTTCGGGGAGCTGGTGGAACGTCCGATACCCCAGTGGAAAAACAGCGGCCTGTTATCCTATGTATCCGTCCGGGAATCCTTGAGAGGCGATACCCTGTTCTGTCGTTTGCCCTATAATGCCCAGATCACTCCGTATCTAAAAGTAGAGGCGGAGGCCGGGAAGACTATCCACATCCGGATGGATAATTACGAGGGAGGAAGCGAGCGCAACGTACGTGCCGAATATATCACCCGTGAGGGTGAGCAGGAATACGAAAGCTATGGCTGGATGAACGGCCATGAGGTCTATTACATCATCCCCGAGGGCGTGAAGGTGCTGGATGTGAAATACCGTGAGACCGGTTACAACACGGACCTCGCAGGCTCTTTCCATTGTGACGACCCGTTCTACGACGAGCTTTGGCAACGTTCTGCCCGTACCTTATACATAACGATGCGTGACAACTATATGGACTGTCCCGACCGTGAACGTGCCCAATGGTGGGGCGACGAGGTGAATGAGCTAGGCGAGGCTTTCTACGCCCTTTCTCCGTCCGGGCAGAAACTAGCCGTAAAAGGCATCCATGAATTAATGAATTGGCAGCGGGAGGACGGAACGCTCTACGCTCCGGTTCCGGCGGGTAATTGGGATAAGGAGCTTCCTTTACAGATGTTGGCGTCTATCGGTTGGTACGGTTTTTATACGCAATATTATTATAGTGCCGACAGTAGTTTCGTACCGATGATATACGACCGGATGCGCCGTTACCTACACGAGGTTTGGCAAGTCGATAAGAGTGGCTTGGTGATCGAGCGTCAAGGCGCTTGGAGCTGGGGCGACTGGGGCGAGCATGTCGATATGGGTGTATTGACCAACTGCTGGTATTATCTGGCCTTGAAAGCGGAGCGAGCCTTCGCCCTGCAACTCGGCAAGGATAAGGATGCCGATGAGATCTCCCGGATGATGCGTAGCATAGAACGTTGTTTCGACACGAAGTTCTGGACAGGTTCCGCCTATCGCTCCCCCGGCTATAAAGGGGAGACGGACGATCGCTCCCAAGCCATGGCGGTTGTTTCCGGGCTGGCCTCGAAAGATAAGTATCCGGCGCTGACGAAGGTACTTAAAAAGGAGTATCACGCCAGCCCTTATATGGAGAAGTATGTCCTAGAGGCCCTTTTCCAGATGGGCGAGCCGGCGTTTGCCTTGGAACGGATGAAGCAACGTTACACCCGTATGCTGGATTATGCCGAATACACGACCTTGTTCGAGGGATGGGGCATCGGAGCCGAGGGCTTCGGTGGCGGCACGATCAATCACGCTTGGAGCGGTGGCCCGCTTACCTTATTGAGCCAGAAGGTCTGCGGTATCGAGCCAACCTCTCCCGGCTTCCGTACCTTTAAGATCTCGCCTCAATTGGGTTCCTTATCGGAAGCCTCGGCCAGCCTAGAGACCCATTATGGAACCATCCGAGTAAGCATCAAGAAGAAAGGCAAGCGATTGAAGTTCGATCTCCAAATCCCGGAAGGCACCTCCGCCGAACTGATAAGACCGAACGGCACCCGCAAGCATCTCGACCCGGGGCACCATTGGGTGGATTAGTAATCTGTGTGTTTGTTATGTTTCTCAAAAACAGAAGCAAAGAATAAATATTTTGGTAAAGAACGGAATTTATCCTACATTTGTAATATATAAGTATTATATCGAAGGATATGGAAAAAGAGAAAAATAGCAAGATTACCAGAGAAGAGGCTTTGCGTCGGTTGGAGACCGCACGGAAGCTGAAGCGAGAGTATGTAGCTAAACTGGAAAAAGAGATGAAAGAAGAGTTTAAGAAACGTACAGGGCAAGAAGCTACTTATTTTGAAGTATGGTAAGCCTTAACCTTAAACGTATAAATTCTAATTCTCCTTATGCGGTAACAGCTCTTAGGGATTCTATGTGTTTCCGGTTTGTTACGGACTTTGGTGTGATTTATTATGTCAGTTTTCTCGAGGACGAATTGATGCTTAGTGATGAATCCTATCAATTTATTATTGCTAATACGAATAATAGAAAGTCTCCTCGTGATTCTAAGTTGAGGCGGGCGATAATGGCGATAGTCTATGAGTTTTTCGAATGTTCTAATACAACTCTGTTGTATATTTGTGAGACAGGAGATAGCAAGCAGAGTATGCGCAATCGCCTTTTTGAGTTTTGGTTTCATTCCTCGCCGCGTAAATCTGATTTCGCTTTCATGTCTGCGGACATCCGAGATGCGGATGGGATACAGAATTATGCGGCGATTATTATTCGACTCGATAATCCCAATTTGAAGTCTATAGTCGCGGAGTTTACTGAAACAATACAAATGCTTAGTCAAAAGCCGGAGTAAAATGTATGTATTTTCTCCGGCCCGGGGCATCATTGGGTGGATTAGTGATCGCCCTCTGTTTTTCTGCGGACATACACCCGGTGGCTTCCATAACCCGATAGGGTGATTCCACTCGCCGAGTCGCTACTGAGGCGTAGTAGCTCACGGTTTGCGCTACTACGTTTTAGTCCGGTGACAGCCATGTAGTCTTGTATGCGCAAGAATGGGTGTTCATCCAGATAATCCAATGCCCGTGTCCGGCGTTCCTCTTCGGTGAAGGGCGATTTCCGGACACGGCTGATACCTCCCCGTCTTAAATCGCAACGCAGGTTAGTCTCCCGTATCAATTCCTTGTCGGCCCGGTAGTTGATACCATTCACCTCGATGCTCCGTGCGTTACGCTTCGGTTCGTCACCATCCAGCGAGTCGATCTCCTTGTCCTTCGCTACGCCTAGGCGGGGCGTGAACGTACCGATGCCATCCAACGTGACCGACTGCCCTTCCGCCATGCAATAGGCCAGATGTTCCGCTACTGTCGTCATCACCTGTATTACGCTACCCCTGCTCAAGCCCGATCCGGGGTAGGTGATCCGTTCCACGAAATCCTCCATGTCCATGTTCCGTTGTATCTTCATCCGATAATACACCGGCTTTTCCCCCGTCCCGTTCAGGTCGCACATCTCTTGCTTGATATATTCTGCCATAACTGCTACTAGGTATAATTGTTTGTATCTTCAAGTTAAAAACATTCTTCTTACTATATACAAATATACTAACTACTTGATCTATTTCCAAATTATCACCGTGGAATATATAGACCACGTCGTGATTTGTATATTCCACGTCTTGATCTGTACAGACCACGTCGTGGTTTGTAGAATTATACAGTATGCGAACAAGAATCCATCTGCTACCGATAAGGTATTTATGCGGTATCGGAGCGTTATTTACTTAGGGAGAAGCGGGCAACCCTCACGTTTCCTCTGCCAAGTACGTCGGCCAACCCTGCGGGATTCTCTATCTTCCCTAAACGGGTATAGCTGTAAGACGAGGAAAAGGTCTCGTAGAAAAGGACTACCGTATTCGCTCCCCATAGAAGTAGGTCGCCTGTATGGATTATACCCGGACGGAACGTATTGGTCGCGATCAAGAGTATTATACTCGTTTTCCCTGCTCGTATGCTTGCCTCAAGGTCGGGTTCCCTTCGATCTCGCCCACGTGCCACACACCACCGCAGAATAGCGTTCCTTTCACGGTCGGGTTCTCCAGACAGTCGAGGAATCCCATAAAGTTGGCCACAATGCGATCCATGATGCCGTTATCGTCTTCAGCGGCCGTGGCGATGAAGTAAAACTCCTTGTTTTTCATTTCGGTATAAGGACCGCAGCAACGGTCTATCAGCGTCTTCATCTGTGCGCTCATGGCATAGAAATAGACCGGCGTAGCCATCACGATCACATCGGCGGCAAGCATCTTTCCGATAATCTCTGCTGCGTCATCTTTTTGTGGACAAGGCTTCTTGTATTGGCTGCACACGCCGCATCCCGTGCAGGGGTGAATGGTCTTGTCTCGCAGAAAAACCTTTTCCACACGATGACCGCTTTCGATCGCCCCTTGCATAAACTCATCGCATAGCGTATCGGAATTGCCTCCACGACGGGGGCTGGAAGATAAAATCAATACATTTTTCATGTTTACTGTTATTTATTAGGTTCTACATTCATTTTTAGGATACAAAAATAGCGAGATAATCCCTATCTTGCGGTAGACAAATTACGGATGTTATGACCCTAATTACATAATAATACGGAAGAATGATCACAACGGACTCCGGTGAGCAAGTCGAGGCACTTGCTCCCATCATCATTTCGGCCAGCCGGTCAACGGATATTCCGGCCTTTTATGTCAAGTGGTTCTTTAATCGTTTGGCCAAGGGGTATTGTGTTTGGTATAATCCGTTTAATCGGCGGAAGATGTATGTGTCGTTTGAGCGGTGTAAGGCAATCGTGTTTTGGACAAAGAATCCGAAGCCGATATTGCCTTATTTGCATGAGTTGGATAGGAGGGGTATCCATTATTATTTCCAGTTCACGTTGAATGACTATGTGAGCGAAGGCTTTGAGCCGAATGTGCCGAGCGTTACGCAACGGGTGGAGACATTTCGGGAGTTGTCGGAAATGATAGGGAAGGAACGGGTGATCTGGCGATTCGACCCATTGATTATAACTCCATCTATCACGCCTCGTGTCCTGCTTAGACGTATTTGGAAGATCGGCAATCAGTTGAAAGGATATACTGATAAGCTCGTGTTCAGTTTCGTAGATGTAAAGGCGTATCGTAAGGTACAGAACAATCTTATAAAAGAGACGAATTGCTTTACGAAAGAGGATGTGGAAACCGCTGAGATGAATGCGATGCAACGTCAAGAAACTGTAGAGGGATTGGTGAAGTTGAGGGAAATTTGGGCTTCTACTGGTTGGAATGTGACACTCGCTACTTGTGCCGAGGATATTGACCTTACGGTTTATGGCATTGAGCATAACCGGTGTATCGACGGTGATTTAATGGAGCGTGTGTTTGGGGAGGATTATGAATTGGTTTATTATCTTCGAACAGGCCAATTACCCGAACCGGATCTTTTTGGTACGTTTCCCGCTTTACCCGACAAACGCAAAGACCTAAAAGACAAAGGCCAACGGAAAGCCTGTGGTTGCATGATAAGCAAAGATATCGGTATGTATAACACTTGCTCCCATTTCTGTGTCTATTGTTATGCCAATACAAGTAGGGAATGCGTACAAAAGAATGTGGCTCAGTGTTCAGAACGCTCGGGTTCGGGCAATTGCTCCGGTGAGAGCAGGGAGAGATAACCGATTTTTCCAGTTCGTCACGAACTCGCAAGACCGTGTACCCGCAGTCTTTGTGCCGTAGGCGGAACAGGCGAAGCGGTCGCTACGGCTATTACGGAATATTCCACCAAACTTTCTATTGCATGCATTGACATAACTACAGTAATTTATTAAGGATTGTCTGATTCAATATGAGATTCATGGCAATTCGGAAAGATACTGCTTGATCGCTTTGTCTTTTACCACATCCGCTACATTCTTTTTGCCGACCTGTAAACCAGCTCCATGTTCCACTAAGTACTTCACTATTTCAAGCCCTCCTTTTTTGCAGGCATTCCCCAATGGGGTCTTGCCTTTCTTGTCTTTTGCGTTTAAATCTGCCCCTTTCTCTACCAGCAAAGGTATGATTTTCGGCTTGAGCAAATGGCAGGCATACAGCAAAGGGGTGAAACCTTTATATCGTTCGCGAGCTTCTAGGTTAGCTCCGTTTTCTATCAACATTTGGGCAGCTTCGACATTATCGTGTGTGGCAGCATACAACAATGGGGTCATTCCCATCGTATCGACATTATTGACATCTGCGCCATGCTCAATTAACAGTTGCACAATCTCCGCGTTAGCCCAACGGGCGGCTTCTCCCAACACGCAACAGTTGTTTTCAGTTGTCCGTATCTTCACATCGGCACCTCGTTCTATGAGAAAACGTACCATTTCCGGGTCGTTTCTTGTTACCGCGTCCATCAGTACGGTTCGGTCGCCATCGTTCTTATCGTTGGCGTCCGCACCTTTATCTACCAAGTATCGGACATCGGCAAGGCTTCCTTTTATCACGGCATAGAACAGGACTGTGTATCCCCAGTTGGCTCTTGCATGAATATTTGCGCCTTTTTCAACCAAAAAACGCATCATGTCGAAATGTTTGAAAGAAGCGGAAGTCATCAAGGCAGTCCAACCTTCCTCGTCACACGCGTCCAGCTCCGCCCCATTCTCCAGCAGGTATTCTGCAATGTCGATGACATTGTTTTTGGCCGCAGACATCAAGGGTGTCGCACCATCGGGCAACCTGTCATTCACGTCAAAGCCTTTTTCCACCAGTGTTTTGACCAGCTCCAGGCTTTTCCGATAAACGGCATGGAACAAGAGACTGCAATTGTATTGGTCCTTGTAAGACGGTTCCAGCATGTAGCCCGAACGAATCATAGACAAGGCTTTGTCAATGTCGTTTTCATCCCGTACGAGTCGAAAGAGTTCTTCCATAAGAAATATTTGTTGACAAATTAAATACCACTCTGTTACCGTAAGCAAAGTTACAGATATTTATTATTCAACCGATGATTTTCCCTAAGAATTTGCACCGGATGCTGTCTGCATTAAATTAAGCCGTCTTTTATAGTAATCGAGACCAATACTATCCTAGAATAGTGTTGTATAACATGCCGGATTTATCTATTTTTGCGCCCAATACGAAAGGTTAAGAATAGGAAGTTTTAGGTATGGCAAAAAAGAAAGGTAAGCCTCAACCCCGGAAAAGCAAGAAGAAGCGGGCATCATCATTCATGTCTTCTGTAAAGAAGATGCTTCTTGGCGCTTTTGCGGTAGTTGTTTGTTTTATCGGTGTATTATTCATATATAACTGGTTTTATCCGGTATCCAAGACACGGCCTGTAGAGAAGAAACAGGATCGGGCGGAGACAATAGTCCGTCCGAAGATCTCGGACAAGGGCGGTTCCGGAACATCGGGTAAGAAAGCCGCGCAAGCGACGAAAAACAAGCAAACGACGAACCCAAAGAAAGAGACCACCGCTTATACTTTTCAAGAGGGAGCTGAGATACCGAGACTAAAGAATAAACAAAAAGAGCAGGTTATAAAGCATGAGGGCTATACGGTTTCTTATAATTCCGATTATAAGATCGCCAATTGGGTAGCCTATGAACTGACCTCGAAAGAGGCGACAAGTAAGAAGAACGAGCGGTCTAATAAGTTCGTCTCGGACCCCATGGTGAAAGGGGCTACCGCCATGAACGAGGACTATACCCGTTCCGGCTATGACCGAGGGCATATGGCGCCTGCCGGCGATATGAAATGGTCCGCCAAGGCCATGCGGGAATCGTTCTACCTAAGTAATATCTGTCCGCAAAAGCCCGGCTTGAACCGAGGTATCTGGAAAGATCTGGAAGAGCAGGCTCGTTTGTGGGCGAAAGAGAATGGCTCTTTGTTGATCGTGACCGGCCCGGTGATCACGGACGACCTGAAACGGTTAGGCAAGAATCGGGTGGGAATCCCGAAGACCTTTTATAAGGTAATCTGTACGATAACGAACGGTAAACCAGAAGGGGTAGGTTTTCTGTTTGATAATAAAGACTATGGAAAGACTCCGTTGAAATCGATGATGATCCCTATCGATAGCGTTGAGAAGGTTACCGGAATTGATTTTTTCCCTTCTTTGCCTGATTCGATAGAAAATCCGATGGAAGCATACGTGAATGATGGTAGTTGGTCTTTTTAAGGCACGTTATGCTCAACAATCTCTAGGCGAGAATGTTTTATATTTACTGTGAAGAAAAAGAAATCATAATTAAATAACAAAATGCAAGTTATCATGAAAGGAAAATTAATCCCTGTGTTTGTTTTGGCAGCATTGGTTTCCTGTAGTCAACCACCCGTTAAGGAGCAAGGTCCTCGTCCAGTTAAATTGGCGGACGTTACTTCTCTGAACATGGTTGAGAAATCATTCAGTGGAGTGGTATCGCCCGATCAATTCAGTGATTTGGCGTTTAAGATGTCCGGCCCGCTGATCTCATTAAACGTGGATGAAGGCCAGAAGGTCCGTACGGGACAGATCGTGGCCGAGATTGATCCGCTGGACTTTAAATGGGAATATGAGGCGAAGAAAGCGTCTTTCCAGACCGCTGAGGCGCAATTGCAACGTGCGAAGAAGTTATTGTCCAAACAAGCTATCTCCAAACAAGAGTATGAGTCTACGGAAGCCTCTTACTCAAATGCCAAGGCGGCTTTCGAGTATGCGCAAAATACATTGAACCAGACAAAGCTTCGTGCGCCGTTCGATGGATTTATCCAGAAGAAATATGTAGAGAATTACCAGAAGGTACAGGCCGGACAAGGAATCGTTTGCTTGATCAACCCGAATAAGTTACAGGTCGTGTTTACGATGCCGGAGAGTAATATCAATTACTTCTCTTCTCCTTATTCTGTTTATGTGGAATTCGATAATTACAAGGGCGTTCGCTTCAAGGCGAAGGTGAAAGAATACGTGGAAGCCTCTCCCGATGGCTCCGGCGTTCCCGTATATCTGTATATCGATGATCCGAACTTTAATTTAGAGAAATATAAGGTAGCCGTAGGTTTCTCTTGCCGTGTGATCTTGAACGTGGATAGCGAGAGTTTCACGCAAGGCGCCGTATTGGTTCCGCTAGCCGCTGTCGTGGCTGACGATGCCAATAGCGATAAGTATGTGTTTGTTTATAATGGGCAGTCTCAAAAGGTTGAGCGTCGCAAGATTACCGAGTCTATGCTGATCGGCAAGGATGGCGTGATCGTAACGGATGGCTTGCGACCCGGCGAACAGGTTGTCTCAGCCGGAGCCACTCGTTTGGTGGATGGACAACAGGTAAAAGTATTAACAGATTAAGAGATAAACAATGAATATTCCAAAATATTCCTTAGAGAATCAGAAGATTATATACTTTTTCCTAGCGGTCATGCTGATAGGAGGTATATATTCTTTCTTTAAATTGCCGAAGAAGGAAGATTCTCCCTTCGTAATCAAGCAAGCGGTTTTGGTTACCCAATATCCGGGAGCGACACCTCAGGAGGTGGAGAAGCTGGTGACTGAGCCGATCGAACGGGAGATTCAGGCTATGTCGGATGTGTTCCAGATCAAATCTGAGTCTTATTTCGGTATGTCCAAGATTTCTATTGAGTTGCAGCCTACCTTGTCTCCGGATTATATGCCGGTCAAGTGGGACGAGTTGCGTCGTAAGGTGGCGAATATACAGCCCCGCCTTCCGTCTGGCGCCTCCTCAATATCCGTTAGTGATGACTTCGGTGACGTATTCGGAATTTATTATGCCTTGACGGCCGATGAGGGATATACTTACGACGACCTGCGTAATTGGGCGCAAAAGATCAAGACGGAGCTATCTCCTGTACCGGGTGTACAGAAGGTCTACCTATTCGGTGAACAGACACAAGTTGTCAACGTAAAGATCTCTATCCCGAAACTGGCTAACCTAGGTATCGACCCGAACGCTATCCAGCAGGTGATGCAAACGCAGAACTTGTTGGTGAATACGGGAGATATCAATACCGGTAATTATCAATTGCGTTTGCGTGCGGAAGGTACGTATAAGGATATACAAGATATCCGGGACCAATTGATCGTGACGAAAAGTGGCGGTGAGGTTCGTTTGGGAGATATCGCTACGGTAGAGCGTGGTTATATGGACCCTCCCTCGAACCTGATGCGTGTGGACGGTAAGCGTGCCATCGGTATCGGTGTCGCTACCGGTTCGAAAGACGATGTGGTTGCCGTGGGTAACGCCGTGGCGGATCATTTAGCGGAGATGGAGCAGCTGTTCCCGGTGGGTATGGACCTGAAAACGATCTATCCGGAGAACAAGATCGCGGATGAGGCGAACAACGGTTTTATCTTGAACTTGATCGAGTCGTTATTGATCGTTATCGTGATTATCTTTATCGTGATGGGGTCCCGTGCTGGTATGTTGGTCGGTAGTTCGTTGTTGTTCTCGGTAGGTGGTACCTTATTGATCATGTTGATCTGGGGTGTCGGCTTGAACCGAACCTCGTTGGCGGCCTTTATTATCGCTATGGGTATGTTGGTGGATAACGCTATCGTGGTGACGGATAATGCCCAAGTCGGTATCAAGCGGGGACTTTCCCGTTATCAGGCGTTGATCGATGGCGCGACGAAACCGCAGTGGGCGTTGTTGGGCGCTACCTTTATCGCCGTATGTTCTTTCTTGCCGATGTACTTGGCACCGGCATCCGTGGCCGAGATCGTGAAACCGTTGTTTATCGTATTGGCGGTATCCTTGGGATTAAGCTGGGTCTTGGCCTTGACGCAAACGACTACCTTCGGTAATTTTATCTTGAAAGAGGCGAAACCGGGTGAGAGCAAAGACCCGTACGATACGAAGCTGTATCATAAATTTGAGTCGGTATTGGGCCGTTTGATCAAGCGTAGATATGTAACGATCTCTACCGTGGTAGCTACGTTATTCCTTTCCTTGTTCGTGATGAGCATCATGCCGCAGAGTTTCTTCCCGATCATGAGCAAGCCTTATTTCCGTGCGGACTTGATCTTCCCGGAAGGATATAGCATCTACGACGTGGAGACGAACGTGAAGAAGATAGAGGAGGAATATCTCAGCAAGAATGAGAATATCAAATCATACTCGTTTACCTTGGGAGGTTCGCCGGTACGTTATTACTTGGCCAGTTCTTCTATCGGTCCGAAGCCAAACTTCGCCAATGTGTTGATCGAGACACAAGATCCGGAGGATGCGCAAGCGGAAGAGGGTAAGTTCTACGATTATATGGTCGCTAACTATCCGAATATATTGACCCGTTCGGCTTTGTTCGCCTTGTCTCCGGTTCCGGATGCGGCGATCGAGATCGGTTTTATCGGCGATAACGTAGATACGTTGGTTGCCTTGACGCAAAGGGCGCAGGAGATCGCCCGGAATTATGATCAGGTGATGGAGGTTCGCAATAGTTGGGGTAACAAGGTTCCGGTATGGAAGCCGCTATATTCCCAAGAGAAAGGTTTGCGTCTGGGTATTACCCGTCAGCAGGTGGCTTATTCCTTGCGTTCGGCTACGAATGGCGTACCTTTGGGTGAGTATCGTGAGGGCGACGTGTTTATGCCGATCTTACTGAAAGATGCGGATAAGGATTCTATCAGTCTGAATGATATAAAGACTTTGCCGGTTTATAGCGCTAAAGGCCGTTCGGTAAAAGTGGAGCAGGTGATCGATGATTTCTCGCTGGATTATGAGTTTAACGTAGTGAGACGATTCAACCGTGAGCCGTGTATGCTTATGCAGTGTGAGCCGAAGCGTGGCGCCAATACGATGGCTGCTTTCAGTCATTTGTGGAAAGAGGTACAGGAGAAGATTCAGGTGCCGGAAGGATATAAGATGACGTATTTCGGTGAGCAATCCGAGCAAGATAAAGGTAATAAGGCGATCGCCGCTAATATCCCGTTGATGTTCGGTTTGATTTATGTCACCTTGTTATTCTTATTCCCGAAATATTACCGGAAACCGGTATTGATCATGGCGATGCTGCCGTTGATCTTCATTGGTGTGGTATTGGGATTGTTGGTGTTCGGTAAGTCTCTCGACTTCTTTGCTATGCTGGGTCTGTTGGGCTTGATCGGTATGAATATCAAGAATGCGATCGTGCTGGTGGACGAGATCGGTTTACAATTGAACGCAGGCTTGTCTCCGGTGAATGCCGTGATAGAGGCAACGAAAACCCGTATCGTTCCGGTGACGATGGCTTCCGGTACGACGATCTTAGGTATGTTGCCGTTGTTGGGTGACGCTATGTTCGCCGGTATGGCGGCTACCATCATGGGTGGTCTGTTCGTATCTACGATCTTGACGATCTTCGTGCTTCCGGTTACTTATTGTGTTTTCTTTAAGATTAAATCAGAGTAAAAGGTATGAGAAATAAAATAATCATAGGTTGTTTATTGTTGGGTGCCTTGTCCGCTAAAGCGCAAGACACCCGGCTATCGGCTGTGGAATATAAGGAACGGGTCCTTGAATACAGCCGTCAGATCAAGCAAAGCTCTGAGGAGCGTATTGCTATGCAGCATGCGATCAAGGCCGCTAAGACCGGTTTCTTCCCTTCGGTGGACTTCTCCGGCAGTTATCAGTACCGTATCAATAAATATGATTTGGATTTCGGACCGGGCATGTCCGTAGAGATGGACCATAATACGTATAGCCTAGGCGCTACGGTGAGCCAGCCCATCTATGCCGGCGGACAGATCTATAATAACTATAAGGCAGCTCAGGTACAAGGCAAGATCACCGAGCAAGCGGAAGAATTGACAACGGATAATATCGTTTATTCCGCCGATTTGAACTATTGGACGGCCGCCGCACGTAAAGGTATGTACGATGTGATGTGCCAGTATGTAGACATTGTCGGGGAGTTGGCGAACGTGTTGACGATCCGTTTCAATGACGGCCAGATCAGCAAGACCGATTTATTGCAAGTGGAGTCCCGCTTGAAAGAAGCGGAATTGAATAAAAGCTCGGCTTATAAGGAATATCAGATCGCGTTACAGAACCTGAACTCATTGATGGGTGTGTCTCCGTTAGACCCGATCGAGGTGGAAGATTCCATTACGACCTATCTGGCCTTGCCGTTGCAAGTAGGAGAGGATGTAGCTCTTCGGAATCGTCCGGACTACGCTATTTCCGAGTTGAACATAGAGTATCAAAAGAGACAGATCAATTTGTCGAAGGCGAAATATAACCCGTCTTTGGCGATCGGTTTTCAAGGTACTTGGGGTACGCCGATGTTGAACGTGAAAGGTTCGGACCAGTTGTGGACTCCGGCCGTCTTCGCTTCCTTGAAGATACCTTTGTTCCGTTGGGGAGCCCGTTTCAAGGAGGTAAATTCCCAGAAGGCCATCCTTCGTAGTAAGGAATACGCCTTGGACAATACGCGTGATAAGATCGCTCAAGAGGTAGCGAACGCATGGACAAGCCTAACCGAGTATACGAAACAAATTACCGTCGCGGAAGAGGCTTGTAAGATTGCCGAGGAGAACCTTGATTTGAATACCTTCAGCTACAACGAGGGTAAACTACCGATCTTGGATGTGCTCTCCGCCCAATTGTCATGGATTCAGTCTTACAGTAGCTTGATCCAGACTTGGTATCAGCAAAAGGCTTCTTTAGCCCAATATAACAAGGCTATAGGTATCCGCCGTTTGCAGTAAAAGAAACATATTTATACTTAGAAGACAAGGTCCCTTATTTTGGAAACGAGATAAGGGACCTTCTTTATGAAATAAAACGTCCTTTATTCCGTTAGGTAAACTGAAGATTGCTACATTTGCATACAATCTTGTCTGTTTGGGATACTCGTCGGAATCCGGACTTTTTAAGTAGAATGATGAAATAATAAGATGTATACAAAGTTACTAGATAAACAAACAAAACTTGCCCTAATCGGACTAGGATATGTCGGGCTTCCTATCGCGATGGAATTCGCTAAGCATGTTTCCGTTATCGGATTTGATATCAACGAGGATCGCTTGGACAAGCTTCGGAACGGTATAGATCCGTGTGGTGAGCTTTCCTCTGAGGTATTTGAACATAAGGACATCACATTTACTTCTTCTATAGAGAAGCTAAGGGAGGCTTCTTTTTACGTGATAGCTGTTCCTACCCCGATAGACAGCCATAACGAGCCGGATCTATCCCCTTTGTTGGGTGCGACCCGCACGGTAGGCAAAGTCCTTAAACGAGGCGATTATGTAGTATACGAATCTACCGTATATCCGGGATGTACGGAAGAGGATTGCATCCCGATCTTGGAGGAGGTTTCAGGGTTGAGAGTAGGAGAGGACTTTAAGGTTGGATACTCACCGGAACGAATCAATCCGGGTGATAAGGTACATACCTTGGTAAATACCGTGAAGATCGTTTCCGGCTGCGATGCCGAAGCTTTGGAAACGATATCGGAAGTCTATAAGCTGGTCGTTCAAGCGGGGTTGCACCGTGCGCCTAGTATCAAGGTAGCCGAAGCCGCCAAGATTATCGAGAATACCCAGCGTGACGTGAATATAGCCCTTATGAACGAGCTTTCCATTATTTTCGATCGAATGGGGGTAAATACGTTTGATGTCTTGAAAGCCGCCGGGACGAAATGGAATTTCCTGCCTTTCTCTCCCGGATTGGTAGGTGGGCATTGTATAGGGGTAGATCCTTACTATCTGGTGCATAAAGCCAAAGAATTGCAATATCACACGAAGATGATCAACTCCGGTCGCTACGTGAACGATTCCATGGGACGGTATATCGGAAAGAAGGTCGTGAAAAAGATTATCTCGCAGGGGAAAAATATCCTAGGAGCGCATGTGTTGGTGATGGGTATGACTTTTAAGGAAAACGTATCGGATATACGTAACTCGAAAGTAGCCGATATTATCAATGAGTTTAAGGACTTCGGAGCCGAGGTCGATGTGATGGATCCGTTCGCTTCCCCTTTGGAAGTATTGCAAGAGTACGGTATCCGGTTAGTAGAGAGGCCCGGGAAGAAATATGACGCGGTAGTGGTAGCTGTCGCTCATACGACTTATTTGAAGCTGGATGAGTCCTACTTCATGTCGATCACGAACGAACATGCCGTGTTGGCGGACGTGAAAGGAGTATATCGAGGTAGCATCCATCAGATGATCTATTGGAGTCTGTAATTGTTAAAAAGTAACACAAGCTGCAAAGAAGTTTCGATAAACTTAAAAAAATGTGTTGTACAATATCTTTTTTTATTTGCTCAATTATATTAATTAGCCCATCTTTGCATGCAGATAACCTAAACAATCTTTTTGCCTTAAAGACTAATACCTATTAAAAACCTATAAAGAGAGCCTTTGCGAAAAGGCTCTCTTTATGATTTTTAGGGGATTAGTAGTTCGTTTCCTCTATCTTTGAGGTGATTCTGCTAATAGCCTCATTCAGTTTGTCTTCGGGTAATATTACGTTAAAATCTCCCCAGAAACCCTCGTCGTAGTTGAAGTGAGTATCCGAGAAAACCGTGCGGGTGGGAAGGGATTCAATGCGTGAGAAGCGGTTCACATTGGCTGTATCTATCTTACAGGTAACCATTTCGAACCAAGTATGTAAAATATTTGTGTTAAAAAGTTGTCTTCTTTTTTTAATTTTAAAATGCAGATCTCCCCGGATATGGTTAATGTAGTAGGTGCCATTCCATTGCTTGTAAGATACCGTATAGGCTACTTTCTGGGGCGTGATCCGTAAATTCCGGCTTTTTCTCTCGACGAACATGCCGGCCGCTTGCTCGATATATTGGGGATTGACCTCAAAGTTCACCCTTAATAAGGCATTATTTTCCATGTCGATATATATCTGTCCCCGATAAAGCGGTTCATTGATACTCTTTCGTTGCTCGAAAGAGATGACGTTAGCAAGTCGATCATCCACTACCGTGATGTCGGTATGGGCGTATGTATAGGGTGAATCCGGGCTAGGATCCAGAAACTCCGGTAACTGTTTCATCAAATCCAAGACAAGGCAGGAGTAGATACCCGACTTCATTTTTGTGATCAACGTGTCCTTTTCCTGCTCGTTACTGATGCGGCGCATCTTTAGTAGTTTCACTTGATCGGCCAAGGCATTGCTGTGGTAAGATGCCTTATATACCTTAAAAACAGCCTCGGTCAGTCCTACGAGTCCTTTTTTACGTTCAACGCCTTCTCTGTAAAATGTGGTAAGGTAAATCGGGTGCTGGGAATAATTGCTTCTTCTCTCGTCCAGCATCTCCTGTAATAAGCGTTTCGGATTGGTTAGACGCACGATAACTTCTTGGATGGAGATTACTTTAGGCTCTAGGGATAAGACGGTATGTTTATCTATTAACTCCCGACCATCTATCTCTTGGGGAAGATAGCCGATATGAGAGAAACGTACCTTGGATAATCGGAGTGAGTCCGGTAATTTCAATCGGAACTCTCCATTCTGGTTGGTGATGGTGCCGATAGCGGCCTCGCCGATTCCTACCGATCCGAACGCGATTGGCTCATGGGTATATTGATCCTGTAAAGAACCTTCTATCGAGAAATAGGTTTGTATGGAATCGGGAATTACGGATGCGCTTTTAGGAGCGGAGGGACTCTCTGGCAGATAAAGCAAGAGATGGTTCTCTATCGTACGGATCGCCAGATTTTTATTACCGGTAATAGCGTATATAGCTTCTTGTATCGTATAATCTCCACCTTTTATCGATGTTGTTTGTTCATTATCGATAATCTTACTGTCGTATATAAAAAGATAGCCGGAACGTTCCGTGACGAGTCCCAGCAATTGGTAGATATTTCCTTTTGATTTAGGCAATCGTATGACCTGTCCCAGTACGTTACCATTCTGGGCATTCATAGGGATGAGAGCTACGAATAACAGCAACCATCCTACGATCAGCTGTCTCAAGGTTCGGAAATCATCCATATATTATTTTGTTGCGTACATTTTAGTTTTAACGCCGCGCAGATCAGTTCAGCCATCGTCGCGGGTGAGTTATTATAGAAACTAACGGTCAGCCGTCTATTCTCTAAATCAGCCGTTGTCTTCAATGGCATCATCGGATACTCCAGATTAATTACATGCAAGATATCTCCCAGACGCTCATCCTTAAACTGGATACGGCGGGTGTAATCGGAAAATTGTTCGTTATCTTGAGTCGGAGCTACTTGTAAACGGTTGGAGAATAAGGATACGGTTTGGCCGGCCTTTACCAGCGTTTGTTCTCCGTTCTTCTTGAGTGTCACTTTCACTAATCCCCGGCGAACGGCCAATTCAAAGGCGCTTTTATCCGAGCTTTTGATATTGAATGAGGTTCCCAATACCTCGATCCGGGCCTGCTCTGTCTCGATTAGGAAAGGACGTTCCTTATTCCCGCTTACATCAAAAAGGGCGTTTCCTAGTAGAGACACCTCTCTTTTTTCTCTTTGGAAATGTTCCGGATAGCTTAACTGGCTGTTATCGGCCAGATAAACGATAGACCCGTCTTCCAAAGTCGTGACCAAGGTGGTGGAAGCCTCGTTATTATGCAGGGTGAGCAGAGTGGTCTCCGGTGTCCGTTCTTGTCCAAGGAAAATAGCCGTAGCTACCGATACACAGAGTATAACGATAGCGGCGGCCCATTTCATAAGTCCGATCCGGTATGGGATTTGTGTACCGGAAATTGGCTTATCCAGCAGCCCGTCTTGCTCCAAGCGAGTGTATAATTGTTCCCATGCTTGGTCTGTCTTCAATTTATTTTTTTCTATTTGATTCATAACTGTTAGGTATAATTCTCGATTTCTTTTCTTAGTGTTTGTAGTGCCTTGGTCATTTCCGCTTCTACTGTCTTTATGGACAATGAGAGGCTGGAGGCTATCTCCGCATATTTCATTCCTTCGAAACGGTGCATCCGAAAGATCCGGAGGCGGCGTTCGGGCAATTTACCTAATGCCCGGTTGACCAAGGATTGCAATTCTTTGTACTCAAGTTGATCTTGCGGGGTATACGATTCGGATTCCGGATTCTCTCCGGCTAAAACCGTATTCCGGTATCGGTATCGTACTTCCCGATGCTCCAGATATTGTAAGGACCGGTTCCGGGTAGCTCCATAAAGGTAGTTCTTGATGGAACGTAAGATTGGAAGAGATTCTTTTTCTTTCCAGAATACATAAAACAAGTCCTGAACGATCTCCTCTGCGACTTCCTGCTCTCCTGTTATACTGGTCGCGTACAGGCAAAGAGGGGTATAATAAAGCCTGAAAATACTTTCGAATGCTTTAATATCCCCTTCCTTGATCTTTTTGAGTACGAACAAATCCATAATAATTTGGTTTCAACAGATAATTGATAATGGACAAAGATAATGATTTGTCCATATCATTGTCGATAGTATATTTACACGGTCAATTTTTATGTTGCTTCTTTAATTTATATACCGCATTCTCCAAAGACTCGGTAGGCTCGATAATGTTGTAAGCTCCCCAGAAGTTCTCGTCGGCGAAGTCCGATACCTTGTCGGATAGAGACTGATCCGCTTTAAAAGACATCCGGTAGGGGATGGAGTTATTTTGTTCTTTACCATCGGTAACGACCATCTCGGATACGATCGTGTAGTTGGTAGAGAAGAGTTTTCGTTTCCAGTCGCATTTAAAGCGAACCTCATTGCGGATATAACTCAGATAGCTCATGCCGTCACGTTCTTTGTAAGTTACGAGGAAAGCTACCTCCACGGGTTTAAATCGCAAGCCAAAAGGCTTTTTGCGGAGGATGGCCTCGGTAGCCTTATTCCGGTCATCCATGCTGAGGGCGAATTCCGCACGGCTGAAGGAAAGCCGTTCCTTATCGATATATAATTTGCCGTAATATAAAGCGTAAGGCAAGATCGCTTGAGGTTGGAAACTGATTACGTAATGCGGTCGGTCGTTTAACATCACGCTTTCTTCCATACGGAAGGCGTAATAAGGTAAGATATTCGGGTCGAGCAATAAATCCGGATTCTTCACTACATCCACGTAAACGGATAGGTTAGGGCCTCCCAATAATTTCACGGCTAATGTGTCGCTAGCCTTCTCGCTCAATAATTTACGTCCTTTATAGATCTGTACCCGATCCCGTTCCACGTTCCTGTCCTTATAGGGAGTTTTGTAAACATCGATAACCGCTTCCGAGATATTGATGTAACGACGGCCTTTTTGTGCGGTCTCCCGGTAGAACCCGGTAAGCATGCTACCTGTGGCGATGTAATTCTTATTTACTTTCTCAATCGCCTCCTCTACGATATATCGAGGATCTCCGGCCCGGATAATGACTTCGCTAAGCGTATTCATGTTCGGTTCGAGTAGTACCGTGCATTCTAATATGTCCTTATCGTTCACGGGGATCAAGCCATTCAAATATCCGATATGCGATACTTCTACTTGTCTGGCATGGAGGCCGTTTTTCACTTTGATAGAGAACTCACCGTCATTATTGGTGATCGTTCCCACGTTGGTTCCCGGAATAGAGATATTTACGTATTCCAGTTTTTTTCGTGTTTGCTTGTCTTTTACTACACCGCTGACAGTGATAAACTCATCGTCTGCGCTATCCTGTGCCTTTATAGAGGTTACACCGCAAGCCAACAGTATCATCAGGATAAATCCCATAGTTTGTTTACAGAGCGCTTTCATATTTGTATTGTTTTAATGGTAAATAATCACTTTGTACTTATATGATCGCCCAGGAAAGAAATACCCTATGGGATTTATCGAAAAAATCACACAACCTTTTGTCCGGGCTGCAAAGTCAACATTTCTTTAGGTACCGCTTTCTTGATGCTCTCTATTAAAATACCCGCTACGGTATGCCGGATAAAATCTTTACGGGTGACAAAGACGATCTCCCGTGTCGGCTTGGGAATGGCGAACGGACGTACCAATTCTTTCTGCTCTTTACTTAATTGCAGGGTAGCTAATTCCGGGATGAACGTAATACCGTTACCGCTTTCCACCATACGCATAAATGTCTCTAGGCTACCTAAACGGTAAGCGGCTTGGCGAACCTTTACCTTTTCCATCTGGCAGAAACGCATCAGCTGGTCACGGAAGCAATGTCCCTCGTCCAGCAGCCACAACCGCTCGTCGTTGATATCGGCGGTACGGATCAAATCCTTTTTGAAGATAGATTCATTATGAGCCACGTATCCGAAGAATTGCTCATAATATAATATGTCTCCTTGTAAATAGGATTCTGTGGGTTGGTTCGCTATGATAGCGGCGTCGATTTCCCCGTTTTGCAGGGCGGCCATAGTGGGAGCGGTTTTCATTTCCAGCATACGGATGTCAAGATCCGTATGCTTTTCCGATAATTGCTGGAAAAAGCGAGGTAGCAAATAAGGGGCGATAGTCGGTAGCACCGCTAAGCGGAACGTACCTTTCAATGACTGTTCCTCCTCGTTCACGATATCTTTGATAAGAGAAGCCTGATAGAGGACATTTCTCGCTTGCTCAATAACCTTACGTCCGGCAGGTGTGGGGCGAACGGGTTGCAGGTTTCGATCGAACAATTTAATACCTAGTTCGTCTTCCAGCTTTTGGATCATCATACTCAATGTCGGTTGTGTCACCCTACAATGCTCTGCTGCCTTTGCGAAATGACGATAAGTATCCACCGCTAGGATATATTCGAGTTGCTGTATATTCATAGTACTTAATTTTACAAGCGTTAGAAATTAATGAAGACAAACTTACGGAAAATCTCTGGAATAACCTCGAAAAACGGGAGAAATGACGCTAAACGACTTAATATCAGAGTTGTTACGATGTCAAATGATGACAAGCCGAAAAATCGGAAAACGCAAAGAAAAGCGGATTTAAGAAGAAGAATGGTTTGCAAATCATTACCCGTAAAAGAGTAAGATTTAACATATGAGAGATGCTATTGCACCGTTTGTCACCGATTTGCGTATCAAGGTCTAACTCGTTGATATTTAACTTTGCAAACAAAAAAAACGAGTATGGCAAGAAGTACATTCAAAGTGCTGTTCTACGTGAACGGCAGCAAGGAGAAAGACGGTATTGTCCCCATCATGGGACGAGTGACAATCAACGGTACTGTGGCGCAGTTCAGTTGCAAGCAGACCATCCCGAAAACCCTTTGGGATGCGAAAGGCAACCGAGCCAAAGGCAAGAGTGCCGAAGCACGGAACGTCAATCTGGCATTGGACAACATCAAGGCGCAAATCATCAAGCACTATCAGCGCATATCCGACCGAGAGGCATACGTAACGGCTGAAATGGTGCGCAATGCCTACCAAGGGGTCGGAAGCGAGTATGAGACACTGATAAAGGCTTTTGACAAGGATTGCGCCAACTTCCTGAAACGTGTCGGCAAAGACCGCAGCATCGGCACATATAAGGTCATGGTAAGGGCAAGGAACTATGTCGCAGCCTTTATCAAGTCATTCTACAGACGGACGGACATGTCCATGCTGGAACTTACGCCCGACTTCATCAAGGAGTTTGCGGCTTATCTTACGGCTGAACGGGGACTGAAAAACGCCACCATCTGGCTGAACTGCATGTGGCTGAAAGGCGTGGTCATGCGTGCGCACTATAACGGACTGATACCGAGAAATCCGTTTGCGCAGTTCCATATCAGCCCGAATGTTAAGGAACGGGAATATCTGACAGAGGACGAAATCAAAAGAATCATGGCGCACGAGTTTGACAACCCCACCCTCGCATTGGTGCGAGACCTGTTCATTTTCGCCTGCTTCACCGCCTTGTCTTTCGTGGATATGAAAGAACTCACAACGGACGAAATAGTGGAGGTGAACGGTGAGAAATGGATATTGTCGAAACGGCACAAGACAAATGTCCCGTTCCAAGTGAAGCTGCTGGATATTCCCTTGCAGATAATCGAACGGTACAAGTATCTGTCGGAAGACAGGCTGGTTTTCGGGAAAATCAACTATTGGACGATGTGCAAACAACTGAAAAAGGTAATGGCGGAATGCGGAATAGAGAAGCAAATCTCCTACCACTGCGGACGTCATACATTTGGAACACTGGCTCTTAGCAAGGGGATGCCCATTGAAAGCGTGAGCCGTGTTCTGGGACACACGAACATTGTCACGACTCAAATCTATGCGAAGATAACCACACAGAAACTTGACAATGACCTGTCGATGTTCGGCAACAAACTGAACGCATCGTTCGGAAGTGTAACCCCATAACCAAGCATAGCCATGAAGCGAAGCATCATCACAACGGACGGCAATGGCAACATCACCTTGCCGACCGATATAGGCGCAACCGCCATGAGCGAATGGGAACTTTGCGACCTGTTCGGAGTAACCGCCCCGACATTCCGTGCAGGACTGAAGGCTCTTTGCAAGAGCGGAGTTTTAAGGGAATATGGGATAAGGCGAAGCATACGGGTATCCGATAATTGCAGTATGGAGGTTTACAACCTTGAAGCGATAGTCGCCCTCGCTTTCCATATCGGCACATTCAGAGCGGAACAGGTACGTAATGCCGTTCTTGAAAGACTGTACCTGCGAAAAGAGAAAACAAGCATCTTCTTCTCGCTGAATACCAACGGTATATCCAAATCCGAATACTTCTCGTAGCTGCATGCCTGACATTATTCACTCGGTAAGTCAGTAATTCATTAAGTCAGTACGACAGAACGACAGACGCTCTGACTTTTTCTCCCGAAAAGCGTAATCCGACATTCGCTTTTCGGGAGTTTTTCCGTTTGCACAACCCGTTTCCTGCCTCAAACCATTGAAAGTTTTTGTTTCGGGGGCTATTTGTCACCATTCTGCTGTGTTTTGCATAACAACCTATCCGATAATTGATTATATTTTTGCAGCTGGTAATTTTCAAACTTAAAACCATTTGATTATGTCAGCTATCGAACAACAGGACAGCCACAGACCGCCATCGGATGGCGGCATGGCAAAGGAAGAATTTATCCGTGTCGGGACAATGCTCTACAAGATTGTGGAGCAACCGAGACTGAACGGAGGGTATGTGAAGAAACGCATCGCATGGAACAACGAGACCCTGCGACAGGATTACGGCAAGGATTACATCGGCAGCGTTCCCAAGTATGACGGCTTCTGCACAGTACCCGAACACATCGGCTACCGTTCCGTGGTCGGCAAATTCCTTAACCTCTACGAACCGATAGACCATGTACCCCGACAAGGGGATTTCCCCTCTATCCGTTCATTGCTGCATCACATCTTCGGGGAACAATACGAGTTGGGGATGGACTATCTGCAACTGCTCTACCTGCAACCGATTCAGAAGTTGCCTATCCTGCTGTTGGTGTCGGAAGAACGCAACACGGGCAAAAGCACCTTCCTGAACTTTCTGAAAGCCCTTTTTCAGAACAATGTGACTTTCAACACCAACGAGGATTTCCGCAGCCAGTTCAATTCCGATTGGGCGGGTAAGCTCCTTATCGTGGTGGATGAGGTGTTGCTCAACCGCAGGGAGGACAGCGAACGGTTGAAAAACCTCAGCACTACCTTATCCTACAAGGTGGAAGCCAAAGGCAAAGACCGTGACGAGATTGCATTCTTCGCCAAATTCGTGCTGTGCTCCAACAACGAGTATCTGCCCGTAATCATAGATGCAGGGGAAACACGCTATTGGGTGCGCAAGATAGACCGCTTGCAGTCCGATGACACCGACTTCCTGCAAAAACTGAAAGCGGAGATACCCGCCTTTCTCCATTTCCTGCAATACAGACAGCTATCCACCGATAAGGAAAGCCGGATGTGGTTCAACCCCACATTGCTGCATACAGAAGCCTTGCAGAAGATTATCCGCAGCAACCGCAACCGATTGGAGATAGAGATGCACGAACTTGTCCTTGACATCATGGACAGTGTCGGCACGGATACATTCTCTTTCTGTTACAGCGACATTCTTCTTTTGCTGGTACACTCACAGGTAAAGGTGGAGAAACACCAAGTCCGAAAAGTGTTGCAGGAATGTTGGAAACTGACCCCTGCGCCAAACGGACTGACTTATACCACCTACCAGTTCAACTGCAATCGGGAGTGTCGGTATGAGCCGATAAGGAGAGTGGGACGCTTCTACACCGTCACAAGGGAGCAACTTGAATCCCTGTAATATTATCATTTTTCTGTTGAATTGTTGAATATGGGTATAAATACACTGACAATAAACGATATACATTCTCAACAAAATCTCAACAAGCCAAAAGAGAAGTTGAGAGACCACCGACACCCGTTTGTTGATTTTTCTTTTGGCGAGTGGTTTGTTGAGAAGATGTTGAGAGGTTACGAGGCTGTATATAAATATATTACATTGACAATTCATCAAATCAACAAATTTTCATCAACTTCAAAACCATATGTAATATGACAATCCAAGATGTAAAGCAAATCAAACTGGCAGACTATCTGCAAAGTCTGGGCTATACGCCTGTAAAGCAACAAGGCAGGAACCTGTGGTACAAATCACCGTTACGGGAAGAAACGGACGCATCGTTCAAGGTAAACACCGAGCTTGAAAAATGGTACGACTTCGGCATCGGCAAAGGCGGTAATATCATTGCATTGGCAGCGGAACTCTACCGTTCGGAAGATGTAGCCTATCTGCTGAAACGCATAGAGGAGCAGACAGCATACATCCGCCCTGCATCGTTCTCTTTTGGCAGACAGCATTCCGACAATCAGCCTTATCAGGGATTAAGGGTTGGTGAGTTGTCCTCTCCTGCTCTTATAGCCTATCTGCAAGAAAGGGGAATAAACATCGGACTTGCCAAAAGAGAATGCAGGGAGCTTCGGTTTATGAATGCCGACAAACCCTATTTTGCCATCGGCTTTCCGAACATGGCAGGAGGATATGAAGTGCGCAACAGATACTTCAAGGGATGTGTCGCCCCGAAAGACATCACTCATATCCGACAGCAGGACGGACAACGATGTATGTGTTACCTGTTCGAGGGGTTCATGGATTACCTCTCATTCCTTACCATCCGAGTAAGAAACAATCCGCAACACCCGCGATTGGACACACAGGACTATGTCATACTGAACTCCGTTTCCAATCTTGCGAAAGCGGAAAGCTTATTGGAAACCTACACCCAAATCGGCTGTTTCCTTGACAACGACACGGCTGGACGGAGCACCTGCAAGAAGCTGAAAGAGAAGTTCGGGGAACGGATGCTTGACAAGTCAATGTACTATCGTGATTATAAGGACTTGAACGACTACCTGTGCGGTAAGCCCTTGTCCCAATCGGCAGAGCCGATAAAGGAGAAGAAGCAAGTCCAATCCGCAAGGCGGATGATGCAGCCACCGAAAAAGAAAGGGGGATTTCATCTGTAATATGCACGTCCGCTCTCCCAAGGTATTTAGACAGAAATACCATAGCTCAATAGGGCGTTTTCTTCACGCATTACTCCGTAACGCTAAAAACACCCTATCGAGCCAAAGGGAAATCCCTTTGGAAACCTTGTGCAAACGAGAGCAGAAGCCAAACTCGTTTGGATTATGCCGAGTGCTGCAATGGTTCATTTGCATAATAAACCCTGTGAGCCGATGCCACAGGCAGAGAGAAGAAACATAACGATAACCGCAAAAACAGTAATGATATGGGATATTTTTCATTGGACATTAAGAAGGCAAAGGGTACATCGGACACCACGCAGTCCGACCATATAGAGAGAAAGATAATACCTAAAAACGCAGACCCGACAAGAACACATCTGAACAGGGTGCTTGTCGAATACCCTGATGGCGTTCACGGCAGGGATGAAGCGATTGCCCACAGGCTGAACACGGCAGGCATCAGACGGAAAATCACGCACGACCAAGTCCGCGTTGTCCGGGTGGTTTTGTCGGGTACGCACGAGGACATGATGAACATACAGGAAAAAGGAAAGCTCGACGAATGGTGCAACGACAGCATCCAATGGCTGCAAGCCACATTCGGCAAAGACAATGTGGTTGCCGCCCATCTGCACATGGACGAGAAGACTCCGCACATCCACGCAGCCGTTGTTCCTATCGTGACGGGTGAAAGGCGCAAAGCCAAGAAAGAACAGACGGACGGTAAGCGCAAGTACCGCAAGAAAACAAATTCCGTCCGTTTGTGTGCCGATGACCTGTTCAACCGCCAGACCCTGATTGCCTACCACGACAATTACGCAAGGGTGATGACGAAATACGGATTGCAACGTGGGGTACGGGGCTCGGAAGCACGGCACACTACCACCATGCAGTATTATCGGGACTTGAAAAAGAAAAATGAAACCCTTGAAACCGAAACCAGACTGTTACAGGAGAAGAAAGCCGAGGCGCAGGAGGAACTGAAACAGGTAAAAGCGGAAATCCGCACCGACAAGCTCAAAAGCGCAGCCACCGATACGGCAACCGCCCTTGCAAGCAGTGTGGGTTCTCTTTTCGGAAGTGGAAGAATGAAATCGTTGGAACGCAGGAACGAGGACTTGCAAGACCGCATCCTTGAACTTGAAGACGAAGCCCGACAACGGGAACGGCAACAAGCCGAACAGATACAGGAGATAAGAAACGCTTACGAGCAACAGCACCGCAAGCTGTCGGAGTTTACGGATTTTGTCAGACGCTATTTCCCGTATGTGGAGAAGCTGATGCCTGTAATAAACTTCCTGCGTGACCGATTGGGGTTCAATGACGGAATAATCAGAAGACTGTGCGAGTTCAAGGAGGTCGGGATAAAAGGCGAACTCTATTCTTCCGAATTTAACCGAAGTTTTGATACCCGACACTCCGTCTGTTCCATCAGACAGGACGAAAACGGTAGATTCGATTTCAAGATAGACGGGGTTTCACACGTGAACTGGTTCAGAAAGAAAATGAATGAGTTTAGAGAAGCTATCGGAATACCGAAACCAAGACAGAATAGGAGTATGAAACTGTAAATCAAAAAAATCCGTGATGTTTGAATGGCAGATCACGGATTTTTCTTACCTTTGTATCGGATTGAGGTAACTCTTTCCAAAACATATTAGATAAGAAAGAAGCGTTATGCGCATCAAGTATTTGGAAACGTAGGAAATTTTCAAATTGCATACTCAGATGGCATAGTGGTTCTCACGCTATAGCGTGGGCTGCTATTACTACATCTGTATGCAAGGTTTCCTACGACCTCCAAATAAAGACGTGGCTGTGCAGTTCACGCTTTATATATTTATAAGTAAGAATTATGGATTCAGAAAAAAAATGGGGTTGTATTGGATATGCCCTACTAGCACTTATAACTTGGGGACTTACTCAAGGTTTTAAAGTCGTATGCATAATTATAGGAATTTTAATAGCCATTCTTATAGCTTTTATATTTATATCAAATTTATCAACCAAGCGTTTAATAAAGAAATTTAAGCATCAAAAAGATATATATCCTAATGCATACTCTTTCTTTCGAAAAGAATTACGAATATTCCAGTCTGAAAACAATCTTACAAAACAAGATATAAATAAATTCCTCTCATTCCCTAAAGTTGAATGGGAAAAGAGAGAAAAGCTCGAATTGGAAAGAATACAACGAGAAAAGCAGGTATCAACTGAATATAATATGATTAAAGCCAACTATTCAGATGGACTTACTTGTTGGCAAAAAGAACATCCTTCTGCAAACAAATCAATAATAATAAGTAATATTACGGAAATAATAGATTTCGATAGGCGGCAAAAAGAGTTTTTAAGTACCGAAGAATGGGAAAAGGCACAAATAGCTTTTAGTAAGTTATGTCGTAGCAAAAAATCTACAACGCCACATTCTGGTTGCTATTTTTATAACATGAATTTTCAAAAAACCGACTATAAAGGAAATATCATACAAGGAGAATATCGCATATGGCAATTCTTTTTTTCAAGTTTTTGCACTGCAACCGATTTAGATTACACTCATTTTAAACAGACGCAAGAGAATAACATTAATATAGATAAATATAAGGAGGGAAAAATAAATACCCCTTCTTATATCAACATAGAGATTAGTAACTTTATAAAATCATTGGGTGTCCCTGTGCAAGTAATCGCATATGGGGCTGAATTCGATGAAAATCTTCAAGTTCAGTTTTTAACTCTTGATTTGGCTGTACTTGGATTTCAATCATGTGCTCTCCATCATATAGATGAATTATCTTCAAACTATGTTGTTATTATTGATGGAGTAACAACACAAGACTTGTTTGTAAAAAGATGCGAATCTGTAATACAGAAATTTAAGCATCAAAAGCCCTGTATTGTTTATATTTCTTTAATGAAAGAGTTTTCTCGGGAAGAGATGCAAAAACTCATTGATAAAAAGAACATAGAAGTGCAGCAACAAAAACAAATAAAAGATGAAATCAATTCTATTTCTAATGCATTAAAGTCTGCTGATATTGAGACGGCAAAAGAAAAAGTCAAGAAGGTTAAAGATTTTGCTTTGTCTAAAAGCGTAGATAAAGAATTGATAGATGTCATTTGCAAAACAGAGAAAAAAATAGAAAGTGATTATGCTGTTGGAGTGGTTGATGATTTTGATGTTCAATATGTTGATTATTTGATGCCATCAGTTGTCCAAGATAAGAGTAACTGGAAATATCCAGTAACTAAATATCCTGAAGATGGCTGTATTGTTTTTCCATACAGAAGAAAAGCTATAGCAAGAAGAGGGTTCAGTGAAGCTAAATTCCAAAATTATCTACAAGATACTTTCAGGGGATGTGATTTACTTATACTCGGTGATTGCAATATACTTCCTGTAGAAGATAACAGGCCTTTTGAACCAGATATAGCGATTATATGCAAAAAGCACCCATCTATAAGAATAGACATTGAAATAGACGAACCATATGCTGCATTTACACGAAAACCTATACATTATATAGGATGTGGAGATGATTTTCGTGATGCACTTCTGAATAATATCGGATGGATTGTTATTCGTTTTACTGAATATCAAGTTTTTTCCAATCCTAAGGGATGTGCGGCTTTTATAGCACAAGTTCTTCATTATATACAACCCTCTATGGTTTTACCAATCGATTTTCTCTCATGTTCTACTCCAAAGGAAATTGAACGATGGACAGAAATCGAAGCCAAAGTTATGGCAAGTGAAAATACTCGCGAGAAATACTTGAACCATGAATTTGGTATTGTTGACAATGAGAAACTTGAAATTGCAGACATAACACAAACGGAAAAAGAAAGGGTTTGTGCCAAGAGAATGAAACCATTGGTGTTTTCTTCAAATAGAAAAGTAAACTATAAAATAGGAGAACCTGTTTTTTGCGAAAAAGACGTTCATATTCAATTCTATCCACAAGAACATATTTATCTATATGATGGACAGGAACAATTTATTCCTGTCAGCAGTGTGATATCTTGTTTCTTTAAGCCATTTGATTCATACTATTGGTCAGAATATAAAGCTAATCAACGAAATATATCACAAGGACAGATTCTTGAAGAATGGGATTCAAAAGGTGCGTGTTCACGTGATGTCGGAACTTTTATGCACCAACAAATAGAAAACTATTATAAGGGACTTCCATATCAACAAGAATTCTCTTTCAAATATGACGGAAAATATGTTCACATAGAAGAACAAATTTCTCTTGAACTTGAATATATGCAATTCATAGAGTTTCTCGAAAACCACAAATTTAAACCGTTTAGAACAGAATGGGCTATATATGATGACGAACTAAAAATTGCTGGTACAATAGATATGATACATAAACGTGGAGATGTTTTTGACATATATGATTGGAAACGTAGTCATCGCATTGTCGATTTTTGGGGTAAACCGATTGCGGTAAACAACTATGGCGAGAAAGGGTTAGGTGAACTCAATCAAATTGAGGATACGCCATATTGGCATTATTGTATTCAACAGAACCTATATCGCTATATTCTCGAAAGAAATTATGACATAATTATCGAAAAGATGTATCTTGTGGTTTTCTGTGATGATACAAATGAATACAGAAAATTGGAAGTGCCACGTATGGATGAAGTCATAATTTCTATAGTAAAATCCTGTAAGAACGGGACTGTTAAGAAGCGGTTGATAACATTACAGGGAGAAAATCTATCATAACATTGATAATTAAGTTTTTTGTATGGAAGATAATTATTACATCAAAACTCTCCTTGAGAAAATTGAGTCTGCTGACCCAAAATCGTTCAGTCAATTTGCACATGAACATCCCATTTGTTTTCAAGAGAAAAAGGGCAATTGGCTCTTTCCTATGATGTTTGATTTTTATGTGAATAAAATACACAATGAGTATATCATATCTTTACTTAAAGAGTTGGGACTGTATCTACACAATAAATGTAAGAATTATGAAATGTCTGAAATTACTATGATTGATAGAAGTTTGTGCATAGATGATTCGTTTGTGGATAATTATGTCCTCAAAGTTCAAAATGCACAAAATGACAAGCCTAAATTCAAAGATTTAAATTCTCCTTGGCGTACAAGGGGAATTTCATTAGCATTATATGAAATTCCTACTTTTGTATTAAATTCTATCATATTTGAATTTAAAGATACAGAGCATCCATATATACTTGCTGATATAGCAGGTATGTATATGTATGGGCAAAAGTTCGAAGAAGGGCTAAATTATCTTTATCGAAGTATAAATCAACTTGCAATGTTCCCGAATCGATATTGGAATAGTGATTATGGATTAGCTGGGGCAGCAAATACTTTTAGATTATTACTATTGATGTGCCCTAAAAACCATATGGAACTATATAGAAAGATTTATTCATATGATTATCTATATTTGACAAAATTAGCCTGTACAACAAATGATGAAATCTTTCAACAGGAAGCTTATGTAAATAGGGCATCTATTGCTATGGATTCTATGGCAAGGTATATAATTCCAATAAATATCAATCCTGACTTGTTGTACATTTCTGATATGTACTATGCGCATTATTGTAATGAATTAGCAACCCAAATATCAATATCTTCGGGATGGAAGTATAATATGAAATCACTTACCTATTATCAACACGCATCTATTAAACCTAATGATACGGGAGGATATGTTGATATTGAAGAAAAAACATATAATGAAATTGTATCAGCAAAACACGAGCAGGCAAAATCAATAGCTTTGTTGTTTTATACAGGAATCTGTGCGGAGGATGGCAAATTAACAAGTCGTAATATTGAATCTTTATTTAAGATATTACAATATGAATGTAGGTACAATTACAAAGAAACAAGAAAAAGAGTGTTAAACTTTAAATCATACAAATAACATGGATTTTTTTGAATTTTTATTCGGTAAAAAGGAAGATAAAAATGTGAGTTCACAATCATCTTCAAGTGTAAACAATTGTAAGTCTGAATCTACGATAAAGTCAGTTCTGCAATCAGAAGCTCCATCTATGGACCCTATAGAACAATATGTAAAGGAAAGTGTAACAGACCTGAAAAAACACATGCCTCTTAATACAAAAGACCTTGAAGCAGAAGCTATTTATCTTGCAGCATATCTTTATCTGAAAGGTTCTTATCAGATTGACTTTGAATTAGATTACTTCTCGGAAGGTCTTATTGATAAGATCCCATCAAGAAACTTCAATGTTGCTGATAAGGTGTTTTCATACATGGTAAAATATGGAGAAGGACACTATGGAGTAGAAGAACGGGATTATGGTATTAATGGTTATAAAATGAATATTCAAATGTGTTCTGATTATGGTAGTTATGTGAAGAGCTATTTTATAAGAGCACATAAAATCGGTTCAGGGCAAGATTATAATCACTTTAGTTCACCAAGAAACTGTTTATGGAGAAATGGAGAAAAAACTATAGATAGTCCAACCCAACGAGACATCTACTACAAATTTAGCAAGGGCACGTTTGAATTTATGATACCACCATACAATCCTCTTGTTGTAGGACGTGTAACAAAACAAGATGAATCAACTCTACGTTGTGAATCAAATGATGGAAGAAGAACATTTGTTTTCCACTTTAATGGCGCATTAAAGCCAAGTTGTTTGGATTATATAGAGATGTATCGAAATGATAAGGGAGATATGGTTTCTTATCACAAAGAATAGCCTTTAAAACATTTTTTCTATATCAAAAGAAATTAGACAAATATTCAAGTGCTGTACTATCTAAGGGACATAATAAATAGTACAGTGCTTTTTATATATAAGTAAAATTCGTATCTTTGCAACAAAATAAGAGTTCCTTGTAAGCAATTCAAGGTAGAACGCAGCAGATTGCACAGTTGCCAAGTCATTACCTCAAAAATGGGTAATTCTCCCAAAGTCCTTTGTATAAGGCACTAACGAAAGTTTTCCAGAATTACTGAAAAACGCTGGAATAATCGAATAAAAGTGGAAGAATAAAGCAACTTAATTTGAGTATTAGGCATTTAGGGGGAAATCGGGGAAGTTGGGTGAAAAGCCAAAATACATTTGCTTATCATGGAACAGACGAATGGGCTAACTGGATGATAGATTTACACAGAAAAAATATGTAACTTTGGAGAGTAATTTACAAATGGTTTACAGTCGTATATATAATGAGCTAAAAATTAATTGATTAAAGTATATGTCAGACAGTATCGTCATTATTCCTACATACAACGAGAAGGAGAATATTGAGAATATCATTCGTGCCGTGTTCGGGCTGGAGAAAGTGTTTCATATCTTGGTGATCGATGATGGCTCTCCGGATGGGACGGCGGCTATCGTGAAGGGCTTGCAGAAGGAGTTCCCGGAGCGTCTTTTTATCGTGGAGCGTAAGGGGAAGCTGGGATTGGGTACCGCTTATATCCGGGGTTTTAAATGGGCTATCGAGCATAAATATGATTTTATTTTCGAGATGGACGCCGATTTCAGTCATAATCCCAATGACCTGCCGAAGCTATACGCCGCTTGTACCGCGCAGGGTGCCGACGTAGCCATCGGGTCGAGGTATTGCAACGGGGTGAATGTGGTGAACTGGCCGCTGGGCCGTGTGTTGATGTCTTATTTCGCCTCGGTGTATGTCCGTATCGTCACGGGTATGAAGATACAGGATACGACGGCGGGCTTTAAATGTTACCGCCGTGAGGTGCTGGAGACGATCGATCTGGACCGTGTCCATTTCAAGGGATACGCCTTTCAGGTGGAGATGAAGTTTACGGCTTATAAGTGCGGCTTCAAGCTCGTGGAGGTGCCGATCATCTTTATCAACCGTGCCTTGGGTGTCTCCAAGATGAACTCTTCGATATTCGGGGAGGCTTTATTCGGCGTCCTTCAATTGAAATGGTGGAGTTTCTTCAGGAAGTATCCGAGGAAACATGCGAGCCATGCCTAATGAAAACAGAGTTTGACAATTTATAATAGAATAAGAAAGATGAATAAAATATTAATCCAAAATCCGAGAATCATCAATGAGGGCCGTTCTTTTATCGGCTCGGTGTTGGTGGAGGGGGATAAGATTGCGGCGGTGTTCGAGGGAGAGGTTCCCGGGAACGTGCGTGCCGAGGCGAACCAAGTGATCGACGCTACGGGGAAATGGTTGATACCGGGCGTTATCGATGATCAGGTGCATTTCCGGGACCCCGGGCTTACCCATAAGGGGGATATCGGGACCGAGAGCCGTGCGGCCGTGGCCGGTGGCGTGACGACCTTCATGGACATGCCGAACACGAAGCCACAGACCACGACGATCGCCGATCTGGAATGGAAATTCAACCGTGCCGCCGAGGTCTCCCGTGCGAATTACTCCTTCTTCTTCGGTGGGACAAACGATAATATGGACGAGATCCGCAGGCTGGATCGTAGCCGTGTGCCGGGACTGAAACTCTTCCTCGGCTCGTCTACGGGAAATATGCTGGTGGACAAGAAAGACTCGTTGGAGCGTATCTTCGGCGAGGCCGGTATGCTGATCGCCATCCATGCGGAGAAAGAGGAGGTGATCCGGCGTAATATCCAGTATTACACGAACCTGCATGGCGAGGATCTGGATATCTCTTTCCATAGCAAGATCCGTAGCGAGGAGGCCTGCTACCAATGCTCGGCCGAGGCGGTTGAACTGGCTACCCGCTTGGATTCCCGTTTGCATATCCTGCATCTCTCCACGGAGAAGGAATTATCGTTGCTCGGCAACCGTCTTCCCTTGAGCGAGAAAAAGATAACCGGCGAGGTCTGCGTGCACCATCTGTGGTTTCATGACGGCGACTACGCCCAATTCGGTAATCGTATCAAGTGGAATCCTTCTATCAAGACGATCGAGGATCGCACGGCGCTGCGTGAGGCGGTCAATAACAATACGATCGATATCGTGGCTACCGACCATGCCCCGCATCTACCGGAGGAGAAGCAAGGCTCTTGCTTGAAGGCGGCTTCCGGAGGACCGCTTATCCAGCACTCCTTGATCACGATGTTGGAGCTGGCGATGGAAGGCCGTTTCACGTACGAGAAGGTGGTCGAAAAGATGGCGCATATGCCGGCGGAGCTGTTTCGTATCGATAGGAGGGGATACATCCGTCCCGGATACTACGCCGATATCGTATTGATCGATCCGGAGCAGACTTGGACGGTATCGAAGGAGAATATCTTGTACAAATGCGGCTGGTCTCCTTTCGAGGGCTATACGTTCCACCATGGCGTATGGAAGACTTTCGTGAATGGCGAGTTGGTCTATGGCGATGGAGAGGTGAATGACGCCGTGAGAGGTAAAGAAGTCCGTTATCTATAGCAGTAGAGACGGGGCATGCCCCCGTCTCATCCTATCTATTGGATATCGATCAGTTTATGGGTTTGCAGACTTAGTCTCCACCGGGGATGCCGGAGGATGTAATCCACTACCTCTTTCGTATTTTGGCAGGAGCAGGGTTGCAGGAAATGGTACCGTGCGGGGATTTCGGCGTATGCGGACAGGTCTTGCCCGGTATAAACCACCTTTATCTCGTCGACTCTTTCCAATACCACCGGGGCGTTCTCCTTGGGCGAGCAAGTCACCCAGTCGATGCCGTCGGGCAAGGGGCGTGTGCCGTTGGTCTCGATACAGATCTGTTTCCCCGCCTCACGTAAGCGGGATATAAGCGCCTTGTCGATCCACAGGCTAGGTTCTCCTCCCGTCAGGATTACCATCCGTGCGGGAAAGGAAGATACCTTCTCCACGATCTCCTCGTCCGTCATCATTACGCCCTCCTCGTGGCGGGTGTCGCAGAAGCTACATCTCAGGTTGCAACCGGAGAAGCGGACGAATACGGCGGGAGTCCCCGTATGGAACCCTTCGCCTTGCAAGCTGTAGAATATCTCGTTAATCTTCCTCATAGATCGCCGTGTTACCCTCAGACTCTTTTACCTCTACCTTGAAACAAGACGGGATCTGCTCGTATACCCAAAAGGCTATGTTCTCCGCCGTCGGGTTGAAAGGCAAGATATCGTTCAAGTTCTGGTGGTCCAACAGGGATTTCACCGATCTCTTGATATGACTGAAATCGACTACCATGCCATCGGCGTTTAATTCCTTGGAGCGGCAATAAACCGTGATCATCCAATTGTGACCATGTAGATTCTCACATTTGCTGGGGTAGGACAATCTCAAGCTATGGGAAGCGGAGATCTCCATACGTTTAATTACGGTATACATACGATAATAATGTTTATACGATAAATAATAATGTACCTAATGTCACCTCGGCACACAAAAAAATCCCGGATATTAATCCGGGATGCAAATATACGAAATATTTAGTTTGTTTGTACGACACTTGTCTACGATCGGTAGAGACAGGCGGTACGTCGATCGGCTATGCCTCTTGGTTCAGCGCCTTCATCGAGAACAGGAAGGTCGTTCCTTTGCCCTCGCCCTCGGACTCGAACCAAAGCTTTCCTCCATGAAGCTCCACGAAGTCCTTGCAAAGCATCAATCCCAGACCGGAGCCTTTCTCGTTCTTCGTCCCGTAGGTCGTGAAATGCGAGTCTTGTTTCAAGAGCTTGTCTTGATCCTCTTTCTTGATGCCCTTGCCGGTATCTTTCACGCTAACGGTTACGAAATCCCCCTCGGAGCGTGAGGATAAGGTGATCGTGCCCCCCTCGAAACTAAACTTCATGGCGTTAGAGATCAGGTTACGGATAATCGTCTTGAGCATATCGATATCGACCAAGCCTACCAGCTCTTTATCCAGATTTTCTAGGATAATCTTCACGCCTTTTTGCGCCGCCATCGGGACATACATCTCGGCGGTACTATCGATGATACTGTTTATGTCGGTCTGTTGCTTATATACGTGCTGCTTGTTCAAGCGGTTCTTGGCCCATTTCAGCAGGTTGTCCAGCAAGAGGAAGATCTCCTCGGAGGTCTTGTTCATCATCTGGATCATCTCGTACACCTCGTCGCCTACCCGCTCCTTGTCCACCATCATCAAGATGGCGTTATTCATCATTTTCAACGAGCCTAGCGGGGAACGCAGGTCATGGGCGATAACGGAGTATAGCGTATCCCTAGACTCGATCGTGTTCTCCAGCTCGGCCTTGATGCGCTTGATGCTGTAAAGCTCGTAGCGGTGGGCCACCCTCTTCACCAGCTCCTCACGTTGGAAAGGCTTTGTGACGTATTCGGTGGCGCCCAATTGGTAACCTTTCACGATGCTTTGCATATCGCTTAGGGCGGACATGATAATCACGGGTATATCCGTAGTCTCGGGATTGCTTTTCAGATGCTGGAGGACCTCATATCCGTCCATCTCAGGCATCATGATATCGAGTAATATCAGATTTGGGTGTTTCTCGTTAGCTATGCGTAGCGCTTTTGTCCCGCTGTCGCAAGTCAAAAGCGTATATCCCTCTTTCTTCAGTATGGCTTGTACTAGCATGACGTTTGTAGGGACATCATCTACGATAAGAACTTTATACTCTGAGGCCAATTTATCCATTGTATCTAAATTGTGTTCTAGTTTTCTTGATATTCAAATAGTATCAATAGCGCAAAAGTATTAATTAAAGTCGACATATAACGACTATTTATCCATCTATTTTTTTATTTTTTTATCCCGCGCCTCGTTTGGCTTTTTCCCAAGCGCCTGTGCCTTTATGCTTAGCGAGATAGCTATACCCTCGTATGACATTGATATTCATGAATAAAAAGTAATAAGGAATGAATAATAGCTTGTTCCGGATGTTCCGTTTTTCCATTTTATACCCCAAGTATCCCAGCAGGTAAAACGCTAATTGCAGGGCAAGGATGACCGTGTAAAGGGTATGCCCGGTACAGGCAAGGAGCAGGTTGAGGGGCAGGAGGGCGAAGAGCACGACCGGCGTCAGCGTCCAGCGCAGTACCCGGTGGCTGATGTATTGGAAGCTCAGTATCCCGTACCGGAAGATATTCAATAATCCCCGTAGCCGCCATACCGATTGCAATCCTCCGGCCGATATGCGTACTTTACGTTTCTCCTCCTCCCGCATGTTCAGGGAGGCGCTCTCGAGGGCGTACGCCTCTTTGCTGTAGGCGATCTTGTAGCCTCTCATCGCTATGCGCAGGGAGAGGATGAAATCGTCCAGCAGGGTATCCGGGGGCATCTGCTCGAAGAGGGAGGTACGGATGGCGAAGAGCTCGCCTGCCGCTCCGACGGCGGAGTATAGGCGGTAGTCCAGTCGCTTGAGGGCGGACTCGTATTTCCAGTATATGCCTTCTCCGGCGGTGGCTCCTTGCTCGGCTTGTATCTCTACCCGTTTCTCTCCGGCCACGCAGCCTACCCGTGGGTCGCTGAACTGGCGTATGATCTCCTTGATGGCGCCCTTGTTCAGCATCGTGTTGGCGTCGGTGAAGATGACGTAGGGGGTATTGACGTAGGGGAGGGCTCGGTTCAAGGCGGCGGTCTTTCCTTGTCGCCGCGGTTGGTACAGTACGGTGACCTCCGGGTACTCTTTCAGTCTCTCATTCGTGTTGTCATTGCTTCCATCGGTGATCCAGACCAGTCTCAGCTTATCCGCCGGATAATCCAGTTGTCTGCAATTCACCATCTTGCTCGCCACGATCGCCTCCTCGTTGTAGGCGGCTATCAGCAACGTGGCCTCCGGTAGTGTCTCGGGAAGGCGGGGGAGCCGGGGTTTAACGAACAGCTCCTTGATCTTTACCATAAGGTATAATACGATCCCATACCCCAGATAGGTATAGAAAACGATCCCGATGCCGATCCAGAAGAGGATCTCAATGACTTGACAGCTCTTTTCCATAAAATCTATTTAATTGAAGTGAAACCATTTTTGAAGTATATCCTTGATTTTAAATTTGATGGCTAAATTCACCAAATTGATTTTTATAGTTATAGGTAAACTGTAAAAAATGTATATAGCAAGAAAACGAAGGTAAGAGGTACTACAGATAATTCGGTTAGGTAGTTGGAAATTTCGAGTTAATAAAGAGCATGCGAGTTTTTTCCTTTCTTGTTTTTCCATTTTGTTATCTACGCATAATATTCTGTAGGCATGATATAGGCCCATGAACATGGTATCGAAGAGCAAACAGGGATAAATTGAGTGTGCTCTTAAGTGGGCTATATAGGCTCTTTTTGTTTTTTCTATTTCTGCGTAGCTGATACTTAATTTCATCGAATACCCTTGTGTCTTGATCTTTGAGGTTGTGGATTCTGGATTTATAGTATAATACAAGGTTTGATCGGATATTAATTGGCAAGACTTTGCGGATATAATAACTTGATATGTGAACCAGCAATCCTCTACCAGTTGATGAGGTATACACTGTATATTATGGGATTTTAAAAAGTTTAAATTATAAAGTTTGTTCCAGCTCATTACATATATATCATTGTTTTGTGCATATCGATATTGTGCGACTGGTAAATCATCTCCTTGGATTAAAATCGGGCTATACGTATAAGTAGGGTAGGTCTTTCCTGAGAGATCTTTCTTCATGTGTGATGCTGCGATGAAATCAACAGGATGTTCTTGCATTTTATGTACGAGAATTTCTATGCATGTAGGGATGATCTCATCGTCACTATCCATAAAAAACAGATACTCGCCTTGCGCATTATCGATGGCAGTATTTCTTGTAGCCCCAAGGCCAATATTATACGGATGCTCGATGATACGGACATCCTTTCCTCTTGGATGATCTTTAATAATTCTATGGACAATGTCCATGGAATCATCTTGCCCTTTATCGTCTACTATTAAATATTCTATATTATCATATGTTTGGTTTAATACGGATAGTAACGCTCTTTCTACGAATAGAGACACGTTATAAATAGGTATTGCTAAAGAAACTTTATACATAACTTTGTTATTTTGAGTTATTGTTTATGAAATAAATACCATCTTTTATTCCTTTAAACAAAAATGGAATAAGATGGAATTTTGCTTGAATCGTAAATATTAGAATCTTTTTGCAAAGAGCAAATGTCGTTTGATATATATATGAACATATACGAATTCTTTTTTTTGATAAAATGCGCTGGGCAAATATGAGACGATTTCGGGTGTGATAATATATACGCAAAGGACTCTCAATACCCACACTAGCGCTTTCCTTATGATAGATTATAGCTTTGGGCTCAAACCAAATAGAGAATCCAGTCTTTTGAATTTGAGTACACCAATCTAACTCTTCATAATAAAGGAAGTAGAATTCTGGCATTTTCCCGAATTTTTGTATGTCAATCGCCTTGACTGCCATGGCAGCTCCATGAGCGAATGAGGTTTCATGCGCTTCTTCGAACTGTCCTTGGTCTAACTGATCATAGCCAATGGAGGTGTTCCGGAGCGTTATGTGGCTCATTGGTGTGGAACCTGCGTATTGTAAACGTTCTTTTTCGGGCCAACAAGCTATTTTAGGAGAGACGCATCCTATTCGAGGATTGCTGTCCAGTCTATTTACTAATGCTTTTAGGAATGGTTGGGTAATGATTGTATCATTGTTAAGAAGTAATAAATAATAGCCTGTGGCATATGATATTCCCAAGTTATTACCACCGGCGAATCCAAGGTTTTTCTCACTCCGTATAACCTGTATGTCTGGGAACTTGGATTGGAGAAGCTTATGTTCCAGAGGGTCGGTAGAAGCGTTGTCTACGACAATGATCTCATGAGGATAAGTCTCATGGATAGCCAAGGATTCTATCATCTCGACGGTATCTTTCAACCCGTTATAATTGATAGTGATAATGGAGACTTTTTTAATCATGGCTTTCTTCTTTTTTTATCGTTATGTCATGTGGAGTGCTCTGAAAGCTCGTATCCTTGTTTTTTATCCGGATGAATGAGGCTATATATCCTTTTGTCAAGATGAAAAAAAGGAAGGGAAGCTTCGACAGATTCCTGTAAAGTTTCCGTGTATGCATCTTGCGGGGAATGGCCAGCGTATATGTCAAGATGCTGATTAATATCAGTCCATACCATTTCAGGGCAAGCGGGAAAGTTGTGAGGCTCCATGCCAAGGCGAGGAGAGACGGGATGATCAGTTTTAATATTCTCGGGAGCGGGAACCATTGGACCGCCTTGTCCATATAATTCCAGTTGAGGGTACGGAGGTCGAGATGCCGTATGATCAAAGAGAATGCCAGCAGTTGGGCGTGGAACCAGCGGGATCTTTGCCGTGCCATGACCTCTTGGCGTGAGGTCTTCTCGTCGTACACGAGGATGTCCTCGGCGTAATCGACAAAGATATTTTCCGTGGCGAGATAGATCTCCAGCTCCTTGTCCTCGGCGAAAGTGCCGCATTGGGGCATGTGGGATTTCAGCCATCCGAAGTCGAATACCATGCCGGAGCCTATCAAGGAGGAGGAGATCCCGACATTGACCCGCCCCTTGCGGAAGATGGTGTTGTTGATCTCCTCGGAGATACCGTCCCATACCGCTATCGGCGTATTGTCGTTCTTGAGGGTACGGTGCGCTTGCAGGGCGATGTTGTCTTGCGTGATATCGTTGACCCGGGTCAGGAAATCCGTATCCGTGAGGTTGTCGGCATCGAGGATGACGACTTTATCGATTCCCTCTTTCAGGTATTCCAAGGCGTAGGTGATGGACTTATGTTTCATGCTATGCTTGAAATCCGGCGTGAGGAGCTCGATCGGGAGCTTGGCGAGCGCTTGGTTCGTTTCCTCCCGCATATGGTCCGATACCACGATCACCCGGTATTTGTCCGCCGGATAGTCTTGCAGGAGGATGCGCTCCACGGATTCCTGTATGACTTGGTCTTCCTTATAGGCGGCGAAGATGACGGCGAACTTCTGGAGCCGTATGCTCCGGTGCTTCCGGTGCCTCCTCCGAAAAAAGGACGCCAACGTAAAAAATAGGTCATAGCCTATGAAAAAGGCGATGAAAATGAATAGGGCGATATCTATGTAGATCAACAAGTGCATTCGCTTTTTTTTACAAAAGTACTTATAATTTTCAATAAGAGTTTGATTCTGCCGTTTTTTTCTCACCTAAGGAGGCCATATCTTTCCCAGCGAGCTCAGCACCGCCGAGAGTATCAGCCCCCAGCCCAGCAGGTTCAAGGGGCCGGGCGAGGGGTGGACGAGAGCGAGAGTATCGCCCCGATAGCTGCCAACGCCGCCTCCCGCATGTCTAGCAGGAGGGAGAGTGCCGCCAGCAGGAAGAGGCTGGCCAAGGCGAGCAGGCGGAAGTGGGGGAAAGGGGGGCGTGGGCTCCGTGGGAGTGTCGGTCGTGTCATGGGGCGGTTGTTTTTGGGGCGTGTGAGATCCTAGGTTTAGCAAGAAATCCAGCAGGCTGCGGACGAAGGCTAGTATTTGTCGTATCTTATTCATATCAATTGTTGTTTTTTAGGGATGAGTAAATCGGTTCGATCTCGTGGCAGAGCTGTACCAGCGTCTCCCGGTAGCGCTCCCGGTTGTCACCGTTCAGCTCGCTGATGTAGGGGCTGTAGGCGATGGCCTTGGCGTAGTCGGCGGGGAAACGGCTCATGGCGGCGGCCTGCGGGTAGGAGCAGACGAGGAGGCGGGCGAAGTCGAGGTAGGAGTTGCGTGCCGAGTCGTAGCGGCGGAACAGCAACTCGCCCCGCTTGTATCGGGCGGTGATGCGGCCCCCGTGCCAGAAGGCGTTGCTCGCCCCGTAGCCAGTGATGCCGAAATGGTTGTTGGCCTCCCGGGCTAGGCGGGAGGTGCCCCAGCCGCTTTCTAGGGCGGCTTGGGCAAGGAGGATGATGGGGTTTAGGTGGAAGCGGTCGCCGGCGGACTGGGCGTCGGCAAGGTGGGTGGAGATATAGGCTTGTTTCATGATATATACGATGAATTATGATTTGATTTTTCTTGGAAAATTAATCTTAAATTACTATCTTTGAATAAGTTAATAAATAAACAGCATCAGTATGGAAAAGCGGGAGACCGGTGTCGGCGCCTATTATTTTTGTGATATAGCGATGAGTTATTTTCCCTTATTGTCGAAGAAGAAAGCCTCGGATAAGCTGTCCCGGTGGATACGTGTCAGCGGGAAGTTGATGGAGCGGCTGGAGGAGTGCGGATGGCATCCCCGCCAACGGATCTTATCGCCCCGTCAGCGGGAGTGCATCGTTTCTCATCTAGGGGAGCCTTGAGTCAGATTTCGTCGGGGGATTCGCTGTCGCCTCCTCCCGGGGCGGGTGCGTCGGGCACGATCTTCTCGAACTTGGCGAGGCCGGTGACGCTCTTTAGCGTCACGCTCGGACGGAAGACGATCCGGGGACGTTTGATAAGGGAGGCGTTGAAGTCGGACTCCAGCTTGGTGCCCTTGCTGCCGATCACGGCTTGGAAGTGGCCGAGATCGCCCAGCTGGACGGTCTCCCCTTTCTGGAGGCGTTGCTTGAGGATGTAGAGAAGGCCGTCTACCACGACCTGCACGTCGCCCCGGGAGGCGGTGCTGCGGTCGGCGATCTGGTCGCACAGCTCCTCGAAATCGCAGGTGCCGGTGGACTTGTTCACGGCGTAATACAACTTGGAGCCGGCGGCGGCTCCCTTGGTCATGTCTTTTCGTAAGACTAATCGGTACTTGATCGGCATAATGTCTGGTGTTTTATTGATTACGTCGTAAAGGTACGACATGCCGCCGGTGGGATTCCGGTCAACGGGGACGAAGGGGGGCGAGGTCGGGTGAATGGGGGTAAAGAGGTGGATTTTGAGTGAATAACGCTTGGTTTTCTAACGAAATAAGCGTATGTTTGCTCAATCAAAATTCGATTGACATGAAAAATTTACGGTATGAAAGAGAAAGACAAGCGGCGAGACGCGAGAGGTGAGTCCCGTGAACGGGCGAAGTGCCAGCGTGAGACGTTGGGCAAATATTTTTACGATTTGTCAAAACTGACGTTCACGGCATTGGTGCTGGGTGGAATAGCTATGTTATTCCAATCGGAAAAGATAGAGATAAGTTGGAATGTTCATGGTAGGGATCTTGTTCTCTGTCGGGTTAGCTTTCTGTGGTAATAAAATCTTGAAATAATAAAGAGCTATGAATCCATTGACATTTCTTTTCGGGGTAATGCTATTGATACTTGTGGTGTTTATCGTTTGGATGTACACGCCATCCGGCAAGCGTTGGTTGGATAGCATGAAATAAAAGGACTATCGTATTTCCGGTCCGGACACTACTGTGTTTGGCTCCGGATACTACTGTGTTGGCTTCCCAACGCAATAGTGTTCGGCGCCAAACACGGTAGTTTTTTTTGTCTCCCCCCTATATCCCCTCCGGCAGGATACTTTGGCTTTGCAATTCCCGGGCGATACGGTCGCTTAGGGCGAAGTGATTCTCGAGCGTGGCTTGTAGGCGCAGGCGCTCTTCGGGTGTCGCCGCCGTGCGGACGGACTCCAAGGCCCGGGCTAGCTTCCGGTGCGCGAAGGACTCGCCGTAGAGGAGCACTTGGAAGCGGGTCTCGCCGGGAAGCCGTTCGTCCGGTACCGGCCCGGTATCCTGCGGCGCGGAGGCCCGGAGGGAGAGGACAAGGGCGGAGAGCCGCTCGTCCGCTATCCCGTCCGGGTGCTTGCCCTCGGACAGGAGGTGGAGCAAGCGGGCGTGTTCCGGGTCCTCTAGGGGAAGCTCGTTGTCCGCCAGTTCGCCAGAGACCCATGCGGGCAGGGAAATCTCGCTTCCGTCGGGGTCGTAGAACATCCGGTCATGGTGCGTGAGGCAAAAACGCAGTAACGCCCTTTCTCGTGGCAGGGCGTGCGTGAGGCCTGCGACTTTCTTCCTCGGTGCCGCTGCCGCTACGCTTTTCGGGTCTGTGGCGACAGACATTTCCTGCCGTAATACCTCCATCGGTATACCCGTCGCCCCGGATAGCTCCCCAAGCCTCCGGTACACGGCCAGCGGGGAGGAGAGGAGGCCGATCTCGCCCAACGCCCCGTTGATGGCGGTGGTGTCCGTGCGAGGGCGGGAAGCCGCTTGGCGGATGCGGTAGGAGAGGTAATCGAGGGTACCCTCCCGTGCCAGACACGCCAGCTCGCCGCTCCCTTTCCGGCGGTATACCTCGTCCGGGTCCATGCCGTCGGGTAGGGGAAGCAGGCTGACGGCGCACCCCATGGACAGTAGCATATGGGCGCACCGGACCGTGTTCTGCCGTCCCGCCGGGTCGGGGTCGAGGGAGAGTGTTACCTGCCCGGCCAGCCTCCGTATCGTCCGGACATGCTCCTCGGTGAGCGCCGTGCCGCATAGCCCCACGGCATACCGTATGCCGGAGGCGTGGAAGGCGAGCACGTCCTTGTAGCCCTCGCAAAGCAGGATGCGCCCCTCGGAGCGTACGGCCTTTACCGCCTTGTGCAGGCCGTAGAGGATATGCCCCTTGTGGTAGGCGGGGCTGTCGAGGGAGTTGACGTATTTCCGCCCCTTCTCCGACGGGGTAAGGCTCCGTCCGGCGAACCCGGACACCTGTCCCCCGGTGGTGTGTATCGGGAAGACGAGCCGGCCTAGGAAGGGGCGGAACGCTTGGAGGACATCGGGCGGGCAAAGTCCCACGCCGAAGCTGCGGTAGGTCTCTTCCAGCCCTTGGCGATCCACCTCCGTACGTGCCGTCCCCGCGAGGTCGCCCGGCAGCAAGCCGCCGGCGAACGAGGCGTTCGCCAGCAACAACGCTTCCCGCTCGTCCCGCCGCCGCTCACGACCAGCGGCGGCGGTCTCTTCCACCTCGATATTGTATTTGCGTGCCAGTAGGCGTACCGCCTCCTCGAAGCCGCATCCCTCCATGTGGCACACGAGCCGTATCGGGTCCGCCGCCTCGCCGCAACTGAAGCACTTCCCGATGTTCCTCGCCGGGGAGATGCGGAAGGAGGGATGTCGCTCGTCGTGGAACGGGCACAGCGCCACGAAGTCCTTCCCCGAGCGATGTAGCGTGAGGTAGTCGGAGGCTACCTCGTCGATGCGAGCCGTCTCCCGCACCTTGCGCAGCGTATCGTCCGTCAGCATTCGAAGAGGCCCTTTCCCTTCGGTTTAGGCTCCGCCGCCCGGGCCTTGCGGACGCATGCCGGCTGGGTGTCGTCCCAGAAGGAGGTCACGCCCTCGTTGTGCATGAAGCGCACGTGCCCCAGCTCGCCTTGGCGGTTCTTGGCCAGCAGGATCGTGCCCCTCCCCCGGGTAGGCAGGTGCGTATCCGGGTCCTCGTGTATGTTCACCACGGAGAGGCGGCTGATGAAGGCCACCGTATCGGCGTCCTGCTCGATAGAGCCGGAGTCCCGGAGGTCGGATAGCTGATGCTTGAAGGAGTACGTCCCCCTCGTCTCGCAGTTGCGGTTCAGCTGGCAAAGCAGCACGATCGGTATCTCCTCGTCCATCGCCGTAATCTTGGCCTTGCGGGTGATGTTCGAGATGGCCTCGTTCGGGGTTTGCCCCTTGTCGTCCCGGTTTACCAGCTGCAAGTAATCGATGATGGCGAGGGAACACTTCCCTTGTCGCCTTCTGAGGGAGATATCGCAGCGTATCTCGTCTATTTGGATGTCCGAGCGTTGGTTGATACATATCGGCAATTCTTTCAAGAGGAGGCTCGCCTCCTCCAAGGCCCTCATCTCCTCCTCGGTGGCGGTTCCCTTGTCGATCTTCGAAGGCTCCACGTTGGCTATCTGGCCCAGCATCCTGAAGATCAGCTGTTCCCTCGACATCTCCAGACTGTAGACGCAAACCGGTACCCCTTGCTTAGCGGCGTTCACCGCCATGAAAAGAGCGAAAGCCGTCTTTCCCATGCCCGGGCGGGCGGCGAACACGTGGAGCGAGCCTGTCCGCAACCCTCCCATAAGCCTGTCCAGTCCCCCCAGCCCGGTATGGATACCCGCTGTACCGCCCCGGGCTACCCGCTCGCGTATCTCCCGTACCCGTGCCATGGCCTCGGCGGTGGCGGTAGGCATGTCCGGTATCTCGTGGGTGAGGGAGAGCTGCTCGCCCAGCTCGTCGGCCACCGTTCCCAGCTCCGATATCAGCTTTTGCGTATCCCGGTCGTCGGCCGACGCCTTATGTGCCAGCTCGTGGCACCTCAGGATGAGCCGCCTTGCCACAAAAGCCTCCCTTATGTACTGGCAATGCTGCCGTACGAACTCTCCGCCTATCTCCATGTAGCCGTCTTGCCGGGCCAGCTCGAAGAGGTCGGGCAACTGCCCGGCCCTCTCTGGCGAGAGCCTCCGTATCTCTTTCTCCACCGAGAGTATATCCGTTCCTTCCCCCTTCTCGTGAAGGTTGAGGTAGGCCTCTATCGCCAAGGCGATATCCGGGTGGGTGAACATCTCGGGCCTTATCCTGAAGGCGATCTCGGGAAGGCTCTTGCGTGAGGCCAGCAGCCCGAAAAGCAGGGCTTTCTCCGCTTTCCGCTCTTGTGGCAGCGTGAGGCTGGCGGGGAGGGAGGTAGGGGTTAGCGTTTTCTTATTTGCCATAAGATGTTTTGTTTAGTATGAACGACTGATAATTGATAATTTCCACCGCCATACCGTGATCTAGTTTTTTCTTGGTTATCACGCTGCTTTGTTCTAGGTCTTCCAATCCTTTCCGTATGGCATAGACCGTGCAGCCAAGATAAGCGGCCAGCTCGGGTATTTTCACGATACATTGCCCTTTTTGGATGGTGTACGTGTCATTTTTCCATGGACATTGGTAAGGGCTATAGGCGACTTTGCTGTACAAGTACAGCATGATCCCTATTTGCGCCGGGATCCGCTTTCCCTTGCAACAATTTCTTATGAGCATATCCAAGAAAACTCTGGGATAGCGGATGTAGCCGTTCTTCCGTAGCTCATCCGTGTTGAATAGTTTATACATAATGTTTTGAATTATACCCCTTTAGGGCGTGTTAATAAATATCGTACTCTGAATCGCATTCTAGATCAAACTCTGAACTTCTTAATCCTTAGCGGATAAGCTTGGAATCGTTGCTTTTTTTCGCCACGATTTCGCACCGCTATATATAAATATACAAGGGAGTTATTAAAAGATTTAAATAGGAAACGTGTCGTTTCCGTCTTTTTTGAAGAACCATTTCATTTAGATCGTTTTTTCACAATGGCCGTAAATCATGAATGAATAAATATTCCACTCTTTTTTTATGAAGATCGTGAGGATTTATAATTGTTGTTTAAATCTCTGCAAAGATCGGAATAAAATTGCGATAAAACAAAATATATACGAAGATATTAAATGTTTACAAACATGTGTTATAGTACGCTTTATTTAGATAGTAATAGCTAAATTTATGGAGGATTATTATGTGATGTTAATTGGAAAATAGATATTTTTTTAGGGATTGAATATTTTAATAAACTATGAGTGATTGTGCAGCCTTGAGGCTGATTCTAGACACTAAAATATATTTGTAGATAATGGCCTATAACTCGTGAATTCTAGTCATGTGAATATTATTTATGTATAGTAAGTGCTCCCTACAAATATCATAGGAAAAAGAAGGCGTCTTACCTTTTTGCGAAGGAATAACCATGTTTTTTTCTTATGAGATTTTTATAGAGTTAATTATTTTGTTCATTTGAGTTTCCCATGAGAGAGATCGAATTGATTCCCTGATCTCAAGGGGAGAAAGAGATTGCTTTTCATAAAAATGTATTAATGAGTTTATATCGATGGCGGTTTCATCTGCGGGCACTTTAAGTATATACGGTTTATTCTCAAAGTCGCTATCTGTCTCAGAGTAAATAAAAGAAAGGCCCCGGGCGGCATATTCCCTGTTCTTTAATGTTTTAATATGGGTGATACCGCTACGATGCCGTGCAAGACTACCGATGGCCATGTCTGCTTTCTCAAAAAGCCGGTCAAGCTCTTCGCCGTGCTTAGCGCCGTGAAGGGTTACGTAGTTCTCTAATTTATGCTGTTTGATGATTGGAAGGATATCATCTTTTTCTCGTTGCCCGAAGAAATCTCCTACAATATGGAAAAAGACTTTGTAATTGGGATGTGAATCATAATAATCAGCCAGACCTTTAACCAGACGGTCAAATCCATGCCAGTAATGAATCTCCGCTACTCCTATTAGGTGAAGTTCCTTGTTTGTATCGTTGACCTGTTGTTTCAATTTAATTTGCGAGAAGTCAATGCCGTTCGATATTTGTATAGTGGGAATGCCGAATATGGTCTTATAGTCGGAGAAAGTCACGATCCCGCATAATTGTTTGGCCAAGGAATGACGGAAACATTGATCTATAAATAGTAATTTCCGACGAGAGAAACCTATATATTCTTGGTCATAAGGATAAGTTGGTATTTCCATTACAACCTTTATCCCCGCTTTACGCATTTGATGAACCATATGAATCGTGAATGGATTAGCGTTATGATCAGATCGCATATAAATAAAACTAATATTTTCTTTCTTCGCATATTCAACGATTGAAGAATATTCTATCCTTTTCAGTATTTTACCCTTGAACCCTGCTCCATAATCTTGTAGTACCTCGGAGTCTATCATTCTCAATTTCCTGCCGTTAGACTCATTTAGGTAACAGAGTCTCGTATCAATGCCACATGCTCTTAAGGCATTGACTTGGTAGTAGATCTTCTTGCTGATCCCATTAGCAGGATTAAGACCGTGAAATATCAGGAATAAAGCTTTCATTTCTGTATCTTGGATTTAAGTAGGTTAATAATATCATAAGTTCCACTTAATTGTATATATATGGAAGAAAAAGATATAGCTAACAGAATCTTAACGGATAAGCTTCCTAGCTCAGTCATCTTGTATGATATCTCATATATAGGCCATAGTAAGAGTATCAAAATACTTGTTAATACAATAGGTGATAAAAATTGTCGGATAAAGATTTTCACATTACGCTTTAATGTCACTTTATACATCCATATATAGCATTGGATGAAATTGATCGTAAATGTGATAGTAATGCACCATGCGATCGCTTCGAGCGTTTTAAATACAAATATCCCTATTACAATGCCAGATACGTTTAATAAAGTGGAGAATACGCCGCAAATGAATAAACTTTTAGTGTCGTTGGCCGCTTGGAAAATAGAGCCGGATGTTGATAATATTATTTGTATACCAACAGATATAGATAATATCTGGAATACCGGAACGGAGGGCATCCATTGATCCCCAAACAAAATGAGAGTGATTTCCCTTGCGGAAAACCATAATAACGCAGACAGGGGTAAACCAATAAAGGCTAGAATATGAATAACCTTCTCGTATGAATCCGCTAGCTTATGCAAGTCATCTTGAAAACCGGAAAAGATTGGATGCATGACAGGAGAGATCACATGGGTTATATTTTGCAAAGGAAGCATCATTAGCCGATATGATTTTTCGTAATACCCTAGGGCATTCATATTCATGTATTTTCCGATTAATAATTTATCAAGGTTTCTGCTGAAATAATTAATTACATTAAATAAAAATTGATAGGCTGAGAAACTGAATATCTTTTGGACCGAATCCAGACCGAATGTATATTGTAACTTTTGAGGGTTTTTCCGATATGATATGATAAACAAGAGAATGCTGGAGAAAATAGGATTAATGACTAATGCATATAGTCCGGCACCTGCGATGGCGGCACTGATGGCTATGCTTCCTCCAATAAATTGGATAGTTAAGCTACGATATGCGATAAACTTAAACTCCTTATTCTTGAATAGGAGTGCGTTAGGAACGATGTTTGCCGAAGCAAAAAATAAATTGATGGATAGTAGTTGGCATATTGTCAGTAATGTCTTTTGTTTATAAAAAAAAGAAATGGGCCAAGAGCATAGGAAAAAAAGAATAGATATCATGATTCCCAACCATAAGGTAAAAGAGAATATTCTGTTAAGATCTTTGCCTGTTAAATCCTTATTTTGAATAATAGCGGGCGCAATACCTAGGTCACTGAAAATACCAAAAAAAGAAATAATTACAGTTGCTATTGCTACTATACCAAATTCTTCGGGGGCAATTAAGCGTGCTAATATTCCGGTGACAACCAGAGAAATAATTATTCCGGAATATTTGGATATGGCCGTATATAATACTCCTGATATTAATTCTTTTTTTATGGATGCCATAGTTTCTTTTGTTTTTATAGGAATGATTTGAATAATAAAACTATTAGATTTTTTGTTGTCACGTATTGCCTATATTCTTTTAGACATCGTCTGGCTATTTTCAAGCGATCTTTAAAGGGTATTTTATAGGATAGCCATACTGCGGCGTTGAGCATTCTTGATAAATATAAGTCGATTATTTCACGGAACATTGGGTGTGAGTCCGCGAATTTGCTTAAATGGGCAGTTATCGTAAAGTAACTTTCCATGTTTCGCATTGAGAACTTACTGGTCATGATTGAGTCTTCCCGTAGCCTACGTTTGAAGAAATCCTTGTGTATGGAGGATACTCTTTGGGCCTGTAAATATAACAAGCATGTGAATAATTGATCTTCATGGATGATTCCGGGAAGAAAATCGAGTTGGATCTCTGTTAGGTATTCTCTTCTTATGAAATTAAGACATGGGGATGGAGAATATGCCTTATGATCTATTAGGAGTTTTAAGATATATGGGCCTTGATATACTAACTCCGGATTTGTACAATCTTTTCGTTGATAGTTTAAAGATATGTTTTTATGTTTTTCCTTGTTTAATATGTCCGCATCAAAAAAAACGAAATCTAAAGCCTGTCGTTCACATTTAATATAGCATGTTTCTAAGGCTTCTGGCTCCAGATAATCATCACTATCCATAAAATAAACGTATTTACCTTGGGTATATTCGTAGCCTTTGTTTCGGGTGACTGATGGCCCTTGGTTATACTGTGTATAAATTCGGATACGTTTATCTTCATCAGCTAGGCGTTTTATGATAGATAGACTGTTATCTGTTGAGCCGTCATTTATAACAATGATCTCTATTTCTCGTAAAGTCTGGCACATGATAGATCTTACCGCCTCTTCTACGAACTCCTCGGTATTATATAGGGGTATGATTACGCTAACTAGATTCTTATCCATTTTTGTTTGTTAATATCATAACGTTTGATAACTCTAGCGGGATTACCTATAGCAACGGAGTAATCTGGAATGTCCTTAGTTACTACGCTTCCAGCTCCGATCTGGCATCTCTTACCAATATGGACACCTGCTACGACTACACAGTTTGCTCCAATATGGGAGTCTTCATCTATTACTACAGTTTTCTTTACTAAAGGTTGTTCATTGGAATCCACATTTCCATCCTCATATCCATGATTAAAACCGGAGATGAAAACGTGCTGACCTAATCCGACTTTATTTCCGAATCGTACGGGACCAATCACCACCGAACCGATTCCAATACGGGCGTTGTCGCCTATGATAACATCGCCTGCCCCATTGTTGATGGTCGTGAAATCCTCAATGAGGGAATTTTTACCTACCGTGAACTGATTCCAAGGGAATACATCAATACGGGATCTTCTCCTTCGAATGATAGCTCCTTTTCCTTTCTTATGGATCCAAGGATTGACAAACCATTTTACCCAACAACGAGGTTTAGGATTTTTAGGAGAGGTTATTGAATAGAATACTATTTTCTTCAAAAACTCATTTTGCTTGATTTTCTGTTTGATTGGGCCTATATCCATGACTTATCAGGTTTAAATCGTTTTATATAGGGTCAAAAGATTTTCCGCTGTTTGTGACCAAGAGAATCTTTTGACTCTGTTTAAACCATATTCTATTTGATTTTGATAGAATATTTGATCTCGCTCTAAATATAGTATCTTGTCTGCGATTTCTTTTTCACTCAACGGGTCAACTAGTATTCCGCCTTCTCCAGCTATCTCTGGCATTGCGGATGTGTTCCCCGTAATTACAGGTGTGCCGCAAGCCATGGCTTCTAGCAAGGGAATACCGAAACTTTCCCTTAGGGAAGTATATAAAAAAGCGAAAGCGCCGTTATATAGATAAGCTAGGTCTGTATTAGGGATGTATCCCGGGTATGAGAGAAAGGGCTTGATCTCTTCTATCCGTTGCTCTCGTAGGATAGCGTCTAGTTTATCCTCGCTTAAGTCTGCGATAAGTAGAGGTCGTTTCTTTTCTGAGTGCTTCAAATAAAGGCTATATGCCTTTAACGTGCGGGCGACGTTTTTTTTAGGATCTGTATTGCCTAGGAAAAAAATATAATCGTCATTATTAATATACTTATGGATAATAGATGATATCTCTGGCAGGGGATGAAAGTGCTCGCTATATCCATTATAGATAGCTGTGATTTTATCCTTGGGTAATCGCAATACCTCACGTATGCGATCGCACTCAAAACGAGAGACTGTGATGATCTTCCTACATTGGGGGAGTATGCGAGGAACCACCATGCGGCGATAATACCAACCCATGTTTTGATACCAAGATTTATTTCCTCCCTGACGGGGTTCTAGGAAAATAATATCATGTAATGTCAACACTAACGGGACAGGGCAATTTAGTGGGGCGGTATTACTGGTACAATGCAAGAGGTCTGGCTTTATCTTGCTTACATTTCGTGGAAGCGCAACTTGTTCCCAAAGAGGGTAGGTAGGGCATTTTACCTCAATAATATGTACATTGTCTGTCTCTTCTAGGCAATGATCTTCACCTGGACTGACAAATATAAAATATTCATTTTCCTTGTCGATTTTTTGTAACTCTCGAATACTCTCAAGAGCGACAAAGTCCATCCCATGTTTGTTGGTCCGGAATATACGTTGTGCCTCAATTGCTATTCTCATGGTTTTAAAGAATGTTTAGTTGGATTAAATTTGTGTCCTCCTATACGGAAAATATTGAGGAACATAAGTATGAATAAGACAGGAACGCTCGCTATCGCTTTCTTGAATTTCCTGTCGACAAGATAGTCTGGTACCGCTATACTGAATGTAATACCTAACAAGACCAATAAGAGCCACCACTTGATGGATGTTATAAAATCGAGAACAGTCAAAAATGAGGCTATTAATATAATAAAACCTAGCAGTAATATGCGAGGAGGCATCATCCATTGAAATAATTTGTCGCAATAGTCCCAATTTCCATTAAATATGGCTGCCGGCATTTGGAAAAGACCCGAGAATAAGTTGCTGATTTGAGTTGTCAACCAACGACGGCGCTGGTTATAGAAATCCCTCTTACCTCGAACTTTCTCGTCATAGGTATATACTTCTTCCAAATACTCGATATAAACATTTTGCAACAAAAGCTTTCTTTCCATGTATTTATCTTCTCCTATATCGTGACATTCTTGTATGATATCCTTGAAAAGCTCGTATTCGAAAGCCATGCCGGAGCCGCTAAGGGCGGAAGAGAATCCAAGACGGGTATGGCCTTTACGAAAGATAGAGTTGTTAATTTCTTCGCTGACAGAATCGAGCACAGCGATATTGCTATCACGGTTTTTAGCGACCCTGTGTGTTTGCAATGCGGAACAGCCCGCATAAAGGGCATCGTTTATTTTCTCGAGATAACTTGGTTTTACGATATTATCCGCATCGAGGATAACGACATTATCATACTTTATATCTCCTTTCTCAATATAATGTATGGCTTCTTTGAGAGCCTCGATTTTTGTGCTTTGGGGACTATCCATTTTAACGACTTTCGCCGATAATGCTTTTAAGTTATCTATCGTATCTTGTCGCATTTGATTAGATATAACGATAATGTCGTATCGTTCTCTTGGATATTCTTGAACGAGAAAATTTTTTACGGAGTCTATGATAACTTCGTCTTCTTGATAAGCGGGGAACAAGACAGCGAAACGATACTTCTTCTTGGCAGTAGGATAATTATACTGTGGTTTCCGTTTTGAATAGATGGCAAACACGAATAAATATAGTACAAATATCAGAAAACAAAGGAATAAGATGGCATCTCCTAATTGAAAGGCATATTGTTCCTTATCAATCCAGTTTTCTCCTATTTGAAAGAATTGTTCAATCATAGCGTTATTTATTTGAAACAGTTAATTTTTTTATTCGTATCTCTTTGTCAAAGTAAGGACCGTTTAACACAAATGTTAGCCCCATAAATGCGATTATCATTGTTGGAAATTGACCCCAAAACGAGTTTGCGTATGCGTTAATGAACATACCGAATATACCACAAAGTAATCCGGACAATAATCCTTTTAGTTCAAGATCCTTGATCTGTGTGGCAATGATCCACCCTCCCCATCCTATAGTAAAAAAAATCATACTAAGATAAAGAATCAATCCAACTATGCCTGTTTCTACCCAAATTTTCACGTACCAAGAATCAGTTGGAATAGAAGTGGTAAAACGAGTGGATATTTTTACTCCTAATCCATCTCCAGATAGTCCAAGCCCTTCTCCAAAGGGCTTATATTTGAGATATGTGGCTAATTTTTTTTGATTTTCTTTGCGTACGATATATGAGGCATCTTTGGTTGGGTTAAAAGCGGTTCTAATTCTTCTGATAGATGAGTTGCTTTGTCCTATAGTCGTAAAAGCGAAAAAGATATAGATAAACAATAACATACTTGCTCCCCCAATGACCATTTTAGTTTGTTTGCTGATCAGTGTGTAAAGTGCTAGCCCTGCTAATGGTACGATTATAGCTCCTCTTGTCCCGGAAAGGAACAAAGCATAAAGTGCTAGAATCGCTATACATGAATAATATATCTTGCATAATGCAGATCGCATGTAGAGCGAGGCTATACCGAAAAACATGATGGCGGCACCCATATTGGCACCCATATTACTGGCATCCGTAAAGAATGAGAAATAGCGGATTCCAGACCAAATAATATGCGTTGTGGCTCCTCCGGCATTAAGCCATTTTGTCTCAAAACTATCAAATCCAATAAACTTTTGCATTAATGTCTTAATTATCGCAAATAACGTGAATATGGATAAACAAAATATGATAGCTTTGAGTATGGAATAGCGTGTACATAATAGAGATGTAATAATGACTATAATCAATCCATTGAATATTAATCCTCTTGATAATATCCAACCTTCTAATGAGCTGGTTGGATTGATTATTTCTAAAATGCAATAACCCATCCAGATACATAATGCGATACTTAGGATATTAAATGCTCTACGCCATTCTATGTTTTGGAAAAGGGCAGCTTGAATAAAGATCAGTACCAAAGCTATCATATATAGGATTTCCATAATAACACTGATCCCTTCTATGGGAATGTATCGGGTGATGCCTAATATGAAGTAATTGGTCGTGAATATAACGAATAATATAAGCCATGGATATCTTAATAAAAGGATACCTCCTACACAGAATAATGGAATCAAAGTTATTAGTATGAATACTGGAATTGAGTTATACAGCAAGGATATGCCAATACCTCCCAACCCTAAGACAAGAAAGAGCTGAGATATTTTGAACGAAGTATTGTCCTCTTGTATGTATCTTGATGTTTCCATGTGTTTTCGTTATTTTACAGCGGTATTAGTCGCCGTTAATCCCATATACATCATCCGGTTTGCGAAAGATCGCATAGATGTTTGAGGGGGTAATTGCCCCGTGAAATCTTCCACGGCCTCTCTCGTGGCATTGTTTAGATATAAGTACAATGCCGTGCCTTCTGTAATGTCACGCAGATATTTAACTAACTCCGTATCGCTATTTTTCCAAACCCGGCAAGCGTTAGCTACTAACAAATTGACTTGGCTTGACCCTAGTAAATGGGATGGAACACCATACTGTTGGATAGAAGGATACTCAACGATTAATATATCCGGCCTGCTTTCAAGCTGGATATGTTTGTCTATATGTTCAGCCATGAATAAGGAGGCATCGATTGGGATATCTTGACCGACTCTTAGGTATTTTACGTTGAAGCCAAGCTCTTCCCAAGATTCCTGGAAATATCGTGAGATAAACGTTTTTCCTTCTTTTTCCTCTAGACTTAGTATATTGATACAAAATGTATCGCCCTTTTTGATGTAAGGTGTTAACCGGTTACAAGCATAAGCCGCAGAGATACGGTTACAAGTTTTTACGAATCCACGATATTTTAATTGGGAATTACGTCCTGTGAAAGCCCCTAATATATTCATGCCAGTAAGACGTCTGGCCCGTTCGGCATCCCGGAGCGTACGATCTAGCAACTCGATAACTAGGTTTAATCCGATAATAAAGATAATGCTACCAATAAATGCGGCAACAACTAATAGAAACCGCTTTCCTTTATCACTGAATAAAGGATAGGAGGCATCCGAGATCGTATTTAAGTTTGAAGAGGTTAATTGAAGATTCTTCTGCTTCATCTTTGCCATATTTAAAGCATGAAGTACTTCAAGATAAGATTGCTCGGTTACATGAATCTCACGTTCTTGTTGATTTATTCGTGTACCAATAGGAGAATAATTCTTGTATTGATCTGCAAAATCATTCTTGCGCTCGTTTAGAACCTTCAAATCAGCTTGAGCTTTCGCTTGTATAAGTGTTTGATTTAACCATTCTTGAACTAAACCTTCAATGGCTAAACCTTCTTTACTTTCTTTATAACTATTAATATTATTAGTAATTAGACCTATTTTCTTTTCGGCATCTCGTAGTTCTTCCCTGTATTTTACTAACTCTTGGTCTTTACTTAGCATTTCATCGGAGGTGAAAGTCTCTATTTCTGTTATTTTACCACTAATACGGGATACCTCGGCTAAGGTATTAATGAATTCCTCATTGGACTTAACTAATTTAGTACGAATATCCATGTACTGCTCCAGATTTTTGATAATGCTGGATGAGCTCTCGTAATTTCGCCGTGTCTCCTCATATCGATTCTCAAAGTCTGCGAAAGAGTGGGCGATAGCTTTAGTTTGCTCAATATAGTTAATAACACTATTCTTTACATTATAATCAGTAAGCTCGTTTTCTTGCTTATTCAGTTGTACACGAAGTTTCTTAAGTTCTTCCTCATAATATTTAACAATATCATTTGCGGTTTGATATCGTAAGTTGTTATACGAATATTTTAATTCTTCACTCACCAATTTGACCGTATTCCATGTAATACCGGGATCGGTAGAAGTATAAGCTATCTCTATTAAGTCGCTGTTTCCTTGCCTTCTGATGATAATACTGGATAAGGCATTGTAACTGTAAAATGCACTAGATCCATTAAACAACTCATGTAAATAATTACGACTGTCGCTGTATTTATACTCCTTGAATAAGTTAACGGTTTTGTCAAGAGAAGTTGTATCAACTAAAAGTAAGATCTCTTCTGGCACGGAAGCTATCAACTTTTTATAGTTATTTGCTGTTATATATAGATTATCTATTTCCGGATCTCCATGCATTAAGTTTAGAGCTAGTAATTTCAATGAGACATTTTCTAAGGTTCCTCTTGATTTGGTTAGATTTACCAAGTTATCATAGGTGTTATTCACAGCTTGCCAATCAGGCCGAGTCTCATCATCTAATCCTGTATTAGACGTAATGCCAGTGTAAATTGAGGTGGTAACTGTATATTTTTTTTCTAAGAATTGACTGAAATAAGCAACCAACGCTGTTATTATTAGCGTTCCGAATACTAATTGATGCCGGATTCTATATATAAAACGCGATATATAAAGTGTTATATCCATGGGTTATCGATTTATAATCTTAACATTTGTGAGCATTTCTAATAAAGTTACGGCATTGTGTAAGGTCGCACGACCTTCTTGGTAAGAAATCACGGCACCAGAACGACGTCCACGTTCCATGGATAATGAGATAATATCAATTTTTCCATTAATAAAATCTTGTTCGGAGATTTTCATCTGGGCGTTGTAAAGTGCGGCAGCATCTGATTTAGCTTTTAATGTAGCCAATGCTTGTAAGACACTATTATAAGCTTCCAGTATTCTTAATTTCCGTTCTTCTATGGACATTTCATACTCATAATCCAATTGACGGAAACGAGCTTTCTTCATCCGTACTTTTTGGCCTCGGCTGAATAAGTCTCCGAATGGGATAGACACGGAAATACCTACACTGTAAGTATGCTGATTACTGCCTATACTGGTGAGAAATGAAGGATCTTCTATGGTTTCTCTTGTAGAAAGTTGAACTAATCGCCCATATTGATATTGGCCGTATACCCTGAAATAGTCCAACCATTCTCTTTTTGTAATCTTCATATCGGCGTTAGCCTCATCTCTTTTAGCTTCATAAATTCTGACAGAAGGATGGTCATATACGGATTCCAGAAAAACCGATAGAGGTGGTAATTGAATACGTTCATAGTCATCTAGCATGGCATTTATAGAATCCGTGCCGGAAGTTACTTCTATTGTTGTCGCTTTATCGAAGTATGTCTTCTTTTTTTGTGCGACAATTGAAAAAGCATTTAATATGAATAATAGAATAAATAGTATCTTCATGTGAATTATGTTTGTTATCAGCTATGTATAGTTTATACATCCTCTTTCTGCACGAACGCCGTAAACGTCTTGAATATAATCTTTATGTCTAGCCAGAAAGAAAAGGTATGAGCATATTTGATGTCTAATTGTTTACGTTCCTCGGCGGACATACTACCAGAATTGCCACGTTTCTCTACTTGCCAAAGACCTGTAAGGCCGGCAGGAGCCATGAAGCGTTGTATGTATTCGTCACTGGTCAGTAGCTCAGCCTCGTATATGGGAAGAGGGCGGTTACCAACTATTGACATGTCTCCATTTAATATATTGAATAGCTGGGGGAGTTCGTCAATGCTATATTTCCGGATAATATGGCCGATCTTTGTTATACGGGGATCATTCTCTAATTTGATGAAAGCGTTGGAACGTTCGTGACGCTTTATTTTTAGATAGTCGTTTTCGGGAGTAGCGTCATTATCAGAATATAAAATGATATTTTGTTTATTCTCTTTAAAAAAAGAGGTCGCATTCTGTGAATTCACAGAAGTTGATGAAGAGGCCACGGCCTCTTCATCAATAGATTCCATATACTGATTAAGTTTCTTATATTCAGCCAAGCGCTTGTCCGCGTCCATATACATAGAGCGGAACTTATAAAAATCGAAAACCTTGTAATTGCTGCCTACTCGTTTCGACTTGTAGAAAGCGGGGCCTTTGTCCTCCAGCTTGATCCAAATCACCGTGATGATAAAGATAGGGGAGAGGCAGAGGAGCGCCATGGATGAGAAAATGATGTCGAAGACCCTTTTCCATAAAGGCAGCTTGAAAATGGCGAGATCAGGCTCTTTTATTTGAGGCTTACGCGCTTTTTCCATTCTCTTGCATTTCTCGGCGATACCCAGTAGCTTCACTAAATCTTCCTTAGAGGTAGACTCGGAGATGACACAGTCCGTTCCGGCTTGCAAATAGGATATTTTCTCCTCCCGGGTCATTTCCGGGGCGATTAATACGATATATATATTTTGAAACGTCTTATGCAAATGCATGATCGCAGGAATGTTTAACGTAGGATCTGTTTTCTCGATGAATACACAATAATCCATTTCCTCGGCAGGAAGAAGCGTGTTTTTCATCTGCAGAAGCGTTATACATTCTATGACCCCGGTGCCTAATGCCTTACGTAAACGTTCGGCCAACGGCACGTTATTACCGAAAAAGACATAATTCATTATCTTAATATTCGTTTTACCCTTACCCTTAATTCCTCTGGATTGAAAGGCTTCAAGATAAAGTCTTCCGCCCCTTCCTCAAACAAACGTATTCTATTTGAGCTGCTCTCTACGCTCGATAGGATCAAGACCGGTATATGGCTGAACATATCGTTCGCTTTTAAATAAACCAAGAATTCCTCTCCGGACATTTCTGGCATATTCAAGTCAGAGATGATCAAATCCGGTAAATTGCCTTCTTGAAGCCAAGCGATCGCTTTCAAAGGATTTTCTTTATAGGATACCTTGTAAGTACTTGATAAATAAAGCATGATTATCTTTGCGATTTCTTGCTTGTCATCCACTAAAAGAACAGATTTCTCCATAGAGTCGTATAATATTGTCGTCTTTTGTTTTATCTATTATGCAAATTTAGGATATTAAATTGGAAAAATCTATGTTTTTCAATTGTTTTTTTGAAAAAACAGTTCAGACTTTGAAAATAGGGGAAACTGCGATTTTTTGATTAAGTTTGTACGCACATAAATGAGATGAGTATTCGAAGATGCGTTGGAGGAAATATATAGATTTTGATGTTATTCATTTATTGGTTGGCGCTATTGTCGGGATGGGCTTGTCCTCTTGCCAGCCGGAGATGCCGGTGATCTCTACGATAACCGTGGAGGCGGATGGCCTGACGGTTCCCGTGAACCCGGATCTGTATGGTTTGACCATTGAGGAGATCAACCACGGGATCGATGGGGGGCTGTACGCCGAGCTGATCCAGAACCGGAGCTTCGAGGATGGCGTGCCACCCTTGAACTGCCCTTACGACGCCGCCCGGAACGTCTTGATTACCCCGAATGGATGGACGATCCCTTTCATGCGGGGAGATTCCGTACCGGGATGGAGGCGGATCGTCCCTAATACACAGATATACCCGGATATGAAGGAGCTGGTGAATGATAAGAACCGGCGGTCGTTGCTCGTGGCCGTATCGACTTCCGGGGAGTCGGGGCGCGGAGGCGTGATAGCCGAGGGATACCGGGGGATACCGATCCGGAAAGGGGAACGATACGATCTATCGTTTTTCGCCAAGGGGGCGAATATGGTGCCCCGTACCATCCGGGTGGCCTTGGAGGACTCGATGGCTAATACGGTCTTGAGCGATGTGTTTCAGGTAGCGCCGCTATACGAGTGGAAACGATACAGGCATACGTTTACGGCTACGGAGGATGCGCCGAACGCAGTCTTGACGATCACGGCCGATACCTCCGCCGTGTTTTGGCTGGATGTGGTATCGCTCTTCCCGGAGGATACGTGGAAGGGACGGAAGAACGGGCTGAGACCGGACTTGGCGGCGCTGGTCGATTCCTTGGCCCCTCGTTTTATCCGTTTCCCCGGAGGCAGTTTCGTGGAGGGGTATACGGCGGGTACGTACCCTATCTGGAGGGAGACGCTGGGCGATATCTCGGAGCGTAAGCATTTCTGGAACGTATGGGCCTATGGTACGACGAACGGCATGGGCTACCACGAGTACTTGCAAATGTGCGAGGATATGGGGGCGGAGCCTATCTACGTTATTAATAGCGGGATCACGAGCCAAAGCCGCCGGCCCCGCTACGAGGATATCACGGCGATGGATAAGCTCACGGGAGATGCCTTGGACGCTATCGCCTACGCGAACGCCCCGGCGGATTCCCTGCCGGGCGCCCTGCGTGCGAGGAACGGGCATCCGGAACCTTTCAACTTGAAGTATGTCGAGATCGGCAGCGAGAACTATGGCGGGGAGTATTTCAGGCGCTTTGAGCTTTTCCGCAAGGCGATCAAGGAGGCCTATCCGGAGATTACCGTTATCAGCAGTTCGCCCCTCACGAAGCGAGGCCGTAGCGAGTGGGTGGATTCCCATTATTACGCTGGGGAGAATTTCTTCCTATCGAACTCCGGCCGGTTTAATAGCGACCGGTATTCCCGACGTTCGCCGGCGGTGTTTATCGGGGAGTTTGGGACGACGGAGCGGCCCTTGGCCGGTACGCTCCGGGCGGCGGTGGCCGAGGCCTGTTTCTTGGTCGGGGCGGAGGAGAACCCGGATATGGTACGCCGCTTGGCGTATGCCCCGGTATTGGGCAACGCCGGGTTCGAGAACCAGCGCCATCCGTTGATCTCTTTCAACACCCATCAGGCGGTGGTCTCTCCTTCCTACCATTTATTAAAGATGTTTACCCGCCATCGGGGGGATGAGGTGCTGAAGACGATCGTGGATACCTACGAGAAGCCACAGGTACGTACGGGCCGGGCGGGCGTAGAGATGTTTGATAATAGCTATGAGTTCAAGGACGTGCGGATCGACGGCGTGCCCGTATCGGATATATCCGTGATGAGCGGGGGATGGAGGGTCCCGGAGGCTGGTATGTTGGTGCCGGAGGCCAACCGGTGGAACCAGGTATTGTTCGGCGACTCTACGAGCTACGCCTATGAATATACGGCTACCGTCCGGCGTACGAAAGGTAGCGGGCAGATACAGCTTCGCCTCCGCGACAACGGGCGGACGGGCGAGCAGGCGGATTATATCGCCCTGACGATCGGGGCGGGAACGAGCGAGCTGTACCATCAGGTAGGTGGCGTGAAGGATAGCTTGGTCTCTCCCGTGCGCTTCCCTTTTGAGAGTAACCGGTGGTATACGGTTCGCATGACGTGCGAGTACGAGCGCGTCCGTTGCTATGTGGACGGCGTATTGCTGCATGAGGTGGATATGCGTCCGATCCCGTCGTTGGTATCCGTCGCTACCCTCGACAAGGAGAACCGGGTGATTTACTTGAAGGTCGTGAATACGACCCGCCACGAGGAGAAGACCTCTTTGCGTATTGAGGGAGTGAATATCCGTAACGAGGCGGAGCTGATCCAATTGAGAGGGGAGCCGGAGGCTCGTAATACGTTTGAGAACCCGGGGGCCGTAACGCCTGTCACCGAGCCTATCGTATTCCCGATGAGCGGCCCGTTTATCTATAATTTCCCGCCTAATTCAGTGACGATCTTGAAATTATACATGGAGTAGGTCAGATAGGGCAGGAGGGCCGGTACACTTTATCTGTATTTATCCTAACTTCGCGGCGACTTTAACAAAAAAAATGTGTTATGGAACCAATGCATAAGATAAACAAGGTAGAGCTCCGAAGTTTGCAGCTTGAGGACTATACGCAGTTGTCGCAATCTTTCAAGAGGGTATACGCCGACAAGGATGTTTTCTGGACCCGCAAGCAGATCGAGACGTTGATACGGATATTTCCCGAGGGACAGGTCGTGACGCTGGTGGATGACCGGATCGTAGGATGCGCCCTCTCCATCATCGTGGATTATGACATGGTGAAAGGGGATCATACCTACGCCAAGGTAACGGGCAACGAGACGTTCAGCACGCATAACCCGAACGGGAATATATTATATGGTATAGAGGTGTTCATCCATCCGGACTACCGGGGCCTCCGGCTGGCCCGCCGTATGTACGAGTACCGGAAGGAGCTGTGCGAGAAGTTGAACCTGAAGGCGATCATGTTCGGCGGACGTATCCCGAACTATTATAAATACGCCGATCATATGCGTCCGAAGGAATACATCGAGAAGGTGCGCTCACGTCAGATCTACGACCCGGTGCTCACCTTCCAGCTCTCCAACGATTTCCACGTGCGGAAAGTGATGATGAACTACTTGCCGAACGACGAGGAGTCGAAGCATTGCGCTACCCTGCTGCAATGGGATAATATCTATTACCAGCCGCCTACGACGGATTACGTGGATAAGAAGACAACCGTGCGTGTCGGTCTGGTACAATGGCAGATGCGGCCTTATAAGACACTGGACGACGTGTTCGAGCAGGTGGAGTTCTTCGTCGACGCCGTGTCCGATTACAAGAGCGACTTCGTCCTTTTCCCCGAGTATTTCAACGCTCCGCTGATGGCCAAGTTCAACCATCTGGGGGAGGCGCAGAGCATCCGTGGGCTGGCACAGTACACCGAGGAGATCCGTGAGCGATTCGTGAACCTCGCCATCAGTTACAATATCAATATCATCACCGGTAGCATGCCTTTGCTGAAGGAGGACGGGGCGCTATATAACGTGGGATACCTGATCCGTCGTGACGGCTCCTACGAGATGTACGAGAAGGTACATGTCACCCCGGACGAGCAGAAGAGCTGGGGACTCTCGGGCGGGAAGATGGTGAAGACGTTTGATACGGATTGCGCCCGGATCGGCGTGCTGATCTGTTATGACGTGGAATTCCCGGAGCTTTCCCGTATCATGGCCGACCAAGGGATGCAGATCCTCTTCGTGCCTTTCCTTACGGATACGCAGAACGGTTACTCTCGGGTTCGTGTGTGTGCCCAAGCCCGGGCGATCGAGAACGAGTGCTTCGTGGTGATAGCGGGCAGCGTGGGCAACCTGCCTCGTGTGCATAATATGGATATACAGTACGCCCAGTCGGGTGTGTTCACGCCTTGCGATTTCGCTTTCCCTACCGATGGCAAGCGTGCGGAGGCAACCCCGAATACGGAGATGATCCTTGTATCGGACGTGGATCTTGATTTGCTCAACGAGTTGCATACGTATGGTAGCGTGCGTAACCTTCGGGACCGTCGCCACGACTTGTATGAGTTGAGGGTAAAAAAACAGTAGTGTTTGCGGTTGAACACAATAGTATTCATGGTTGAACACAGTAGTGTTCGCTATTAAACACAATTATATTCGCCGGAAGAATGCAGTAGGGGCGGGATCTGTCCGCCTCCCGTGCCGTGTATGCGTGGGAGGGCGGACGAATCCCGCCCCTGCGGTTTATATCGGGGGGAGGATCGCTCGCTTCCCCCCTTCGGAAATGATCTTAATGACTTAGCATCTCAGCCGTGATCGGCGTGAATTTCTCGGCATCCGATTTACGGAGTTGTACGCTGCCGTCGTTCCAGTTGGAAGGCCAACCTCCGATGATGTGTCCAAGGAATACCAGCTTGATCTCGTGCAAGCCTTTTGCCAAGGCCGCGGAGGTGTCATGACGGGAGAAGCGTTTTACCTCGCCACCGTTATTGACCATCAACTTGCCGTCGATCCATACCTCCTCTAAATCCGAAGAGATGTAATAAACGCCATCCTCCGGGATATTCACGTAGCCGGTAGCGATAGCGGCGTATTGCTTCACGCCTCGCATGGATTCGGGGGCGGGCACTTGGTTGGTCAGTTCACGGGTTGTCTTGATAACCTGTTTCTTACCGGTCTTCTGAGCGGCCTCCAGATTATTTACGCTTAGGTACATGCCATCGAATACCTCCATGTCGAGGCCCGGGGTCGTCTTGGCTACCTCCTTGGCGGGAGCCAGCGTTTGTTTCTCCACGAGGATCGTGCGAGGCTTACCCATCTTGCCGGAAGGCAACACGGAAGCGATCTTCACGGTCGTAGTCTCTGTGATGTCGAAAGGAGCCGTATATACGGTAGATTCCGGGGTAGGCTCGGTGCCATCCAGCGTGTAGACCATCTTCATCGGACGGTTCGTGGTGAATGTCATGGTAGCCTTGTCCGTGAAAGCCACGAAGTTGCAAGAACCGTTCGGTTGCTCGGGCTGCGGGATGTAGTAGTTGATATCGTGTCCGTCTAGGCGAACCTGAGCGTTGTCCAGACGGCGTTCGAAGTCCTTGTAATCCTTCCGGTCCAGCGGGCTCCAAGCGATCTCGGAGAGGGCTAGGATACGAGGATAGATACGGTACTCCATGATGTCCGTGTTATAAAGGTACTCACTCCATACGTTGCATTGCACGCCCTTGATGAAATGTCCTTTACCGGCCGCTGCCAGCGTGTCGGGGACGGGGTTGTATTTATAGACCCGCTCCGCCGTGGTGAATCCTCCGATAGATACCGGGTTGATCTTGTAGTCGCCTTGGAACTGGTCGATATACATACCCTCGCTTCCCGGGGTCATGATCACGTCGTGGTTCATGCTAGCGGCGGCGATACCGCCTTCCTCACCTCGCCAAGACATTACCGTGGCCGATGGAGCCAGACCTCCCTCGAGGATCTCGTCCCATCCGATCATCTTCTTGCCGTGCTTGTTTACGACCTTCTCCATGCGTTGTACGAAATAGCTCTGCAATTTCTCCTCGGCGGAATGTTCGTTGTCGCCTTTCAAGCCTTCCTTACGGATACGGGCCTGACAAAGCGGGCATTTCTCCCAGCTCGTCTTCGGGCACTCATCGCCTCCGATATGGAAATACTCGCCCGGGAATAGGGGAGCTACCTCGGCGATCACGTCCTCGAAGAACTGGAAGGGCTCTTCCTTCCCGGCGCATAATACGATGTCTTCCACGCCCCAGATGATACGGGGAGTACCCTGCTTACCCTCGCAAGACAGCTCCGGATAGGCGGCGATAGCGGCCATCTCGTGTCCCGGAAGCTCTATCTCGGGAACGATCGTGATGAAACGATCCGCCGCGTATTTAACGATATCCTTCACCTCCTCTTGGGTATAGAAGCCTCCGTACTCGGTACCCTCGCCATCGATGCGCTTAGAGCCGATCTCGGTCAGTTTCGGATACTTCTTGATCTCGATACGCCATCCTTGGTCGTCGGTCAGGTGCCAATGCATGCGGTTGATCTTGAACAAGGCCAATACATCCAGCTGCTTCTTGATATTCTCTACCGGGATGAAATGGCGGCAGGGGTCTAGCATGATACCACGGTAGCCGAAACGAGGCTCGTCCTTGATAGATACGGCCGGAGCGGTCCATGCGATACCTTTCACGGCGGAAGGACTCTCGATCTCGGCGGGCAGCAATTGCAAGAACGATTGCATACCGTAGAAAAGACCTTGAGGGGTCTTGGCTTTGATACGGACGCCGCTGTCGGCTACGTCTAACGTGTATCCCTCGTCGTTTACGTCCAGAGAGCCGTCGATAACCAACGAGATACCGTCGGAGGTCTCTTTGTCGGCGGTAGCTATCTGGTAGCCTGTCGCCGTGTTCATTTTAGCCGCGAAGAACTCGGCTACGGTTTTCGCCTCCGGGGTGGAAGCGTAGATCTTCGTGTTTTTGTTTAGCTTGAAGTTTCCCTCGTTCTGCGTAAGGCTGACCGGTGTCGGGATGATGTTGATACCTTGGTTGTAAGCTTTCGCTTTACCGGGAGCATCATCACACGAGGCCATCAGGCCCAAGACAGCGCCGGCGCAGATTGTAGCAAGGAGCTTTTTCATAGAATTAAAAATTGAAAGTTGAAAATTGAATATTGTTTAGATGTTTTTGAGAGTTTAAAAAGAGAATTGAGAGTTGAAGATAAGATGCCGTTTGGCATCCTTTTCAATTCTCAATTCTCAATTTCCTATTTACCATGCGAAGATAGGATATTCCTTCATGATACCGTTCACCTTCTCACGAACGGCGCCGATGGTCTTATCGCATTCGGGAGCGGCCAATACGGTGTCGATCAGTTCCACGATCTCGCCCATAAGCGGCTCTTTAGCGCCACGGGTCGTGATAGCGGGCGTACCCACACGGATACCGGAGGTCTGGAAGGCCGAGCGGCTGTCGAACGGAACCATGTTCTTGTTCACCGTGATGTCGGCGGCTACCAAGGCTTTCTCGGCCACCTTACCGGTCAGGTCGGGGAACTTCGTGCGCAGGTCGATCAGCATACTGTGGTTGTCCGTACCGCCGGAGATGATCTTGTACCCTTTGTCCGTGAAGGCCTTGGCCATAGCGGCGGCGTTCGCTTTCACCTGTGCTTGGTACGTCTTGTATTCCGGCTCCAAAGCCTCTCCGAAGGCTACGGCCTTGGCCGCGATCACATGCTCCAGCGGACCACCCTGGATACCCGGGAATACGGCGGAGTCCAACAACTGAGACATCTTCTTGATCTCGCCTTTCGGTGTCTTCTTGCCCCAAGGATTCTCGAAATCCTTACCCAGCAGGATGATACCGCCACGAGGACCCCGCAGGGTCTTATGCGTCGTAGACGTTACGATGTGAGCGTACTCCAGCGGGTTGTTCAGTAAACCGGCGGCGATCAGGCCTGCCGGGTGAGCCATATCGATCATCAATAAGGCGCCTACCTTGTCGGCTATCTCACGCATACGTTTGTAATCCCAGTCACGGGAATAAGCGGAACCACCGCCAACGATCAATTTCGGTTTCTCACGAAGGGCTACTTCCTCCATTTGGTCGTAGTCCACCCGTCCGGTATCTTCCTTTACATTATATTCGGTAGCGTGATAGAGAACGCCGGAGCTATTTACTGGTGAACCGTGGGACAGGTGTCCGCCATGCGACAGGTTCAACCCGAGGAACGTGTCGCCCGGATTCAATACGGCGAAAAATACGGCTGCGTTGGCCTGCGCCCCGGAGTGAGGCTGCACGTTGGCCCATTCGGCGTTGAATAGCTTTTTCAACCGTTCGATAGCGATCGTCTCACTTTGGTCTACTACCTCGCAACCCCCATAATAACGCTTGCCGGGATATCCCTCGGCGTATTTGTTGGTCAGACAGCTTCCCATGGCCTGCATGACCTGGTCGCTGACAAAGTTCTCGGAAGCGATCAACTCAATGCCTTTCAATTGGCGTTGGTGCTCCTTCTCGATAATGTCAAAAATGATGTTGTCTCTTTTCATTACCTCTTAAATTGGTTATTGCAATGATATGTTCCTCATTGAAAAGGAATCCTCGCGAATGTACTATATTATTTTAATACTATTTAAAAGATTCCGTTTAATTATTACAGATGCGCCGGAAACGGCTCCGCTTACCACTTGGTGAGGGTTACGTTTCTGAACTCAACCTCCTTACCCTCGCTCTGTAGCCCGATATGGCCTTCCTTCACCTTGTTGGTTCCGGTGTTCTGGTATACGCCGTTGATGTAAACGGTGATGACGCCGTCTTTCACGAAGATGTTCGCCTCGTTCCACTCTCCGGCGGGCTTCTCGCTGGACGGGTTCACGTTCTTTACGACAGGGAAGAAGGGACGTTCCTCTCCCGGGCGTTGCTGGTACTCGACAAGGTCGGAGCCTCCCAGCAGTACGAACAATCCGGCCCTCCCGGCTTGCAGATTACACTCGATCCCGTTCGGGAAGGGGTTCTTTAGGTCTGCGATATGCAGGAAGATGCCGCTGTTCGCGTTGGAATCCCCATTCGGCCAACGCCATTCCACGTGCAATTTATAGTCGCTGTATTTCTCCTTGGTGTACATATAGCCGAAAGGCTGGCCGGTGATGAAGATCTTACCGTCGCGTACGGAATAGACCTGATCGGCGGGGACGGAGTTTTTGTCGACTACGAAATTCCAGTTAGACAGGTCTTTCCCGTTGAACAGTTTCTCGGTCTTCTGTGCGTTCGCCCCATCGGAGAAACAGAAGAGGGAAGCGGCTAATACAGCCAAAGATAGCATTCTTTTTTTCATGGCATTAAACTCTATTTATAGTATGATTAATCAACGATTAGTTTGCGATAGCGTACCCGTTTCGGCTCGGCGTCGCCCAAGGTCTTACGTTTGTATTCCTCGTACTCGGAATAGGTCCCTTCGTAGAAGACCACGTTGGAATCACCCTCGAACGACAGGATATGGGTACAGATACGGTCCAAGAACCAACGGTCGTGAGAGACGACGACGGCGCAACCGGCGAAGTTCTCCAGCCCCTCCTCCAAGGCACGTAGCGTGTTCACGTCGATATCGTTGGTCGGCTCGTCGAGCAGCAATACGTTTGCGTCCGCTTTCAGCGTCAGCGCCAGATGCAGGCGGTTACGCTCTCCTCCGGAGAGTACGCCGCATAGCTTCTCTTGATCCGCTCCCGCGAAATTGAATTTAGACAGGTAAGCGCGTGCGTTCACCTCCTTGCCGCCCATACGGATGAATTCTTGTCCGCCGGATACGACTTGGTAAACGGTCTTTTTCGGGTCTATATCCTTATGGGTCTGGTCGGCGTAACCTACTTGTACGGTCTCGCCCACCTCGAAGGTCCCCTTGTCGATGCTTTCCATGCCCATGATCATCTTAAATAAGGTAGTCTTACCGGCACCGTTTGGCCCGATGACTCCCACGATACCGTTCGGGGGAAGCATGAAGTTCAAATCATCGAACAGCAGCTTATCGCCGAACGCCTTCGCCACATGCTGTGCCTCGATCACCTTATTGCCCAAGCGAGGGCCGTTCGGGATGAAGATCTCCAGCTTAGCCTCACGCTCCTTCTGGTCCTCGTTCAAGAGGGCCTCGTACGAGTTCAGACGTGCCTTACCCTTGGCGTGACGGGCCTTCGGCGCCATATTGATCCATTCCAGCTCACGCTCCAAGGTCTTACGGCGCTTGCTGACTTGCTTCTCTTCTTGAGCCATACGCTTCGTCTTCTGGTCTAGCCAAGAGGAGTAATTACCCTTCCAAGGGATACCCTCGCCACGATCCAGCTCAAGGATCCATCCGGCCACGTGGTCTAGGAAGTAACGGTCGTGCGTGATGCAGATAACGGTACCGGCATATTGTTGCAGATGTTGCTCCAACCAGTCGATCGACTCGGCGTCCAAGTGGTTGGTCGGCTCATCCAACAGCAATACGTCCGGCTGCTGGAGCAGCAATCGGCAAAGGGCCACCCGACGACGCTCGCCTCCGGACAACGTATCCACCACCTGATCCTCCGGCGGACAACGCAAAGCGTCCATGGCACGTTCCAGACGGCTGTCGAGGTTCCATGCGTCCGTAGCGTCGATCTTGTCCTGCAACTCCGCCTGACGGTTGATCAAGGCATCCATCTTATCCGGATCTTCCAGCACCTCCGGATCGCCGAATCGCTCGTTCACCTCCTCATATTCTTTCAAGGTGTCCACGATCTCCTGCACGCCTTCCTGCACGATCTCCTTCACGGTCTTGCCCGGCTCCAACTTAGGGTCCTGCTCCAGATACCCTACGGAATACCCGGGGGAGAAGACCACCTCTCCTTGATAATCCTTATCGATACCGGCGATAATCTTCAGCAACGTAGATTTACCGGAACCATTCAATCCAATGATTCCGATTTTCGCCCCATAGAAAAAGGACAGATATATATTCTTTAAAACCTGTTTTTGAGGCGGAAAGATCTTGTTCACGCCTACCATCGAGAAAATAATCTTCTTATCGTCTGCCATATAATTTTTTGTGTGTTAATTGGTTCCTTAACTTAAAATAATGGTGTACAAATCTACGTAAATATCTTTTATTTTACAAATGAACAAAGATCATAGGTATCAGATATCTACCGATTGCCAAGTTTGGCGTGTGGAGATTACTCGGTTTAATTCTCTTGTGCAAGAAGCCGGTAGATATGCTATTCCTCGGAAGTTGAGTTTTAGCGTTATCATAAATGAAGGGTAGGAGAGGTTGTGCGGCGTTGTGGTTAGGACTGTGCGATCATGTGGCTTTAGGTTGTGTGATCCTAACGATTTAGGATTGTGGTTCGTCTTCGTCTCGTGAAGATATGTAACCGGTTTATGCATGATTGTAATACGTGATGTAAAGTGCTTATATCTTGTTTCTTGCATTTGCTCCCCATGAAAAAACTAAAATTTATCCCTCTTGAAATTTGTATAATAAAATAAAACCCCCTATCTTTGCACTCGCATTACAAAAGTAACGCACAGGATGATTCGCTAGCTCAGCTGGTAGAGCACAACACTTTTAATGTTGGGGTCCTGGGTTCGAGCCCCAGGCGGATCACATAGGAACAAAGCCAAACGGCGACAAAAAAGAGACAAGTCCTACAATATCAACGTATTGTAGGACTTTTTTTTATGTTTTAGTCTTGCCTGAAAGACAAAAAAGGGGCACGAAAAGACACGGTTGAGTATCCAAATCGTACCCCCTTCCCCAAAAAACGATTAGGGGGTACGATTGTCGGAAATCACTATCCATGCAGAAGGTTTCAATCTCTGTATTGATTTTAGATATTATCATCTGAAACCTGTTTTACTGTGATTTTTTTATTAATGGTGTTTAAATTCAGTTGTTTACTCGAATACCTTTCTTTTATTTAAGAATAGCAAAGCAATACAAAAGTCATTCTGTAAAAGTAATTCAAAGTCCAAAACAGATACAGACACGATTTTTGTATATTTGCAGGATACAGATAACACCTGACAAGTATGAAAAAAGAAATCCTATATCAAGAAATAGCGAGAACTATTGCCTGTCAAATTAAGAAAGGCGTGTGGAAAGCTGGTGAGAAACTACCTTCTTTACGCACTATTAGCAATGAAAATGGTGTAAGTCTTAATACGGCAATTCAGGCATATTATGAATTGGAAAAAGACGGATTTATAATATCACGCCCAAAATCAGGGTATATTGTCAATTACAAACCCATACGCCTATCTGTTCCAGCGACAACACAACCGTCTGTAAAGCCTGAGAGCAAAGAGGTGATAGATTTGATTGCTGACGTATACAGCTCGTTAGAAATAGGAGATAAATCGATCACTCGATTTTCATTAGGAATGCCCGAAGATATTTTATTACCAATTGCAAAACTTAATAAAGAACTTATAAGAGCTATGCAGGCACTTCCGGGTAATGGAACCCGGTATGATGAAACACAGGGAAATATGCGATTACGTAAATCTATAGCTCGTTTTACGTATAGTTGGAAGGGAAACTTGACAGAAGATGATATAGTGACAACTGCTGGAGTTACTAATGCGGTTGCTTTAGCTTTATCTGTAATTACTAAGGTAGGAGATACTATTGCGGTTGAAAGTCCGGTCTATTTTGGAATGTTACAATTAGCCAATAGTATGGGGTTGCGTATATTGGAATTACCTACCAATCCAGTAACAGGGATTGATCCAGATGCGCTGAAAAAAGTTTTACCACAAATTAAAGCTTGCCTGCTTATAAGCAACTTTAATAACCCATTGGGAAGTTGTATGCCTGATGAACATAAAAGGGTAGTTGTTGATATGCTGGCCGGATATGATATACCTTTGATCGAGGATGATTTATATGGTGATTTATTTTTTGGTAATTCACGTCCTAAGCCCTGCAAGGCTTTTGACAAGAAGGGGCTTGTTTTATGGTGTGGTGCGGTATCTAAAACATTAGCGCCGGGGTATCGGGTAGGATGGATTGCTCCCGGCAAATTTAAACATGCTATTATTCGCCAAAAGAATATTCACCTTATTTCTACGCCTGCGCTTAATCAAGAAGCGGTTGCCAATTTCATGGAGAATGACAGATACGAAAACCATTTACGTAAACTGCGACAAGAATTATACGCAAACAGTATTCATTTTGCCCATTCCATCATGGATTACTTCCCCGAGAATACAAAAATTGTTACTCCACAAGGAGGATTTATGCTTTGGGTGGAATTAGACAAACAGATTGATACAACAGAACTTTATTATCGGGCTATGCAGCGAAAAATAAGCATAGCCCCCGGACGTATGTTTACATTACAAGAGCAATATACCAATTGTATGCGTTTAAGCTATGGACAACGATGGACTCCACTTCTTGAAGAACGTTTAAAACAATTGGGAGATATAATTAAAAATCACTTTAACTGATGTATGTATTCCTTTAGTACTTCCCCTATTACTTGAAGTCCTTTCATGATTCTATCTTCTGGCATATTAGAGTAATTTATTCTAAATGTATTTTCTTTGTGCTCAACAGGATAAAATGAACTGCCGGGTACAAAGGCTATTTTCTGTTCAATGCATTTTTGCAGGATGTCATGCGCTGAAATATTTTCGGGTAATTCAATCCAAGTAAATAACCCGCCTTGAGGATGAGTATATTTTATGTCATTAGGAAAATAGCGTTCAATACATTCTAAAGCTATATCTCTGCGTTTTCTGTAGACTTCTACTATTTTGCTAATATGCTCATCAATATCATATCGTTTTAGATATTCGGCAATAGTCATTTGAGCTATTGTGTTACACTGCAAATCAGTGCCCTGCTTAACTAACACATACTTGCGGATAATATCTTTATCACCTGCAATCCACCCAATCCGAAAGCCCGGACAAAAGATTTTAGAAAAACTACCAGTACATAAGATATTACCTACCTTATCAAAAGACTTTATAGAGGGTAAAGACTCTCCTTCAAACCTTAATTCTCCATAAGGGTTATCTTCAATAACAGGAATATCATATAAAGCAGATAGTTCAGCCAGTTTTTTTCGTCTTTCCAAACTCCATGTTTTTCCAGTGGGATTTTGAAAGGTTGGTATTACATATATTAGTTTTATATTTTGAGTATTATTCAGTACCTCTTCCAAAGTAGCCATATCCATGCCTTCTTCATCTGTTGGAATTTCAATGAAGCCACTCCCATATGATTTGAATGCGCTAATTGCTGCTAAATAGGTGGGGCTTTCACACAATACGATATCACCATCGTCCAGAAATACTTTTCCGGATAAATCTAATCCTTGTTGCGAACCGTGAGTTATAAGAATATTATCCTTATCAAACGATGTCCCTAAGCGTTCATTCATTCGTTTGGCAATCCATTCACGTAAAGGATAATACCCTTCAGTAGTCGTATATTGAAGAGCTTTTGCTCCTGCTTCTTGCAAAACGACCTGATTCATTTTGTTAATTTCATCTATGGGGAATAGCTCAGGGGCAGGTAGTCCACCAGCAAATGAAATAACATCTTCCCGTTCTGTAACTTTGAGTATTTCTCTTATTTCCGAAGCCTTTATATAAGACATTCTCTTGGCAAATTTCAACTTCATAATCATTAAATATATTTGAAAACTAAAATAATGCAAAGTAAAGCATAATAGATAAATGAGAACAGATACAATTTGCACAATATCAGCGGGTACAGATTTTCGGAACCAAGTATTATCCCGATTGTATCGCCTACCGAAAGAATTAAACGGACAGTTATCAATAGAAAGACAGGACTGATACTTGCGTCGACAGTTATTCTAGCCGAACCTCAATTAACCAAGCGTGAGAAAGAAATACTAATATTAATTCGGCAAGGTTTTCTGAGCAAAGAGATCGCTTATAAGCTAAATCTTAGTATTTATACGGTAAATAATCACCGAAAGAATATATTGGCAAAGCTAAATGTAGATAATGCGATCGAAGCTATCAATAAGGCGGAAAATTTCGGTATTCTCTATTGATTACGATATCCAATCCAAACCACTAGCTAATATTGATATGATTGCGGTTATATTTCATCCTCTGGGGCTGAATCCATTTGTGCGATGCGCTATGAGTGAATTATACAATCATTTTTCTGCGGAAAAAGTAGTGCGGGTATCGTATGTAAAGAATACCCGCACTTTCTATTTATTTTGAAAAACGTAATTTTATAGTTCAAGATTCACTTCATTCATATTGATTTCAAGAGAGCGCCGCTATACCTGTTCCTATCAAGTTTGCGTTATTCATATTGTTGATATGGATTTCGACATCCGCTAATGCGGATTCATTAAGGAGTTCTTGTAATTTCTCCAGAACAAGAATGTTATAGTTTTTATCTTTTCTATTCTCGCTCCAAAATAGACTGCCTTCGGCTACTAGACAGATTTTTTGTATATCTTTATTATATGATCTTAGTAACTGAATAAGGCCCAGTAGCGATGCGGCGACTAATTGTGCTGATCTGTTGTAGATCCAATGAGCTACATCTACATATACGTCCTTGTGAATATCCGGATAGTTCATGATAGCGGTCAATTTTTGGGCATCGAATTTATTCTCAAACTCATCCAAAGGGAAAGCCGCTTTCAATATATCGCCTAGATACATACCCGAAACCGCTTTCTCAAACCGCTGTTTTCCAAGGCTGCCTGAAATGGCGTCAACCGTATCATCGACTGTCGTGAGGAATGGAGGATGGAAGTTACCCGACTCTAGGTTGACAGGGACTAAGCCTTGTATATTATAGCTCGGATCTAATTTCTTTATTTTATCCGCCGGAATGAAAGTGGCCATGTTGGTGCCTGTTCCTACGATCAGACCGATATAGGCGTCATAGCTATTGTCGGTTAGGCCGGCAAACAAGCTGGCGATAGTATCGTTTAATACTTTAATACCTGTAAATTTGATTTTACAATGTTCGTTTAGGTAGTCGAGAAGTGGTTTACCTACTAATTGCCCTACCATTTCTTTAATGTCGACTCCTTTTGTCCAACGTAACAATTTGGCGTCTCCACTGAGTACGGATTCTGCTGGATAAGAAAAACAATAGCCGATTGGCATTTCCTCATCCCGTTTTATCCCGACAATCATATCGGCTAATTCTTTAAATAGCTCCTCACGAGTATATCCCGGTGATTTCATGATCGACATGTCTTTTTTCCACCCATTGTTGGGATGGATGGTTGGTGATCCTTGTCCAAGATCGACGGTCGCTACTCTATAGTTGGTTCCTCCTAAATCGAGAACCAATGCTTTTCCATTAATATCAGAGGTTTTGGGAGAGATAAAAGTCGGTATGCATTGTATCTCCGCATTTTCATGTTTTAATCCCTCTTCAACCTTTTCCCGAAATGAACTGGCTATCTCTTTGAGTTGGTCATTTTCTAACCAGAAAATATTTTTCTCCATAAGATTGATTTTTTGATTTTGAAATATCCTTGTTAGTGAATAACAATTTAGAAAGGGATTTGACTATCCTTATTGGTTGATTAAGTTAAGGGGATAAATTTCGGATACTGTAAAATTTGTCGTGTTAAATTTAAATTTTGTATAAACAAAAGGGTGACGATGTCTGTTTAAAACACCAAACAGATGATTTTATTTATTAATCTAAATTAAGATATATGATACCGAAAGTGGAGATAGAAGCAGGCAAGGCGGATTTAATCCGTGAGATTTTAGGCGTTAATGATTTGCAGGACATTAACTTACTTGATGAGTACCGTGATATATTTATAAAATCACAAAAGTCTGCGTATGAGAATGAATCTGTTAATGATATTAATTGCACGGATTGAATTTTGTGAGAAGAATGTCTTATATACAGGGCATAGGATGAGAATATATTATTCAATATTCTGTTTACTAGTATATTATAGTTTCTTTGTATTTCTTTCTTAGGAAACTACAGTTTCCCGCTAGGATAGAAACTGCAGTTTCTTCTAGGGGAAACCGGAGTGTCTTTTAGGCTCGGTTTGTGTAAACGATAAGGAAAATCTACTACTTATCATTTACGGCCTTCCCATATTCCTCATCACTTACCGGCTCAAGCCAAGTGTTTTTATTGGTTTGGGGATTACATTCTACGGCGATATGCGAAAACCAACTGTCCGGTGAGGCGCCGTGCCAATGCTCTATGTTTGGTGCGATTTCGACAACATCCCCGGGTAGTAAACGACGGGCGCTTTTACCTCGTTCTTGATAATAACCCACACCACCTACGGCGATGAGTATCTGCCCTCCTGTATGCGTGTGCCAGTTGTTTCGGCAGTTAGGTTCAAACGTTACGTTAAACATTGGTACGTTTAAATCCTTATTGCTTGTTAATGGCGCCAGCCAAGACTTCCCCGAGAAATATTGTTCAAACCCGGTGTTTTCATTTCCTGTAGGGAATTCACTAATTTTTGGAATTTCAGTTTTCATTTCTTGTGCGTTTATATTGCCAATGGAGATTAATGTGATCAACATGGCAATGGTTATTTTCTTTATATTCATATTTGTTTTCTTGATTTTATTCATATTACAAAATTATTTAAGATATTCCATTGCTTTTGTATACCAATTACTGATAAGTGTAACAGAATTACTGATTTTACAATCTATAGAATCTTGAAGTTGATGGCTTTTAAATAAATATAGGGGAAATCTCAAATTGGCGAGATTGGACAATTGTTAGTCTGTTGGGATTATGTATTTTTGTCATCATAAGAATCTATAGGATGAAGCCTGATACGGAAAACATATATCAACGGAAAATTAATCAAGTAATTGATTATATCAATGCGAATTTGCATCTCCCTTTACGACTGGATATAATAGCCGGGCAGGTAAACGTGTCCGAGCGGCAGCTACTACGTATTATGAAAGGAGCCTTGAATGAGTCATTATATGCTTATGTGGCAAGGCAACGTGTAGAGCGAGCGGTTCTATATATGCATACGGAAGATATGAGTCTGGCAGATCTAGCGAGTCGGGTAGGCTATGATAACCCCCAATCTTTCTCGAAAGCGTTCAAGAAACAATTCAGCGTATCTCCGAAAGCTTATATGGATAAGTTGCGAGCACGTCTGAGAGAAGAGACCGAGAAGTGGAGTAATGCTTCGGTCGGGAAGGAGATTATTCCATCGGGGATGTTCGGTACGATTCGTTTGCAGAAAGGAAAATATGCGGTTTATACCTTAAAAGGTAGTTATGCGGGATTACAAGAACTATATAATACTATAAATATAGATTTCAATTATACCAAGCGGCATGGAATGGCGTTTGAGGAATATGTGAGTTATTCGGAAGAGGATGACGATACGCAAGTGACAAAGATTTATATACCTATAAAATAAATTAGTATGGAAACAAAATTTTGCCAAAGCTGCGGTATGCCGCTGCAAAAGAATGAGGAGTTAGGAACGAACCATGACGGAAGCAAGAATGAGGAATATTGTTGCTATTGTTATAAGGACGGGGCCTTCACGATGGACTGTACGATGGATCAGATGATCGATCATTGTGTCCAGTTTGTCGATGAGTTCAATAAAGATGCGGACCTTCATTATACGAAAGAGGAGGCCGTAGCGAATATGAAATTATTTTTCCCGACATTGAAGCGCTGGGCAGTACAATAAGCCTCTATAAAAAGCGTCTATCTGCGCTTCGGCTTGCTGGATTAGTTTCACTGGAATGCGGGGCTTCTTCTCGAAAAAGTCCATTTCTATTTGAATGGTGTTTTTTTTAATGGAGCGGCTCCAATTACCTATTATCTTTCCGTTATACAAGATAACCGGGTAGAAGGTGCCGAATCGGTTGAACGCTTTTGGATGATGTTCTAGCGGCAATACGTCCGTGCGGTTTTTGTAACTGATCAAGTATTCATCGAAGGCGGGGAGGAGACGCAGTACAGGTTCGCTCTCATTTTTTCCTTTCCATGATTGGTGGATGAAATATTCACGGGAATCGAACGTCTCGGTCATTAACTCCGCCTTGATCAGATTGATAGCGAGCCTACACTCGGTAGCGGTTAGCCCGGACCACCAAACAAAATCTTGTAACTGGGCAGGGGAGTGGCTTTGAAAATATCTGGATGCCAATCTCGCCAGAGCCTCTTCCCTGCAAAGTTCACGAGTAGGAGGGACACGTTCGTCCAATAAGGCGTAAGTCGTTTTCTTTCCTTTATCGATCCCGCTACAGACGATGCCTTCCACCTCACCCCATGTAAGGAAAAGGTTTACGTGATCTATGGTGGGCAAAATCCCGGATTTTTGCAATTCCGCCGTTACTTCTTGTTTGGTCAGGCTTTTGTATCCTTCCAGTATCTTTCCGATCTGATCTAGGCATCTTGTGAACAGCGTTTTTTCTATCTTCCCGAAATGTCCCTTGGCGTACGACATAACGGCAGCCTTGATACGCTCGGAAGATAGCATAAGCATCCAACGGATATCCTCGGCGGCCACGAAATGCCAAGTAGGACGCATCACATGGGTACGTAGAATATCACCTTTGTACAAAGCCTCATTTACCTTTTCAAGGGAAGAGGATCTCAAGCGAATACCGATCGCCCATTTGGCCATCTCATACTCCTGCGCCTGGATAGCGCCCATCCAAGAGACCAACTCTTTCGGGGACTCGAATCGGGGTTGTTCCAATTGTTGGCTAGCTACTCGTATATGTGTTATCATAATATATGAATATAAACGCAAATGTACGAAATAAAGCGTTAAACATCCCATAATCTTGAAGATATACTCATTCTTTTTGTACCTTCACGCTAGAAACAATTAGTGAAATTTATGACGATAGCGTATTTAAATGTGGCTACAGACCGGCAACACTTGGATATTCAAAGGGAAGAGATCTCTTCTTTTGCCGCGGCCAAAGATATCCATGTGGATAAATGGGTCATGGAAGTATCCGGAGAGAAAGCGAAACAGCCGGGACCAAAGTTAAAACTTGTTCTCGAACGCTTGAAGAAAGGGGATGCCTTGATCGTATCGGATATTACCCGTTTGTGTCTTACCTTATATGAGTTGATGGGGATACTTACCGTTTGCATGGAGAAGGACGTGACGGTCTATTGTATAAACGACCGTTATATATTCGATGACCGGATGGATCGCCAATTGATGATTAATGTCTTCAAGCAAGTAGACGAGATTGATCACAGTCTGGTTTCCATACGTACAAAAGACGCCTTGGAACAGGTGAAAAGTACGGGAAAGCGGTTGGGACGTCCTAAAGGCTCGGAATCCAAGTTGTTCTTCTTAGACGCCCATAAGGGGGAGATCATGAACATGTTGGAGCGGGGAGAATCGGTAGGATCGATTTGCGAGCATTTCAACGTCTCTAAGAATACTTTTTATAAGTATAGGAAGAAATTCTTCAGATCGTAAGGATTGGTTTTAATACCAATCCTTTCGTTTCATATATAGCCAAGTCAATACTCCGGTAGCTATCATGACGGCCCAAGCTATGAAATAACCGTAACGCCAATCCAATTCCGGCATTATCTTGAAGTTCATACCCCATACGCCCACCAAGAATGTCAAAGGGATGAAAAGGGTGGAGACAATCGTCAGCCGTTTCATGATGGCGTTCATCCTAAGATCGTTATTGGATATATAAAGATCGACAAGGGAAGAGGTGATTTCCCGGCAGCTTTCCGTTGTTTGGATAACGAATTGGAGTTGGTCTTGCAGGTCATTATAGATCGGCAGGATATCCGGGGTGATAATCCCGTTCTCTGTTCGTAATAGTTTTGAGAATTGATCTTTCAGCGGTAGGCTATTCTTACGGATAATCATGTACTCATGGCGGTGTTGTTGGATTAGGGAACCCATATTACCCTGATCGTTCTTAGGATCGAGCAAAGTCTCTTCTATATCCTCTAGTATCTCTTCTACCTTTGAGGCGGATTCTACTAGATTCGCTATGATGGTGTTTAGAAGGAAAGCGAGCAGCAATCCACTGCCTTTTTTCCGGATGTTCAGCATGTTGGATAGTAGCGCTTTATGAGCGGCCTCGAATACGGGGTTGTTGCTTTCCGTAAAAGTGATAACCGTATTGTTCGCTACCAGTATACTGATGTGCTCAGACCGCATCTCGTTATTGACATCGTAATAGCAGGAGTTTAATACGATAAGCATTCGTCCTTTGTATTCCTCTACCTTGACCACGTGTTGGGGAGTCAAGATATCCTTAGCGTCCAGATTATGCAGTCCGAAATCTTTTACGATACGGGTAATGGCATCCGCGTTGGTCAATCCGCTAACCTCGAACCAATTGATCTGATCCGGGTCGGATAGTTTGCTGAAAGAGGTGTCGGTTATCCGCACCTCTTTCGTATGCAAAGATTGTTCGTTGTATTGCGTGAGACGGATGCCGGTTGCTGTCTCATGTTCGCCGGCGTAATAATACTTGTCCGATAAATGCCGGTTGGATATATGTCTTCTCCTGTGTGTATATTCATTCCGTCTCATAATAAGGATCTCTTTTTAATCGAATTCAACAACGGTGATGCCGGCGCCTCCGAACTGCACATGCTCGTCTTGAAAACGACGGACACCGGGAACCGTGCGCAGATAATCCCGGATTAGCTGACGTAAGATACCCGTACCGGTTCCATGTAAGATGCGAACCTTGCCTGCCCCGACTTGAATGGCGTCGTCGATAAAATAAGTCACGCTTTGCAATGCCTCATCGCCCCTCATTCCTCTCACATCGATTTCTTGCTTAAAGTTTATCTTCTTCTCATGCATATTGTCAGTGGTCTGGGAGCTGACGAACGTGCTTTTCTGGATTTCCCGTTTGATCTGGCCTTTGCTTACCTTTTCCAACTGCTCCAGCTTAACCGTGCTTTTGATCATCCCGAATGCTACTACGGCCTGCTTTCCTTGTAGTTCCATAACGGTTCCGGCGGAAACCTGCCCTTTAAGGCGTACATTGTCGCCGACCTCTATCACCTCTTTATTAAATATCGGCTGGGCCGTCACTTTTTGTTTCTGTTTCTTCCGTTCGTTCCGTTCCTTGAGCTTCGCCATCTTGCGTGCGATCTTATCGTCTTCTTCTTCGGTCGCCATGACGGAGTTCTTGAACTCTTCCAAGGCTTTGCGGGCCAGTTTGGTCTGTTCTTTTTCCGCTTGGGCCTCCTTGATCTCACGGACGGTATTCTCGATCTTGGCGTTAGCCTCCGCTAGAATACGTTGGGCCTCGGCCTTTGCCTCCCGGATGATCTCTTTCCGTTGCTTGTTTACGGCTTCCAAGTCTTGTTCATAACGGGAAGTGACATCTTCCAGTTTTTTCTCCTGCTGACGGATATTCTGCCGTTTGCTTTCCCAGTACCGTTTATCGCGTACGATATCTTGCAGGTATTTGTCCATATTGATATAATCCGCTCCGACGTTCGCGGAAGCGTCGGCTATCACGTCCTCGGGCAGACCGATCTTGCGTGCGATCTCTACGGCAAAAGAGCTACCCGGGTTTCCGATAGAAAGCTTGAACAAGGGCTGCATCAAATGGCGGTCGTACAACATGGCACCGTTTACGATACCCTCCGTATCCTCGGCGAAATGCTTCAAATTCTGGTAGTGGGTCGTGATTACCCCAAAGCTATGATTCCGGTTGAAGCGATCCAATAAAGCCTCGGCGATAGCGCCGCCAATCTGGGGTTCCGTACCGCTACCGAACTCATCGATTAGGATAATGGTCCGCTCGTTACAATTCTTCACGAAATACTTCATGTTGGTAAGGTGGGAACTGTAGGTACTCAAATCGTTCTCGATGCTTTGCTCATCGCCTATATCGATGAATATATGCTCGAAGATCCCGGTTCTTGATCGCTCATGCAAAGGAATCAATAAACCACATTGCAACATGTATTGAAGTAATCCGACCGTTTTCAGGCAAACGGATTTACCACCGGCGTTCGGACCGGATATGATCAAGATCCGTTTTCCCTCGGTCAGCTCGATATCGAGGGGAACTACCTGCTTGCCCTGTTTCTGTAAAGACAGGAATAAGAGCGGATGCACGGCACGTACCCAATCCATTTGTCGCTTATCCTCCACGATCGGCTTGATCGCCTTGACTTGCTCCGCGAATAACGCTTTCGCACGAATGAAGTCAATGTCGGCAAGAAACTCGTAAGATTGTAGGATATCCGGAGCTAAAGGACGGATCACGTTCGTGAATTCCGTCAGTATCTTAATGATTTCCCGGCGTTCTTCCCCTTCCAGTTCCCGGATGCGGTTATTCGCTTCCACGACCACCTCTGGCTCTATAAAGACCGTCTTGCCACTGGCGGACTCATCATGTACGATACCTTTTATCTTTCGTTTGAAGGCCGGGGCTACCGGGATCATCAAACGACCGTCGCGCATGGTCGGTGTCACGTCCTTATCGACAACCCCGTCCGATTGAGCCGCACGGAGGATGGATTGCAGGCTGCGGGATATACCGCTCATCGTGATCGTCATTTCCCTGCGGATTTGCGATAGGGTGGAGGAAGCACTGTCCTTGACCTTGCCGAATTTATCGAGGATGCTATCGATCTTTCCAATCAATTGGGGGAAGACAAAGATATCTCCCGCCAATTCAGTCAAGGCCGGATACTTGATTTCCTCATCGTCCATGGGCTTGAAGAAGCGTACGATGTCATTGATCGTTTGCAAGGAACGTTTGAGGTCGAACAACTCCCGTTCATCCAGCCAAGTACCTTCCGGCCGAATCCGTTTCAAGGAATAGCGCACGTCGAAGAAATAACTGGCGGGGAATTCCGTGTCTCCGTGTAAGATACGGATAAACTCATCGGTTTGTTCCAATCGCTTGGATACGACCTCGAAATCGGCGGAGAATCCCATCTCCGCTACCCGCTCTTCCCCGAGCGGGCTTAAACATTTTTCTGTGATTAAGTGACGGATCTTATCAAAGCCCGTCTTTTGTTCAAAATTTTGTGGATATATCACGTGTTTGTAAAATCTTTATTTGATCTCTACCGTCACTTCAGAGCGAATGGTAGGACGGATAATTACTTCTAATTTTGTCTTGCCACGCTTTATATTAAATGTACAGGCGTTGTTGCCGGACGGATTAATATAAGGGGCGAAATAGTATAAATAAGAGAACGCCGGCAAGTAATCGGAGCTTTGCGACGCATCCGCTATTTGGGGATATTTGAATACGTCCCAAAACATGCAATATTTGAAACCGTTCGCGTCCGTAAACATCGTCTTCGGATCACGATATTGCATCGTGTTCGTGATAAAGCGTTTGTAGGCGGATGAGAACTCCTCTGCCGAATGATCCATCTTATGGCGGCCGATCTTTTCTATAATGTCACGGGGACGGATGCCTGCCGCATAAGCGGGAGAGTTACGATCTACGTCAACCACTTGATCCAATTTATCGATATCGTAGCTGATCCCCGTATAATTATAGGTCTTCTTGCTCACCTTGAACGGTACGTTACGTCCGTATTTCGTGTATGGGTATTGCATACACATCAACGGGACATGCACCCGGGCGTATTCGTCTAAACGATAAGAGTCTTCCAGCAACTCGTTCGCCTCACATTCCCAGAGTACACGTCCGGGGATATCTTTTTGATCGATGATACGGATACCGAATTGCAACAGATATTCGGCTTCCGCTTCGGCGGCGGCGTAATTCAAGAACGGGAATTTCTCCATCTTACTGTGCGAGAAGTTGTACCGGTAAGTCGGTTCTTTTTCTACCAATACTTTATTCGCTCCCAGATAGTTCGGGTTCTTATCGAAAAAATAGAAAGTCTGTATCAATAAATCCGGCTTCGCGATATCAACCGTAAGTCCTTTTTTGGTCAACTCGTTCTCGATGCATTCGTTGATGACCGTTTCCAGTTTACGGTTATTCTCGTCGATGGTCGAGAAGGCGAATGTCTTGAAGTTACCGAAATCTACGCCGTCGGATGTGACAGTAGTCTTGAACGGGCATACGAATTCTTGCTCATTGGTTGTCTCCAAGCTATACATCGCATAGGCGGACGCCAGCTGGTCTTCCGTGATGGCGTTACTTTTCTTGCAGTCCTTCTTTACCAATACTTGTTTAGAAGGAGAGGAAAGGTTGCTGATAGTCAATAGGACATCGTTTCTTCCGGCGGGATTCAGCAGTTGTGGGATCTCATCGACAGATATTTCCGTCACAGGTACACCGTTGATCTCCTCGATCACGTCGTATTTCTTAATACCTGCTTGCTCGGCGGATGAATAAGGGATGACGCTTTTAATGACCGGCTTGTTATTTCCCCAGTTCTTGCTCTGGCTGATATCGTATGTGAAGCCTAGTCGGCAGATGGATGTATTCCTGTTTTGGGCGGAAACCGTACAGACCGCCAATACTAATAGCAACGTTGATAAAATCACACTTCTCATCATATTCTGGAATTTTATTTACTCTAAAAATACCTGTTTCGTTTAAAACATAGGCAAAGGTAAAGATATTTTTGATGTGGTGGAATAGTTGGCAATATATTTGCTGCTATAATAGTGTATGAACTTGATATGGATGCTGTGTATATACTTTTTAAGGGTATTTATGTGGTACCGTATTTCGCTTACAATTAGTTAGTAATGAAAAAAATCAGATAGATTATGAGCAAGATGAATCCAAACGAGAAAAAAGAAAACGCTTCAAAAAACGAAAACGTGAATAATGAGGAAGCGACAAATTTGCAGGAAGAACAGTCAAATGCGGCAGATGAAACTGCCGGCTCTGACAATGTGTCGGGCGAGGTGGAAGCCTTGCAAAAGAAATATAACGAATTGAACGATTCCCACCTGCGCTTGATGGCGGAGTTTGACAATTACCGTAAACGTACGATGCGTGAGAAGGCCGATTTGATCAAGACTGGCGGCGAGGGTGCGTTAAAGAACCTTCTTCCTATTATCGACGATTTCGAGCGTGCTTTGCAGAACGTCCGCACGGCTGAGGATGTAGAGGCCGTTAAAGAAGGCGTGGACTTGATTTTCGGTAAGTTCATGGGCTATCTGTCTCAGCAAGGCGTAAAGCCGATCGAGGCCATAGGTAAGCCGTTCAACACGGAGGAGTTTGAGGCTATCGCTACGATTCCCGCTCCGGAACCGGACATGAAGGGCAAGGTATTGGATTGCGTACAAACTGGATATACCTTATTTGACAAGGTAATACGTCACGCTAAAGTAGTAGTGGGAGAATAATCGGAAAATCGGCAAATAACAAATACAAGGATGGCTAAAAGGGATTACTATGAAGTGCTGGGCGTTGAGAAGAATGCATCGGCGGATGAGATAAAGAAAGCGTACCGTAAGAAGGCGATACAATTCCACCCGGATAAGAACCCGGGCGATAAGCAAGCGGAGGAGAACTTTAAGGAGGCGGCAGAGGCATACGACGTGTTGAGCGATCCGCAAAAGCGTCAGCGTTATGACCAATTCGGCCATGCGGGTGTCGGCGGGGCTTCACAAGGTGGCGGCTTCGGTGGTGGTATGTCCATGGAGGATATCTTCTCCCAGTTCGGCGACATCTTTGGTGGACATTTTGGCGGTTTTGGTGGCTTCGGTGGTTTCGGCGGTTCTCGTGGAGGACGCCGTGTGAACCGTGGATCGGATTTGCGTGTGAAGGTGAAGCTGAACCTGAAAGAGATCGCTAACGGCGTGGAAAAGAAGATCAAGGTGAAGAAGTATGTGCCTTGTTCGCATTGTCACGGTAGCGGGGCGGAAGGCTCGGAGGGTGTGAAGACGTGTGATACGTGTAAAGGTAGCGGTGTCGTTACCCGTATCGCCAACACGATCCTTGGGCAGATGCAGACGCAGACGACTTGTCCTACTTGTGGTGGCGAGGGCAAGATCGTTGTCAAGAAATGTACGGAGTGTAACGGTGAGGGCGTCGTTCGCGACGATGAGATTATCACGATCAATATCCCTGCCGGTGTAGCCGAGGGCATGCAGCTCTCCATGAATGGTAAAGGCAACGCCGCACGACATGGTGGAATCAACGGCGACTTATTGATCCTTATCGAGGAGGAACCGCATCCGGAGTTGATTCGTGATGAGAACGATCTGTTATACAACCTGCTATTGAGTGTTCCGCAAGCAGCCTTGGGAGCCACGGTAGAGGTCCCGACCATCGACGGAAAGGCGAAATTGAAGATCGAGCCGGGTACACAGCCGGGTAAGGTGCTTCGTTTGCGTAATAAAGGACTTCCTTCCATCAATAGTTATGGTACGGGCGATTTGTTGGTGAACGTGAGTGTATATATCCCCGAGACTTTGTCGTCTACGGAGAAAGAGACGCTGAACGGATTGGAGAATTCACCGAACTTCCAGCCTAATAAGACGATGAAAGAGAAAATCTTCAGTAAGTTTAAGCACTTCTTTGATTAACGAATAGGAAAGACTACTGTGTTCGTGTGAGAACACTATAGCATTCGTGGATAAACACAGTAGTGTTTGGAAATGAATACTATAGTGTTTATCGCCGGAATACGGTAGTCTTTTTTCATAAGTCCTAAAATGAGTATCCTATGAGAATATATACCCGTGGAGGAGATAAAGGAAAAACCGGCATACATGGCGGTGAGCGTGTCGATAAGGATGACATCCGTATTGAGGCGAATGGGACGTTGGATGAGTTGAACGCCGAGATCGGCATTGTCCGTACGTTGCTGTCTCCCGATCATGAATGGCAGGTGTTGCTGGGTAGGATACAGCGTGAGATGATGGCCGTGATGTCTCATGTGGCGACACCATCGGCGATCCGTGATAAGAATCCGAATCCGCTTCCCGATGATTTGACCGTCTTTTGTGAGTCCCATATCGATGATCTATCCGCCCAGATGGAGGATAACGGGTATTTTATCCTTCCGGGAGGCACACCTGTTTCGGCGCACCTCCAATTGGCCCGTACGATCACCCGCAGGGCCGAACGCCGCTTGTGGACATTGAATCGGAAAGACCCGGTTCCTGCCGGGATCATGGCGTTCGTGAATCGTTTATCGGATCTGTTCTTTACGATGGCACGTTATGACATGTTTCGCCAAGGGAACGCCGAGGAACGTTGGCAATCCTTCCTGTATAAGCGGAAAAATAAATCCTAGAGGGCGATATCTTGCCATTTGCCTTTCACGAGCTCACGGGTGGACTTGAAGCCGGCTTGCTTCAGCAACTTGAAAGCCTCCTTGCGACCGTCGTTCACCAAATCCGGATAATGGCAATCGGAGTTCACCATGACAGGGATATTCATTTCCCGCATCCGTGATAGGTATTCCACACGGGGGTAAAGCTCTTTTTTCTTGGTCCAGTTCTTGGTGTTGACCTCTACCATCAATCCTTTCTCCTGAACCAGATCCAGACAAGCCTCAAAAGGCTTCCGATACCAATCCTCCTCAAAATTGAAGATCTCGTACTTCTGTCCGTTCATATAGATCTTATCCATATGCCCGACGATATCGATGCCTCCGGCCTCTATCATTTTCATCGTGGTATCGAAGAAACGCTTGACAAGCAACCGGACATCTCCCTCGAAATGACGCTCCACGGAGTGGGCGTATTCCCTGAATGAGCCGTCTATACAGACCATGTTCTCTTCGACCAGACGCTCTGATACGGGCAAGAAATGGATGGAACCGATCCGGTAGTCCAAAGGCAACTCTTGGAAATAGGGGATCGAGGCGTTATAGGTCTCGTCCAGATAATCAATCTCCAGACCGGCATATATTTCTAGTTGATCGCTGTATTTCTGTTTCAGTCGTTTTATCTCTTGCAGATACTCCGGCATATCGTCTTTAGACATATTCCAGAAGGTCTCGAACGGAAGCGGCGAGTGGGAGGAAAAACCGTACGCACGGAACCCGTGTGTTATGGCGAATCTCACGAAATCCTCCGGAATACTTCTTCCATCACAAAAAGTACAATGACTATGGTAGTTACTGAGTTGCATGATTGTTCTTAGTGATTAAAAAGCCACATCCAGATCATCTTGCCCGGATGTGGCCTTGTATGATGAATGAGAGAGGTGTTATTTGATAACGCCTAGCTCTTTTCCTACCTTGATAAACGCGGCGATAGCCTTGTCCAGATGCTCAGTCTCGTGGCCGGCGGACAATTGTACACGGATACGAGCTTGTCCCTTCGGTACTACCGGGTAATAAAAACCGGTTACGTAAATACCCTCTTCCTGCATCTTGGCGGCGAAATCTTGAGACAACTTAGCGTCGTACAACATAACAGCGCAGATAGCGGATTGAGTCGGCTTGATATCGAAACCGGCTGCCAGCATCTTGTCGCGGAAGTAACTTACGTTGTTCATTAATTTCGTATGTAAAGCGTCGCTTTCCTTCAACATCTTGAACATCTCCAAGCTTGCGCCTACGATGGCCGGAGCCACGGAGTTAGAGAACAAGTAGGGGCGAGAACGCTGGCGTAACATATCGATAATCTCCTTCTTTCCGGTCGTGAAGCCACCCATGGCACCACCGAACGCCTTACCCAGCGTACCCGTGAAGATATCTACACGTCCGTAAACATCAAACTGCTCGGCTACGCCATGACCCGTCGGGCCTACGACACCGGCAGAGTGAGACTCGTCCACCATAACCAATGCGTCATATTTCTCGGCAAGCTCGCAAATCTTGTCCATCGGAGCGACATTGCCGTCCATGGAGAACACGCCGTCCGTGGCGATGATACGGTGACGTTGGGCCTGCGCCTCTTGTAGGCAACGCTCCAAGTCCGCCATATCGGCGTTGGCGTAGCGATAACGTTTAGCCTTGCATAAACGAACACCGTCGATGATAGAGGCGTGGTTCAAGGCATCCGAGATGATAGCGTCTTCCTCGCCGAACAATGGCTCGAACAAACCACCGTTAGCGTCGAAACATGCGGCGTAAAGGATCGTGTCCTCAGTCTTGAAATAGTCGGAGATGGCTGCTTCCAATTGCTTGTGCAAATCCTGCGTTCCACAGATGAAACGAACGGACGACATGCCATAACCGTGTGTATCCATGGCTTCTTTCGCGGCCTTGATCAGTCGTTGGTTATCGGACAGGCCAAGATAGTTGTTGGCGCAGAAGTTCAAAACATCACTTCCGGCATTTACTTTGATGTCGGCTCTCTGTGGCGTAGTAATGATACGCTCGTTCTTGTATAAACCAGCGGCTTTGATGCCTTCAAGTTCATTTGTCAAGAATTCTTTAAGTTTTCCGTACATAAAAACTTCGTTTTTTATTAGTATTTAGATGTGAGTAGTAGCTTCGTTGTCAAAGCGACAGACAAAGGTCTGTTTTTTTTTTGAATTTTAATACTAAAAAAGAGAAGAAATTCATGTCTAAACTGTTTTATTCTCTATACCTTTGCCGACGGAAAAAAACTTAAATCTCATTAAACGCGATGAAGAATGTATTAGTAATTGGTTCTACCGGTCAGATCGGATCAGAGTTAACCATGAAATTAAGAAGTATCTACGGTGGGAACATAGTAGCGGGTTATATCCCGGGTGCGGAACCTAAAGGCGAGTTGTTAGAATCGGGACCTTCCGCTATCGTGGATATCACGAACGAGCAGCAGATCGCTGAGACGGTATCAAAATATAATATTGATACGATCTACAACTTGGCGGCTCTTTTGTCGGCTGTAGCAGAGGCTAAACCTCAGTTGGCGTGGAAGATCGGAATGGGGGGCTTGTTCAATGTGCTTGAGGTGGCCCGTGAGATGCACTGCGCCGTATTTACGCCGAGCTCTATTGGCGTTTTCGGTAACAATACCCCGAAAGACAAGACTCCTCAAGATACGATCCGTAATCCTCGTACGATGTACGGCGTGACGAAGGTATCCGGTGAGTTGTTAAGTGATTATTATAATATCCGTTTCGGCGTGGACACACGTTCGGTTCGGTTCCCCGGATTGATCTCTTACGTAACACCTCCGGGTGGTGGTACGACGGATTACGCTGTCGATATTTACTATTCGGCCGCTAAGGGCGAGAAATTCGTTTGCCCGATCGCAGCCGGTACTTTCATGGATATGATGTACATGCCGGACGGCTTGCGTGCCGCTATCGAGATTATGGAGGCGGATTCTACGAAGTTCGTTCACCGTAACTCTTTCAACATTGCCTCGATGAGTTTCGATCCGGAGATCATCTTTAATAATATCAAGAAATATATGCCTGAATTCCAGATGGAGTATGAGGTAGATCCTTTGCGTCAGGCTATCGCCGAGTCGTGGCCGAACTCCTTGGATGATACTTGCGCCCGCCAAGAGTGGGGCTGGAAGCCGGAGTATGATTTGGATGCCATGACAAAAGACATGTTAGCTAAATTGAAAGAACGTTTCAATAAATAAGAGTGATGTTGTAGCCATGATTGTTTGTGGATAGAGGGGCCGGGGTATCATCAGGGGGGATGATCCCCGGCTCTATTTTTTACCGCTGCTATTTCAATAAATCCGGCCGGAGGCGTGCCGTACGCTCTTGTGCTTGTTGCAAGCGCCATTCTTCGATCTTGCGCTGGTGCCCGGATAATAGTACCTCGGGTACTTTCCAACCTTTGTAATCGGCGGGACGTGTATAAACAGGCGGGGCCAGTAAGTCATCTTGGAAGGAGTCGGAGAGGGCGCTTTGCTCGTCGCCGATCGCTCCCGGTATCAAGCGTACCACGGCGTCGGTTATGATAGCGGCGGCCAGCTCTCCTCCGGTAAGGACATAGTCTCCTACGGATATCTCTTTCGTTATCAAATGCTCACGGATACGATAGTCGATCCCTTTATAGTGCCCGCAGAGGATAATCATATTATTTAGTAAAGACATACTGTTGGCCATGGGCTGGTTGAGTGTCTCACCATCCGGGGAGGTATAGATTACCTCGTCATATTCCCGTTCGCTTTTCAACGCTGAGATCGCCCGGTCTATCGGTTCGATCTGCATCACCATTCCGGCCTCTCCTCCGAACGGATAATCATCCACCCGCCTCCATTTATTAGTGGTGTAATCCCGTAGGTTATGTAAATGAATCTCTGCTAATCCTTTATCTTGCGCCCTCTTGACGATAGAGCAATTAATCATCCCCTCGATCATCTCGGGAAGTACGGTAAGTATATCTATACGCATAAAAAATAGTTGTAACGTTAAAACCTCCCGCAAAGGTACATCTTTATTCTGACTCATCGTAAAGTGAGTCTCTATTATCTATGATTCGCGATAGAAAATTAAGAATGAATGAAACGCATGCGTTGGCGCAGTTAAGAGTTCGTAGAAGTTCATGAGGATATTTTTGTATCGTTTGAATTATTATTCGTACTTTTGTCCGTCAATTCGGCGGCTATCAATAGAGGCCGTCTCTTTAGAGAATAAATTTTATAGCGATGAATATATCTTACAATTGGCTGAAAGAGTATCTTGATTTCGATCTGGAGCCAGAAGAAGTTGCTGCGGCGCTTACCTCTATCGGTTTGGAAACCGGTGGAGTAGAGGAAGTTCAAACCATTAAGGGCGGACTTGAGGGACTGGTTATCGGTGAAGTGTTAACTTGTGAGGAACACCCGAATTCTGACCATTTACATATAACGACCGTAAATGTAGGTGGCGAGGCTCCTTTACAAATCGTATGCGGCGCCCCGAACGTGGCTGCCGGACAGAAAGTGGTCGTAGCCGTGAACGGCACGAAACTGTACGACGGTGACGAATGCTTTACCATCAAGAGATCCAAGATCCGTGGCGTTGAGTCCAACGGTATGATTTGCGCCGAGGACGAGATCGGTATCGGTACCGACCATAACGGTATTATCGTACTTCCCGCCGATGCTGTTGTAGGTACGTTAGCTAAAGATTATTATAATGTAAAGAGCGACTACGTGCTGGAGGTGGATATCACCCCGAACCGTGTAGACGCTACTTCCCATTTCGGTGTCGCCCGTGACTTGGCCGCTTATTTGAAGCAAAACGGCAAGCCCGCCGAATTGAGACGTCCTTCGGTAGACGCTTTCAAGATCGATGACGAGACACCGGGCGTAGAGGTCGTGGTAGAGAATACGGAGGCTTGTCCCCGTTATTCCGGTGTTACGATCAAGGGCGTTACGGTGAAGGAGAGCCCGGAGTGGTTACAAAACCGCTTGCGTGTGATCGGCCTTCGTCCCATCAATAACGTAGTGGATATAACGAACTTTATCCTGCATGAGTTAGGGCAGCCTTTACACTCTTTTGACGCGGGTAAGATCAAAGGAAATAAAGTGATTGTCAAGGCGGCCGAGGCTGGTACGAAATTCGTCACGTTGGATGGCGTGGAGCGTACGTTGACCGATCGTGACTTGATGATTTGTAACGTCGAGGAACCTATGTGTATCGGTGGCGTGTTCGGCGGTTTGGATTCCGGCGTGACGGAGGAGACCACCGACGTATTCTTGGAATCCGCTTGTTTTCATCCGACGTGGATTCGCAAGACCGCTCGTCGTTTTGGCTTGAATACGGACGCTTCTTTCCGCTTCGAGCGTGGTTTGGATCCGAACAATACGATGTATGTATTGAAACGTGCCGCCTTGTTGATACAAGAGTTGGCGGGAGGTAAGATCACGGGTGCCGTACAGGATGTTTATCCTACCGTGGTGGAACCGTATACGGTTGAGGTGACTTACGAGAAGATCAATACGTTGATCGGTAAGGATATTCCGGTAGAAACCGTGAAAAGTATCTTGGCAAGCCTTGAGATGGAGATCGTATCCGAGACTGCCGAGGGCTTGACTTTGCATGTTCCCGTATATCGTATCGATGTGCAGCGTGATGTAGACGTGATCGAGGACATTCTTCGTATCTACGGATATAATAACGTGGAGTTCAGCGATAACGTGAAGTCCAATTTAAGTTACCAGACTCCTACGGATCGTAGCTGGAAATTGCAGAACTTGATTTCGGAGCAACTTTGCGGTTGTGGTTTCAACGAGATCATGAACAATTCCTTGACACGCTCCGCTTATTATACGGATCTGTCTGTTTATCCGGAAGCGCATTGTGTCATGTTGATGAACCCGTTAAGCGCTGATTTGAACTGCATGCGTCAGACCTTGTTGTTCGGAGGTTTGGAGAGCATCGAGCATAACATGAAGCGTAAGAATGGCAATGTCCGTTTCTATGAGTTCGGTAATTGCTATGATTATAATATCGATAACAAGAAGGAAGATGAGGCCTTGGCGCAGTTCAGCGAGGATTACCGTCTAGGCATCTGGGTAGCCGGCAACCGGGTGGAGAACAACTGGGCGCATCCGGACGAGAAATCTTCCGTTTATGAGTTGAAGGCTTACGTAGAGAATATCTTAGCCCGCTTGGGCGTGGATATGAAACGGGTTATTTTCGGTAACTTGACGAATGATATCTATTCTTCGGGCCTAAGTATCACGACCGGTTCCGGACGTCAATTGGGTACGATGGGTATCGTAAGCAAGAAACTTCGTAAGATGCTGGATATCGATATGGAGGTTTATTACGCTGAGTTGTCGTGGACCCAGTTGATGAAGGAGATCAAGAAGGCGAAAGTAACCTTCTCCGAGATTTCCAAGTTCCCGGCCGTTAAACGTGACTTGGCGTTGTTGCTTGATAAGAGCGTACAGTTTAGCGAGGTCGAGAAAATCGCTAAGGATAGCGATCGCAAGCTATTGAAGGAGGTATCTCTGTTCGACGTTTACGAGGGCAAGAACCTTCCGGCGGGCAAGAAGTCGTATGCCGTAAGCTTCTTCATGCAAGATGAGAGCAAGACTTTGAACGATAAGCAGATCGACGCTATCATGAAGAAGATCCAGACGAATCTGGAACAAAAGCTAGGTGCTCAATTGAGATAAGAATTTAATTACATAAAATAAAGATAAACTGATAAACATATGGGAAGAGCGTTTGAGTTTCGTAAAGCGAGAAAGTTTAAGCGTTGGGGCAATATGGCCCGTGTATTCACGAAGTTAGGTAAGGAAATCACGATCGCGGCAAAACAAGGTGGGCCGGAGCCTGAGAATAATCCTCGTTTACGTGTGTTGATGCAGAACGCCAAAAAGGAGAATATGCCGAAGGAGAACGTGGAGCGTGCCATTAAACGTGCCGTATCCAAGGATTTCACGGATTATAAGGAGATGAACTATGAGGGATATGGTCCTTTCGGTATCGCTATCTTCGTTGAGACCGCTACGGATAATACGACTCGTACGGTAGCCAACGTTCGTAGTTATTTCAATAAGAACGGTGGTTCTCTGGGAACATCCGGTAGCTTGGAGTTCTTGTTCGATCATAAATGCGTATTCCATATCGCTAAAAAAGAGGATCTTTCTTTAGAAGACCTAGAGTTGGAGTTGATCGACTTCGGTGTAGATGAGGTTGAGGAAGACGAGGACGAGGTTGTTCTTTATGGTGAGTTCGCGCAGAATTCGGCGATCCAGAAATATTTGGAGGAGAATGGTTTCGAGATCTTGAGTAGTGAGTTCGTACGTATTCCGAACGATTTGAAGGAGGTTACTCCGGAACAGCGTGAGTCTATCGAGAAGATTATCGAGAAATTAGAGGAAGACGAAGACGTTCAAAACGTATTCCATAATATGAAGGAAGACGATTCTGAGGAGGAATAACGTACGCTTATACGTAAAATAGTATACTTTATCCGTAAAAAAGCGACATCGAGGCAAATTCGATGTCGCTTTTTCTTTTTTACAACGAATGTTTCATGTTTTTTATTTATTTTTGTGAGTCTAGGGTGAATAACAATTTAACTTATATGGTGAAAATGAAAAGACTATTTCTTCTTTGTGCGTTCGTGAGCATGTTTGCGACGTGTAATTTTATCTCAGCTCAAAAGGAGTTAGGGATTTTCAATTCTGTTTCGGCAGGAGTGGGTGTTGGTTTGACGGGTGTAGATGTGGAGGTCGCTACTCCTATTACGCCTTATCTGGCGTTGAGAGGTGGTCTTACCTTTATGCCGGGTTTCAGCATTAATACGGACGTGGATGTAGATGTTAACGATCCGCGAGCGGGTGTGTATAATGATACATACTCCATGGATGTCAAAGGTAGCTTGAAACGTACTTCCGGACAGTTGTTGGTGAATGTTTACCCGTTTCCTCACGCTTCTTCGTTCTTCGTTGCGGCCGGCGCCTATTTCGGTGGTTCTTCTTTGGTGAAGATAGAAGGGCATAGTGATAAGCTGAAAGACCTGATCGCCCAAGGAGAAAGTGCGGGCATAGTTATCGGTGATTATACGATTCCGGTGGATAATAACGGTAATGTATCCGGTGGATTGAAAGTGTCCGGTTTTCGTCCTTATCTAGGTCTTGGATTCGGTCGTGCGGTTCCTAAGAAACGGGTTGGCGTGATGTTTGAGCTGGGTGTGCAATTCCATGGCAAACCGGAGGTGTATACGGATTCAGGGGATGTAAAGGACTTGTTGAATGAGATAGACGAGGATGATACCTTTACGAAGATCATGGACAAGCTAACGGTTTATCCGGTCATGAAGATTCGTATTTGCGGAAGAATATTTTGATTGTCAAAGATAGTATAAGCTAAGAGTGGCGTTAATAATACGATGCCACTCTTTTTTTATGGCTAAACTTTCATTTATTTTGTTTATTTTTGCGCGCTGTTAGGGTCATAATTTTGATAAAAATAACTTTATATGAAAAACAAACATTTAGTGATGCTATTGCTATCATCTTGCTGTTTAGCGGCATGTGTGGATAGTAAGTATGATTTAAGCGATGTCAATACGGACGATGCGGTAATGGGTGAGTCTTGGGTAGCTCCCCTCGGTACGGGTTATGTAACGTCGGATGACGTTGTGAATGTAGAGAAAGTCCCTTCCATTCGGGAAGTCGACGGGGCTTACGTCATGATCTATGATGGAGAGATGAAGATTAAGGGGAAAAGCTTACGGGCCGCCTCTGATAAAGTGGAGATCGCCTCGGAAGATATAACGACTGGGGATATCGATGGCTTGTTCGATGGCGATTTCGTTTTGGCGTTAACGAACCCCCACATTACGTTAAAGTCGAATGTAAAGAATGCCTCTTTGGATTGTAGCTTGTCTATCGAGGCTGAGAACGCAAGTAAAAAGGAGGCTACTTCCTCTGATTTTACCTTGTCAACGGTGTCTCCTAATATTTGGATCGGCCCTCTTGATCCGAAGACGGATGCTTTTAAGTTTGTCAAGAACGAGAAGTTACCGGGAATCGTACAGATTGTTCCTCAAAAAATACATTTGTCTTTGTCCGCCGATAGCAAACAATGGGCGAACGCTCCTATGGATGCCTTGAGCGAGTTACGCTATGCGGTAGAGCTTCCGTTGACTCCGGCACCGGAATTTAGCGCCGTATCCGTCGAGCGGATCGAGGACGCTTTTGATGAGGATTTCGTAGACTATATTTTCTCGGACGGAAGCGCGAGGATCTATGGAGAGGTTACGAACGAGATGCCGTTCGATATGTCTATCGAGATGGTGATCATGGATGAGAACAATGTACCGGTAGATATCCAATTTCCGGCGCAAGAGGTAAAAGGACAATCCGGAGAGGTTGTCTTCGAGATCACGAAGGAGGATATGCCGAAAATGAAGGACGCACGTCATATAGACCTGAATTTACATTTAACGGGTAGAGATCAAAGCGAGGCTTTGAAGAAAGGCCAGAAAACGACCTTCAACTTGAAACTCAAGAAAGAAGGCGGAATTTCTATTTGATCCCAGTACTAACCATTTAAATTACGAAAAAGAAAGATGAATACTATATATAATATGTATAAGAGAGGTCTGTGCGCTTTATGTTTATTGACCACTGTGGGGATGTCGGTATCCGCCCAGCAAATACGAACTTCTTACTTCATGCAATCCTCTACGGCACGCACGACAATGAATCCGGCGTATCGTCCCGAGAGAGGCTATGTCTCCATTCCGGTATTAGGCGCGGTTGGCGCTTCGTATGGTACGAACGGAATAGCTGTGGATAATTTTATTTATCCGAAGAATGGTGAGACCGTTACGTTCATGGATAACTCCGTGAATACCGAGTCTTTCCTGAATGGCTTGAAGGACGAGAATCAGGTAAACATGGATTTTGGCACGCAGGTTCTATCCGGTGGCTGGTACGCCGGCAAGGGATTCTGGACGGTTGATGTTTCTATCAAGGGCTTGGCGAATATTCGTGCTCCGAAGACATTGTTCGAGTTCATGAAAAAGGGTAATGGATCTCAGAGTACCTATGATATTCGTAATATCAGGGCGTACGCCGAGGCTTATTTGGAGACAGGTGTAGGATATTCTCGTCCTATCACGGATAAGTTGACAGTCGGAGGTAAGGTTAAATTGTTATGGGGCGTAGGTTCTATGGACGCTACGATCGATCAGATGCATGCTGAGATGGGAGAGACTAGCTGGAAAGTTACCTCTACCGGCACCTTGCAGACGAATATGAAAGGCTTGGTCCCGGAAATGGAAGTAGACGAGCAAGGCCGTGATTATTATAATAGCTTTGATTTCGATTCTCCGGGTCTTAGCGGTTTCGGTATGGGAGTGGACTTGGGTGCTACGTACCAATTGACCGAGAATATCATGTTATCCGCCGCTGTCCTTGATTTAGGTTTTATCAGCTGGAGCAAGGGAGGTAGCACGCTAGGTAAGTTGGATGGAACTTTCGACTTTAACGGCTTTGATCTGGCTATTGGCGAGAATAACGGTGATATACCGAGCATGGGCGATCAGTTTGACGCTATCAAGGAAGATTTCGAGAACTTGCTTCATTTCAAGAAAGAGGGTGAGTCCGGAAGCACTACCCGTCTTCGTTCGACAATCAATATCGGTGGCGAGTACCGTTTGCTGGAAAACAAGTTAGGTATCGGTTTATTGTCGAGCACTCGTCTTTATTCCCCGAAAGCCTATACGGAACTGACATTGTCCGGTAATTACCGTCCGGTGAAATGGTTTGAGGCTACGCTGAGCTACTCATTTATCCATAGTAAGTTCAAGACGTATGGTATCGCCTTGAATTTCTCACCGTCTTGGATCAATTTCTTTATCGGATCGGATTATATGTTGACAAAGGTAACTCCACAATGCTTACCGGTCAGCGGTAACGCCATGAATCTTTACATGGGAGTAAGTGTTCCTTTGAAATCATTCGCTAATTAATAGGGAATACTCAGAATAGAGTCTGTATCATAAAGGAAAAGGCTGTCCGGGTTATATACCCAGACAGTCTTTTCTTTTTTATTAGGCTCGTTTTATTAGGTTTTTTATCTTTGTGGACTGATTGAAAGGAAGAAATTGGATATGAGATTAAAGACTTTAGCCACCCATCCGGTATGGAGAGAGCCCCGGGCTGTATTCGGGGTATGGATGCTAACAGGTGTTATTTTTGCTATTGTCAAGTTGTTGATCGGGAAATATAATAATTATAAGATATTTGAAGGAGTCTACTGGCATGCTATCGAAGGCTTAACCTTATATGGGGATCATTATCCGGAATATTATGATTCAAACCATTATGGAGTCTTATTCAGTCTTATCATAGCTCCTTTCGCCCTGTTACCGGAATGGCTGGGTATGATCTTATGGATAGCGGGGAATACCGCCCTATTATTTTATGCGATTAGCCGATTGCCATTGTCGAGTACCCAAAAAATCATTATTTATTGGTATTCGTATTGTGAGTTGATGACGGCTCAAGGAGTACAGCAATTCAATATATCAGTAGCGGCCTTTATCTTATTATCGTTTGTCTTGATACTGGAGAAAAAGGATTTCTGGGCGGCAGGCATTATTATGCTCGGAACATTTATCAAGATCTATCCAATCGTGGGATTGGCGTTCTTTTTCTTCTCAAGGCAGAAAGTGAGATTATTAGTCTCTTGTCTTTTCTGGGGATTGGTTTGCTTTGTGATCCCGGTACTTTATACACCGGGGATTGAGTATGTGATCTCTCAGTATATAGATTGGTTTGAGCGATTGAAGGTGAAAAATATGTTGAATATGTTCGCTGATCCACAAAATATATCATTATTGGGAGTGGTTCGAAAGATATCCGGGAATCCGGACTATAGCGATATGTGGCTTATCATACCGGGCTTGATTTTATTTTGCATTCCATATTTAAGGATCTCGCAATATAAATATCCGGCTTTTCGCTTTATGCTATTAGCTAATGTTTTATTGTTTGTCGTATTATTCAGTACGGGAAGCGAGGCGAGTGGGTATATCATAGCGATGATAGGAGTCGCTATCTGGTATATATGCAGTGTATCGCCCCATAAGAAATATACTTATTGGCTTTGGATAACTACCTTGGTGATTGTTGGCTTATCCACTACAGAGCTGGTTCCATCGATTGTCCGGAATGGACTGATCCGTCCGTATGTGATAAAAGCTTGGCCTTGCATTGTAGTGTGGCTGACCATTTGCTATGAGATGTGTTTCTTGGATTTTAGTCATTCTCCCTATAAGCATATCACGACTTAGGCAGAGTGAATATCGCCTGTTTTTTAATAGAAGGTTACATAATAAAACGAGACTACTCCCGACAGGCGATGAGAGTAGTCTCGTTTTAAACTACTTTTTATCGATCTCTTTCAGCAATTCATTTACCGCTGTTCTCAATTGCGTATCTTCCCCTTTGACAACAGTTTCCGGAGAATTAGCGACTTTAACATCCGGTTCCAGCTGTGTGTTCTCTAAGTAACTACCGTCCGACAGGCGATAACCGGTAATAGGTGTGCCGAATACCAGCGTCGGATCTTGCAGGGTTTCCCAAGAGACGGTAGTCATTGTTCCCGGTACGGGCATACCAACTAAACGTCCGATGTGTTGATGCTTATAAACCCACGGGGTTCCATGTGCGTTACTATAATTAGCCTCGCATTGGAGCATGATGGAAGGTTTATTCCAGCGGCGGCTAGGCATATCGCAAGCCTCCCGGCCACGTGTTATTTGTGTGAGGTATTTCTCTCCGCTGAACAAGATCTCGATATCCTCATGCAAACGTCCACCACCATTAAAGCGGGTATCAATGACGATGCCCTCCCGGTCGTTATATTTACCTAGGATATCGGAGTAAACGGAGCGGAAACTAGGGTCTCCCATGGATTGGATATGGACGTATCCCAATCGTCCGTTCGACCATTTATCCACGTCGGCGGCACGTTGTTTCACCCAGCGGGTATAAAGCAAGTTATTTAACTCACCGTTACTGATAGGCAAGACTACCTCTTCCCAACGTTCTTTGGTTTGTGGATCGTAGAGGGAAACCAAGGTCTTCTTTTTGGCCTTATTGTTTAATAGCTTGGAGTAATCCATGTCCGGGGTTATTTCTTGTCCGTCTATTTTCTCCATGACGGTACCGGCTTTTACCTTGGAACGTGCATGATCGAACGGGCCTTTTTCCACTACCTCAGCGATTAATAAACCTTTGCCGCTATGGTTCCAATCGAAAAGTAGGCCTAGGTTGGCGGTAATATTGCCGCTTGTTTGCGGACGGAAGCGGCCTCCAGTATGAGATACGTTGAGTTCTCCCAGATATTCGCTTAGCAACTCTGCGAAGTCATAGTTGTTATTGATATGTGGCAAGAACTTACGGTAGGCGGCGGTCATAGCGTCCCAATTTACGCCGTGCATATTCACGTTGTAGAACCGTTTTTGCTCTTGTTTATAGACATGGTCGAACATATACTCACGCTCGGCGGCCAAGTCCATTTTTAAGTTCGCTTGGTAATGAATCGGTGTTAGTTTCTCCGATCCCATATCCATTTTTTGCATGGAATTGCTACCCAACAAGAACAGGTTCTTACCTTCCTTATCCATTTCCATGTTCGCCCATCCGGTATTCATCTTGTGGAGTAGCTTGGTCTCTTTCTTGCGCAAGTCCATTTTCCACAGGTCGTATTTGTCTTCGAAAGCCGAGAAATAATATAAGGTCTCGCCATTCTTCGAGATGACGGCGCTACCCATTTCGGAGGAATTAGGAGTAAGACGTAGGATACGATCTTGGGTTCCTTTCAGTTCCACTACGATATCCTTGGGCTTTTCGTCTTTCTTTTCATCGGCTTTATCTTCTTTTTTCTTGTCGTCGGTTTTGTCCCCGGCTACCTCTTTCTGCTCCTTTTCCAGTTCCTTTTGCAACTCATAATCCTCTTTGCTCAAGCGGAATTTATCATAAGCGTCTTGATTCATGAATACCAGCATGGCATCATTCAAGGAACCCCATGAGGCATGCGCACGCATTCCGTAACGCTCGGTGGTGAATAAGATGGCGTTTCCATCCAGTACCCATTGTGGGGAGATGCTGGTGTAACCGCTATTGGTCAGGTTGGTGATCTCCCCGCCTTGCGCGCTAACCAAGCCGATATCCGAATAAGGATCGTGCTTGTTTCCGATAAACCGGAGCGTGAACCATTTACCGTCCGGCGACCATGAGTAATCGAAACCGCCGGCTGTACTATACCATGTGGAGCCATCCGTGACTTGGCGTACTTTCTTCGTCTCAAGGTTGACTACCATCAGCCGCATACGATCTTCTATGAAAGCGAGTTCCTTAGCATCCGGCGAGAATTGAGGATAATTACGCTCTACGGTCTTAGAAGGCAGGAGAACTTCCTCTTCGATAATCGTCGCGTTCGGGAAATTAGCTTCTTCCTTACGGGCGATCTTAGCCAAGTAAAGTTGCCAATTACCACCACGCTCGCTGGCATAAGCCAAGGTACGGTTATCCGGCGAGAAGCATACGCCTGTTTCGGCGGCCGGGGTATTGGTGATTTGTTTGGTCGTGTTGTAATCGGCCGAGGTGACGAATACCTCGCCTCTTAGGGTTAAGGCGATCTGCTTGCCATCGGGGGATACGGTGGCAGAGGTAGCTCCTTTGCTGGAATTCAGATCGCTGATTTGCTCTTGATCGTCACGGATCAAATCAATCCGCACTTTCTGCGGATTGACTCCCGGACGTTGTGTATAGATCTCGCCATCGTATGTGTAGCATAATGTATTGTCGCTACTTGTAGAGAGGAAACGTACGGGATGCGTCTTGAACTTAGTAACCGCCGTTATAGATTGTGGGGTGTTGAGAGGGAATGAATATACATTGAAAGAACCTCCGTTGCGTTCGCTCAGAAAGTAAACCGTCTGTCCATCCGGGGTAAATACGGCGTTGCGGTCTTCTCCCGCATGGTCGGTCAAATTGGTATGTTTTCCAGTTTGCGTATCGTACATCCATATATCCCGGGTGACGGACGAGGTATGATGTTTACGCCATTCATCCTCGAAGCCCTTACGGTCTTGGTATAAGAATGTCTTTCCGGATTTATCGAAGCAAACCATCTCGGCGGGTGTTCCCAATACTTGCTCCGTACGTCCGCCACCGATCGGCACTTTATAAAGTTCCGTCATGGCCGAGGTCGGGAATAAGGCACTCTGGGCGGGATCTTGTATGGATGCGGAGAAGAGTACGTATTTGCCGTCGGGAGTAAAGGCCGATGGAATCTCGGAGGCGGAATGAGTGGTGAGGCACTGTGCCGTTCCACCGTTGGAGGGCATTACGAATAAATCGAAATTGCCGTTACGATCGCTGGCGAAAGCGATTTGTTTTCCGTCTGGAGACCAGATTGGCGTGCATTCATACGATGCTTGGGTGGTAAGTTGTGTCGCTGTTCCTCCTTTGGCCGGTACTTTATAGATATCTCCTTTGTAACAAAACGCTATCTCTGTTCCATCAGGAGAAATTTGTACATCACGCATCCACAAAGGGGTTACAGCGTAGCTGGTAGTCGCAAAGCCCAAGGCAATGCAGGTTAAAAGTTTTTTCATGTACTTAATGCTTTTTTAGAATGGTACGAAGATACATATTATTTTGTACCCATCAGTCTGCTCTCTATTGAAATATTAACTGGATTTACCCTTTCAATTTCACGATAAATAACACGAGGCTTTCCCCTTGGGCCTGTGCGGGGAAAGTATTTCGCAGATCCTCTCCGGATTTGCTGAAACAATAGGAATGGCAATAGGGATCGATAGGGTCCATTCGTCGCACATTACCGGTTTGATAAAAATTATCTTTTAATCCTTCTTTTACCTGCCAGCATCGTTCTTTCTCCGTATCATAACAGAAGGTGTAATTTTTGGACTCATCCTCTGCGTTATAGTAAGTAGATACCCAGAAACGGCTACCCATGCGGATCGGTAGCAAAGGTAGTGTATTCTTTCCGGCAAGGTTCTCCAAGGCTTGGCTTTGCCGCTTTTGCTTAATATATAAAGTGTCCCGTAATAAGTTCCCGGGTTGATAGGAGGGGGCGTAGGCATAAACCGTTCCGCTTCCGGGCTCCACGGCTACTTCCGGGGCGAGACAACCGATCGGGCATGCGGAACGTTCCAGATCGACCGGACGGATCGTATGAGATTGTAATTTATGGAAAGAGGAATCGTATTCAACGATCTGTTTCTCAATCGTGGCGGTTTTCCCTGCCGTATCCCCATGAACACATTCCTCGGTGGTAAATATCCGGTTATTGTGCATGGATATGGATAGCATATGCCTATTCTCCGGAAGGTCGCATTTCAGTTTCTTGCGGGTAAGGAGATCACCATTGAATGAGTAATAGAAAATATCGTCCGTGTTTCCAAGTACGATCAGCTGCTGGTTGGCCGGGTTCACTACATACCCCGCTACCCGTATGTCATCCGGATGGGTGATGCGACAGATAAATTCTCCCTTGCGATTGAAACGGTAAAGCGTCTCATTGCTGATAAGGAATAGGTTGTCTCCCTCTTGACGGATATACTTGGCCTCCTTGATCGAATGCGTCCCTGAGTCCTGTAATGGAATGGCGATTACCTCATCCGCGATGTCAGACAAGGCTCCGGTAGGGTTGCTCCGGATCGATTCATTCGAGATTAACAGGTTATAGGCTTGCTTTCCGCAAACCAATAGAACAAGTAGTAATAAATATGTAAAGGTTCTTTTCATATCACCGCTAAATTAAAGAAGGATAAACCTTTTTATGATTTTTACGAATTGTTCTTATAAAACGTAGATCATCTGATTTTATTGGATAAGCCTAGAATTATTCTTGTAGAAATACCCAATTATCCCCCTCGGACATGGATTCTTTATAGGAAAAGCCTTCCCATGTGAATGCTTTTAATGCCTCCGGGTCAGAAATCCGGTTCTTTATGAGATAGCTGCTCATTTGTCCCCGGCACATCTTGGCATAGATCACGATCGTCTCCGCTTTGCCGTTCTTCCAGATCTTGAACTCGGGCGTGATGATCCGGACGGATCGCTCCACCTCCTTCCACTGGAAAGAGGGTTGGATATCCAAGCTGGCTAGATTCAGTAGGATTCTGTCTCCCTGTCGGACGTCATGGATTAATGTATTTGTTTGCCTGTCCTTCCAGAAGGCGTACATATTCCCGTCGCCTAGTTCCGGGATTTTTACGTCGAACTCCATCCGGTAAGGCTTGATAAGGTCTAATGGGCGAAGTAACCCGTAGCATCCCGATACGAAACGCATATGTTCTTGCGAGAAAAGAAAATCCTCCTCCGTGAAGTCTTTCGGGCTGATATTCTTGAATACGACACCGGTATAGGCGAGTATCGCTTGCAAGGGCTGGTTGTCTTCCGCATGAAAATCTTGGTATCTGCGGTAACATTCCGCCGCCAGTTTCGGGCTGAGCTTGAGGATACGACTTAATTCGTCAATGGGAAATTGGGTCATATGCAGGGCGATCTCGTTCGCCTCTTGCTGGAAACGTGGAGTCGTGCCTTGCGGCGCTTTTATCTTGGATGTCCCGGTCATTGTCTTAGCCGGAGATAATAATATCAACATATCTATATTGGATTTGGATTGATCGCATAAAGGTAATCCATATTAAGATTCAAATAGGGTATAAGCATCCCAATAAATCTTAAAGTATCTCGACTCGAATGGGGGATTTAATGGAGGAATGAGTCTTGGTGATAGAAATGTAATGAGGATTATGAAGATGAGAGATGTGAAGATGCGACCTATATTCCTTTTGATAGTATTCATCCTACCTACGATGGCCCATGCGCAGTGGACGGAACAGGATTCTTTGCGCCTGCAAGAATTTTTATCCGGCAAGGAGGAGATACGTTTGAATCCTGAGTTTCAGAAGGCGATAGAAAGCGGGACTTTTCTACGACCCGATCAACCGGGAACCCATATGTTATCCTCACCAAGTGAGTTGCCGATTACGAAAGACTTCTCGGAATATGTACAGTTAGATACTTTACGTAGGTTGACTAATTATGATTCGATTACCCCAGTCCTATTCATGCTGCTGAATTTTAAGTCACCTTCCCGTTCATTGGCCATACAGAAGCAAGCGCACACGATTAGGCTCCCTAAGAATCAGGATTGGAAAGAGTTTAAGGTAGGTAAGGTTCCTATGGCTGCCAACGTAAAACTGACTAATATATACTCGGATGTCGTGAAGGATGGCCAGCGAAGGGGAGGGGTACTCGCTACCATAAGAGTCTATTTCGACGCAGAGGATTTACTAGAGACTATTTTCTGGAAAAGTGCCCGTGACAAGAAGAGAAACAGGAAACGGGAGAATACGTGGAAGTATTATAATGACTATCCGTAAATTATTGGATTTATAGGATATAACCACTCGAAAAAAACACGTACGTGAATTTCAAAAAACATGTACGTGTTTCCGGAAAAACTCGTACGTGTTTTTTTGAGAACATTGACTGTTTTTACCTAGATACTGTGTGTTTACTATCAAAACCTTTTTCTCTCTCTTTTGTTCTTTCTGAAAAGATACGTCCGAATGACATCCGAAATGGACGGTTTGACGGGAAGTTCTCTATTCTGTTTTATAATATTAAGACAAAATGTCATATTTTCGTTTTGGTATTTCTTTTGTAAGGATATAAGTGTAAAATAAATTTAGAAAAGAATATAAGAAAGGAGCTTAAATACATGAATTTAAACAATTTTACAATCAAGGCGCAGGAGGCTGTTCAACAAGCCGTACAGTTGGTTACTAAAAATAACCAACAGGTTATCGAACCTGTTCACTTGTTGAAAGCTGTCATTATGACGGGTGAGAGTGTTACTAATTTTATCTTTCAAAAATTAGGGGTAAACGCTCAAAACCTGAATATGGTACTGGATCGCCAAATCGAATCTTATCCTAAGGTTTCGGGAGGCGAACCCTATCTCTCTAGCGAGTCGAACGCTGTCTTACAGAAGGCGATCGATTATTCCTCTAAAATGGGGGATCAATATGTATCGTTGGAGCCGATCATCTTGGCGTTGTTTACGGAAAAGAGCACCGCTTCACAGATATTGAAAGACGCCGGCGTGACAGAGAAAGAGTTACGTCAAGCGATCGAGGAATTGCGTAAAGGAAATAAGGTGACAAGCCAATCCGCCGAGGAGACTTACGATGCCTTAGGAAAATACGCCATCAATTTGAACGAGCGTGCCCGTAGCGGTAAGCTAGACCCCGTGATCGGACGTGACGAGGAGATCCGCCGTGTCTTGCAGATATTGAGCCGCCGTACGAAGAACAATCCGATCTTGATCGGTGAGCCGGGTGTAGGTAAGACTGCTATCGCTGAGGGGTTGGCCCATCGTATCGTTCGGGGTGACGTTCCCGAGAACTTGAAGTCTAAACAGATCTTCTCGTTGGATATGGGCGCGTTGATCGCCGGAGCTAAATATAAAGGCGAGTTCGAGGAACGTTTGAAAGCGGTGGTGAACGAGGTTACGAAATCCGAGGGCGAGATCATCCTCTTTATCGATGAGATCCATACCTTGGTAGGAGCCGGTAAAGGCGAAGGCGCCATGGATGCCGCTAACATCTTGAAACCGGCCTTGGCTCGTGGTGAGCTACGTTCGATCGGTGCCACGACGTTGGATGAGTATCAGAAGTATTTTGAGAAGGATAAGGCGCTTGAGCGTCGGTTCCAGACCGTTATCGTAGACGAGCCGAGTGAGTTGGATACGATCTCCATCCTTCGTGGTTTGAAGGAGAAATATGAGAATCACCATAAAGTACGTATCAAGGATGATGCTATTATCTCTGCCGTACAGTTGTCTACCCGTTATATCACGGATCGTTTCTTGCCGGATAAGGCGATCGATTTGATGGATGAGGCCGCCGCCCGTCTGCGTTTGCAGATCGATTCCGTACCGGAGTCGTTGGATGAGGTTTCCCGCCGTATCAAACAGTTGGAGATCGAGCGTGAGGCGATCAAGCGTGAGAACGATACCTCGAAGTTGGAGCAACTCAACAAGGAGATCGCCGACTTGAAGGAGGAGGAGACCAAGCAAAAGGCTCAGTGGCAAAGCGAGAAGGAGCAGATCAATAAGATCCAGCAAAATAAGATCGATATTGAGAACCTGAAGTTTGAGGCTGATAAGGCGGAGCGTGAGGGTGATTACGGCAAGGTCGCTGAGATCCGTTACGGTAAGATCAAGCAAAAGGAAGAGGAGATCAGGGAGGTACAGGCTAAGTTGAAGACGATGCAAGGTGCCGCGGCTATGATCAAGGAGGAAGTGGATAGCGACGATATCGCCGATGTGGTATCCCGTTGGACTGGAATTCCGGTCAGCAAGATGATGCAGAGCGAGAAAGATAAGTTATTACGTCTGGAGTCCGAGCTTCATACCCGTGTGATTGGTCAGGAAGAGGCGATCAACGCTATCGCCGATGCGGTTCGTCGTAGTCGTGCCGGCTTGCAGGATCCGAAACGACCGATCGGTTCTTTCATCTTCCTCGGTACTACCGGTGTGGGTAAGACGGAGTTGGCCAAGGCGTTGGCCGAGTATCTGTTCGATGACGAGAATATGATGACCCGTATCGATATGAGTGAGTATCAAGAGAAATTCAGCGCGACTCGTTTGATCGGTGCGCCTCCGGGATATGTGGGTTACGATGAGGGTGGACAGTTGACGGAGGCGATTCGCCGGAAACCTTACTCAGTTGTCTTGTTCGATGAGATCGAAAAGGCGCATCCGGATGTATTCAACATCTTGTTGCAAGTCTTGGATGATGGACGGCTGACGGATAACAAAGGCCGTGTTGTCAACTTCAAGAACACGATCATTATCATGACAAGTAACCTAGGTTCTTCCTTGATTCGTGAGAACTTCGAGAAGATGACACCCGCCACGCATGACAAGGTGGTAGACGAGACGAAGATCCAAGTACTGGAACTGTTGAAGAAGACGATCCGTCCGGAGTTCTTGAACCGTATCGACGATATCATCATGTTTACTCCGCTGAACGAGGAGGAGATTCGCAAGATCGTATCCTTGCAGTTGAACAGCGTGAAGAAGATGTTGGCTACGAACGGTGTCGCCTTGGACTTCACGAACGAGGCCTTGGACTTTATCGCCGACAAGGGCTTCGATCCTCAATTCGGTGCCCGTCCGGTAAAACGTGTCATTCAGAAGTATGTCTTGAACGAGTTGTCAAAGGCTTTGCTGGGTGGAACGGTAGACCGTAACCGCCCGATCGTGATCGATAGGAAAGACGATGGTCTGGAATTTAAGAACTAAAGTAGACTTGAACGCTTGACGTTAAGCGTGGTGTTTCTATAAAATAATGAAGGTGGAATGATCCTATGTGAATCATTCCGCCTTTTTATTTTTCACTAATAGGTAGATACGGCTTGGTGCGATTATTTCCGGGTGGGAACCGTGCACCAAAATGTAGATCCTTTTCCAACGCTTGACTCCACGCCGATCTCTCCACCTAAATGTTTAATGATTAATTCACAGATAGACAGCCCGAGCCCCGTACCTTGGGTGAAGGAATCTAATTTAGCGAATCGATCGAAAACACGGGAGATATTTTCTTCCGCTATCCCTTTTCCCGTATCGGTAACAAAGAAATAAATATCGTCTTTCCTTATTTCATATCCGATCGTTATCATTCCCTCGAAAGTGTATTTGCAAGCATTATTGATGAAATTAGCCAGTACTTGGGATAAACGGTTTCTCTCAGTATGGATAATGTAGCTTTCCGCAGGCAGTTCCGTGCGGAATTCTACTCCTTCCTTGATCTTGAATCGGTAACTCCGCCATAGGGTTTGTATAAGCTCGTTAATCTCTACTTCCGTATAAAGGAAATCCAATATACCGGCTTCTATTTTTGACATATCGAGTATGTCATTGATTAAATTAAGGAGTAGCTCATTGTTTGCGTGAATGATTTTAGCGAATTCTTTGATCTCCTCTTTATCCTCACTTTCGCTGATAAGGGTCGAGAAACCTACGATCGCATTCAATGGGGTCCGTATCTCATGGCTCATATTGGCGAGGAAAGCACTTGTCAACCGGTTTGATTCTTCCGCCTTCTCACGTAAGCGGATCACTTCTTCGGCCATATTTCGTTCGGTGTCAAGAATGTCTTTCTTATGCCGATGTTCCCTCATCGAAAGGAGGATAAGTAGAAAGGCGATAAGGGCTATCGCCACTATCTCGAATGGGGATTCTATCATGAAACTCGGGACTACTACGAGGCTCATTTGCTTAAAGGTAGAAATAGGGTAAAGTTTGGGGTTGATTGTTGACGTGGAATGGCCGTATGCTTGATCGGTTTTAGACAGGAATGATTTGTAGGCACCTTTCATGGAATGTTTAAGATCGCTTGGCGTGATTGGACTGATTACATATGAGGTCTTGAATAAGTAAGCCTTGATAGGCCCGATTTTGCTCCGGAGAGCTCGGGTACTTGTGGTACTTTGTATTTTAGGTTCCATTGTAATCATAATTTAATACATTTACTGAGTTCTAAAAGAACTTGAGTATCAAATGACTATATGTAAATAAATGATGGGGTGTATTTTGATTTTAACACAAATAAGACTGGCTTTAGTGTTTTTTGTGATCCATAAAGATATTGGAAGTCTCTTTGGGGTACTCGGTTGGAAATATATTCTTTCAAAGAAAATATCATGCGGAACAGTAAATTGCCCGGAAGCTATAAAAAATAATAGGTCTATATGATAATCAAGTATTTTTATTACCTTTGCTTCCTATAAAACCTAAGCTCTTTTAGAACTATGTTCAAGTAAGGGCATTTGCTTTTGTTAAGTCACGTCCGTAAATAAGCTTAATTGTTTTTGGGATATAAAATCAAAATATTTCCGTACATTTGCCGCTATTCAAACCAATTAAACAAGATTAATTATGAGCACGAACAATGACGAGCTACTTTATGACGAGGATGATTCCGTAAAATTTATCCAGAATTATCTTCCCCAAGAACTGAAAGGAAAGTTCAGTAATGACGATATCAACTATATCGTAGACTTGATCTACGACTTCTATGAATCTAATGGCATGCTAGATGATGATGGCGACGATGAGATCGAGATCGATGAGGAAGAGGTTGTAAATTATGTAATTAAGAACGCCCAGAAAGACGGCGTAGGCAAATTCGAACCGGAGGAAATCACTTTTATAGTACAAGGAGAACTTGAATATTGCGATTCGATCAACATGTTTGATTGATATTTGTTATATATATAAAGTTGTTTAAGTGAAATTGTAGAAGATGATGAGGAACATTAAATTATTATCTGTTTTACTGCTATGTATGGCAGTGGTGTTTACGAGTTGCGGAACGTGGAATAACACGGCGAAGGGTACGGCGATCGGTGTAGGCGGTGGTGCCGCTGTCGGAGCTGGCGTTGGTGCCTTGGCCGGAAATACCGCATTGGGTGCCGTGATCGGTGCGGCCGTAGGTGGTACAGCCGGTGCGTTAATCGGTAAGAAAATGGATAAGCAGAAGAAGGAGCTGGAAGCTACCCTGCCTGAGGACACGAAGATCGAAAGCGTGAACAATGGTGAGGCCTTGAAGGTTACTTTTGACTCCGGTATCTTGTTTGCCACGAACTCGAGTACGTTGAGCGACGCTTCCAAGAGTGCCTTGCGTAACTTCGCTACCAGTTTGAAGGCCAATCCGGATACGGATATCCGAATCATCGGCTTTACGGATAACACCGGCAAGGTGGATTATAACCAGACCTTGTCCGAGAAACGTGCGAAGAGCGTTTACGATTACCTGATGATGCAGGGGGTAAGTACGGATCGTATGGTTTATGAAGGCAAAGGTATACATGATCCTGTGGCTAGCAATGACACTCCCGAGGGTCGTTCGTTGAACCGTCGTGTTGAGATCGTGATCTTGGCTAATCAGAAGATGATCCAAGAGGCTCAACAAGGAACGCTTCGATAAGTTTTTTAAAGCTATCCCTGCCGGAAGCGGACAGGTTATAGTGTATGAATTGGGGGACTGTCTTTTCCGGATAGTCCCTTTTTTGTTTAAATCGCAGGATAGGAAGGATGAAGAAGTTGATATATATTTTATTTGTGTTGATTACGATCGCTTTTGCCGTGGCAGCCATAGCCGGATTCGCTACCGGACGTATGAATCCGGAAGGGAAGGAGTGGATCTCGTTTCCCGGATTGGTGTTATTACCGGTATTGGCGGTCAATCTATGTCTTTTCTTGATGTGGTGTGTCTTTAGGAGCCATTGGTGCTGGGTACCTTTGGCGGCGTTATTGTTGAACTGGGAGTTTTTGATATCGATGTTCCAGATACGGGTCTTCCCTAAAGAGATTCCGATAGGGAAAGAAGCGGTTAAGGTGATTACCTATAACGTGAATAATTTCAATACGGACGGAAAGAAACAGCTTCCTAATATAGCGGATTGGCTGAGAAAGGAGGACCCGGATATCGTTTGCCTCCAAGAATGCCCTGTTGAATCGGCCCTGCGGATGGATTCTGTCGCCAAGACCTTATCGTTCCTACCGTATTATTGCTCTACCCGTTCGGCTACGAAAGCGGCGGGCAACGCTATTTTCAGTAAATATCCGATCCTTCGTTTTGAGTCTATCCTATACCCGGAGTCTAGCAATAAATCCTTGTTTGCCGTCATGGATATCCAAGGGGATAGTGTTCGTGTATTTAATAACCATTTCCAAACGACTAGCGTGAATGCCGTAAAGCCTCGTCTTTACCAAGCCCATGCCGAGGGTAAACAATTGGAGGAAACCGAGGCCGCCTTCCATATGGCTTTTCAGATGAAGAAGAATTTCGTGAAACGGGCTACTCAGGCGGATTATATCCGTCAGATGTTGGATGCCGGGGAGGGGCCCGTGATTCTTTGCGGTGATTTTAATGATACACCGGCCTCTTATACGTACCGTACCGTGAAAGGTGATTTAACGGATGGGTTTCGTGACTGTGGCTCCGGTTTCGGGTACACCTTTCGTCAATTAAAGCGTATATTTCGAATTGATTACATAATTTATTCTCCTGATTTTAAGGGTGTAACTTATGATTCTCCTAATTTAGACTACAGTGACCATAAGCCCGTCGTATGGTTAGGATATGTTAATTAACACACCCAAAAGGATAGTTTTAGAACCTTTTTCAACTCATGCTGTTTTAATAGTGACTTATATATAAGCACAAATAATAGTATAAACTGTTTTAAACGTTAAAATGAGATGAAAAAGATTTTTCCTTTTTTTCTGTTAGTTCTTCTGCTGGCTTCTTGCCAAAAGGACCCGGACATGTCGAAATTGGACAATGATTTTCTGGTGTTCACGAATCATGATAAGGACGCGAAATTCGAATCGTTCACTACGTTCTACATTCCGGATAGTGTATTGGTTATCGGCACAAGCGAGAAACCTCAGTTCTGGACAGCCAATGAAGCAGACGATATTATCACTACGTTGGTGAATAATATGGAAAGCCGCGGTTTCAAACGCACGCTAGACAAAGATAACGCCGACTTAGGTCTGCAAGTTTCTTACGTACAAAGTACTCAATATTTCGCTGACTACAACGATGGCTACAACTACCCGTACTGGTGGTGGAACTATCCGGGATATTGGAGTCCGGGTTACTGGGGACCGGGTTGGGGTAATTGGTATTACCCGTATCCTGTAGTGTATAGCTATAGTGTAGGTTCCTTGTTGACTGAGTTAGTGGATTTGGATGCTCCTGCCGCTTCTAAGGCAGATGCTAAACTTCCGGTTCTTTGGACCGCTTACATGAGTGGCTTGTTGTCTGGTTCCGATAAATTCGACACTCAGCTAGCTGTTCGTGCTATCGAGCAAGCATTTGTACAATCTCCGTACGTAAAGAAATAATAATTCGAATGATTAAAAGTTTGAGGTTCTATGAAAAAGATAAATAAATTAATCGCTTTACTCATCGTTTGTATGGCGATGCCTGCTCTGGCTGGCGCCCAGGTTTTGAAAAACGCGTATTTTAATGTAGACTGGCAGATCAACTCTCCATTCGGTCAAGACTTCTCAAAGAAGACTAGCGGTTGGGGTGCTCACGCTGAGGGTGGTTACTATGTGATTCCTAATTTCGCTATAGGTGCGTTCATCTCTTATCATACAAATAATGAGTATGTGGACCGCCAGACGATTCCGGTAAACTCAACATCCGTAATCACTTCCGATCAACAGCATTCTATCTTCCAGTTGCCTTTTGGCGCAGCTTTCCGTTATAACTTCGCTCCGGAAGGACAATTCCAACCGTATGTTGGCGCTCAGTTAGGTGCTAGCTATAGTGAGATGTCTACCTACATGAACGTGTTGAAGGTTTATGATCGTAACTGGGGATTCTATGTAGCTCCCGAGATCGGTATGACCGTGTACTTCACACCTCAGAAACAGATCGGCGTACATATGGCCGCTTATTATAACTACGCTACCAACAAGGGGGATGTCCTCAGCTATCATATCGATGGTTTGAATAACTGGGGTATCCGCTTAGGTCTAGCGTTCTGATAGACAACGTTTGTTCTTTTAAGTGTTTTATGTAGTTTAGGGAAACGGAGGGCAGTGAATGTCTTCCGTTTCTTGCTTTTATAGGATCTGTAGTTTCACCCCGAATGAAAGGCTTAAATAATCTTTTGGCTTCAAGTAGCTGTTGCCGATAGCGTTTATTATATACAAATCGCAAGTGCTCAACTCATAGAAGAAGCTGATGGATTTATGCCAGCTACTATTTGGATTCAGTTTGAGCGTGATCCGCTCCCCGATAAAGATATGGTTACGGATGCGGGTGGAGAACCAATAATATCCCGGGGGATACTTATTCGGTTGCTTGGCCCAGAAATCCCGGTCAAATAGGAAATTTACGTAGATACCGCAACAAAGAGGCTCGAAAGATACTTTTTCTCCCAGATCGATATTCCAAGGAAAATAGTTTTGTTTCAAGGTGAAAGTCACGTTCGCGTGATCATTCGCGTTGCGGGGGACGATACCCAGCAACATATCCGTTTCCCAATGATTCCGGTAATAATTCCAACCGGTACCCACGGAGAGCATCGCCATGGAACCTGCGAATTGTACTTTCGTATAGCGGGGGATGACCCGTTGCCATGCGTTCTCGTACCGTTGCACTCGTTTCGTGTATTTATCCTCTTGCGCATGGAGTGTAAGGGGAAAGACACAAGTTAAGAGGAGAAGCTTAAAAATTGACCACTTCATACATATAATCATCAGGGGTTAAGGTAAAAAGAAGATAACTTCGTTTGGCGATATTGGCGCAACCGTAGTAGATAATACCATCCTCAAACAAATCGGCTGCCGATACGCAATGGTTATGCGCATGCAAGCAGAACATTAAAGATGGTAATGTCTTGATATAAAGTTGGAACACGTCTTTCACGTTATTGTCGAACTGTTCGTTCCCGGGAGGGGCGTGCATGACTACGATCGTGCGTTTATTACGGGTACTATCCGCTATCTCATTCTTTAGGAAATTAAAATCGGGTACCGGATGGGAATAATCATACTCGATAGCGTTCGTATTGAGGCATACGAATTTCACGTCGCTCACGACAAACGAGAAGTTCTCATTCCCAAAGATTTTACGAAATACTTGGTCGCCATTACCGATCACGTCGTGATTACCGATCAACCCTACGTAAGGCACTTTTAGTTTGGACAAGATATCATCGTTCCACTCGAATTCCTTCTTTAAGCCGAACTCCGTATAATCTCCTCCATGGATAATGAAATCGATGCTATCTAATTGATTAACGTACTTGACGAAATCTTCCGTCTCGTTATAACTCCGCTGGGTATCGCCCATAAAAATAAAACGGATCGTGTCTTTCCCTTCGCAGACTTTCTCGATACGCTCGATATTGGTCGGGTTGATCTCCTGGGAAGTATCGGAATCCAGACGGCCGTCATACGGATGATAGTCGATTAAGTCGCAAGCCGTGAGGAGCGTAGCGGCAGAAAGCCATATGTATTTCTTTAAAAACATAGCATCCTAACTTTTTTATATGCAAAGTTAGGATGCTATCAGTACCAAAAAAGGTCATTTCTGAGCTTATACTGGTCTAAAATGTATATTCTATAAAGCGAATACTTGCTTTATTTCCGTGAAGTCAGATAATACGATATCGGCAGTCTCATTTCCTTTATAAGCGCTCCAACCAATACTTTTTAGCCAGATTGTCTGGCATCCGATCCGGGTGGCGGGGACGATATCCTTATCATAGGAATCACCTACGACAACAATCTCGTCGGCGGGAAATCCCAGTTTATCCACTCCTAATCGGAAGATCGCCGGGTCCGGCTTACGGATACCTACGACCGCCGATTCCACGATAGCGCCGAATAAATGATCCAAACCGAAATCTTTCAACACGGATTCTATGTTCCCATAGAAGTTCGATACCAATACCAATGGGTAACGTTCCGCTAATTGCTCCAGAATGGGGCGGGCGCTATCGATTGCCTTCCGGGCGTATTCGTAACACCAATCCGCTAATTGTTCCGGTAACTCCGGGGTAATCGCCTCGGCGGATAAATGCCCGTTCTCTTTCAGCCATTGGATTTGTAAATCGCTTTTCAAGCGCAACATATCCAAAAACGTATGATGAGGCTTCACGATCGGATTCTTTCCAAGCGTTCTTTCTCCATGTACATAGGCATCACGGAAAACCGCTTTGGATACGGGAACCTTCAAGGCCTCATACGCCATCCAGATCACCTCTGCCCAGTGCATGCCGTTACTGTCTATCGTTCCGCCGTAATCAAAGAGGATTCCTTTTACTTTGTCTAAATTGAACATAATCGAATGGGGTAAAAAAACGTTATAACTGTTTGCTGAAATCTTCACAAATATGCTCATGCTTTTTGATCATATAGAGCAACATCGAGTTTAATACGGTCAGCTCGAATACGAAATACAGCCAAGGCATGTCGATGAAAAGGCTGACAAACAAAGCGATCACCCGAGTATTGAATGATAGCATATTTGTATATTTCATTAATGGCAGGCTCTTTGTTCGAAAAGCCTTACGGAACCATTCCGGCGCTTGTCCGTTGTATTTCTCACGGATGATGTTCATCATGTGTTGGAATTTAGGTGTCCATGCTTCTTGACCTATCGTATAATTAATGTAGAAGGTCTCGAACAATTTATAGATAAAGTCATGTTTCCAACTCATCTTCTTATAATTCTCCTTCAATAGGGGAGAGTGGGAGAGCTCGCTACCCGATTTACCTTTCAAGAACAACAAGTGAATATTGCGATAATAATCCGCCATGGCCGCTTGCTTGCTATGGAAGAATCCCGTCGTAGCCGCCAATAGCCAGATCCATATTCCCCATTCCGGCGTGAGGCGTAAGCAGATTGCCGCGTAGATAGCGATAAACCAGAAATCGCCGGCGGCACCGTCCAAGATACGTCCCAAGGCACTTTTCTGTCCGGTCATACGGGCCAATTGTCCGTCTGCGCTATCATATGAGTTTGCCCAGATTAACAGTAACATGCCGATCACGTTGATAGCGAGGCTCTGGAAATAGAAACAGATACCTGCCGCTATGCCGATAAAGATGCTGGCGATCGTGATGCTATTGGGCGATACTCCCAATTTATTAAAGAACAAAGCCCATTGGTAACCAATGGGACGATAGAAATGAATATCGATAAACTCCTCGGTGTCCAGAGATTTTAAGGTTGACTCCAGACTGGGAGTAGACTTAGTCTTACTCATGATTGATTTTGTTAAAACGATTTTAGATGTGTTCTCGCATAAGATCCCAGATGCGACGTGCGATGTTTGGCGCCGCTTCTTCCCGGCAAGGGGCGAAACTGGGCCAATCGTTGAAATCGATAATTCGCATGACACCATCCTCGGAGACGATACAATCTCCCCCGTATATATGCACGTTCAATACCTCGGCTGCCTTGTGGCAGAGCAGACGAAGCTGCGCTTCGTCGAAGGGGATCCCCTTCGCTGTACCATTGATAACTTCTAAGCCAAATTTACTATGATGCATGTTCGATGGATAGAACCAATAAAAGAAATCGGTTCCAGCTACCCCGTAAAATTTCACCAAATCGCCTACCAGATGCTCATTGATTACCGCCGACGGGATACCACGGATGGCGTATTCCTTCAGTATGCTTCTCGCCTCTTCCGGATTTCTTACGTAGGTGACGTCTTCCCTATGAATGGCGTGGAAATCTCCCCGTTTGATCCAGCAATTAAAGAAACCGGCTTTCTCAAGGGCTTCTGTCGGATCCTCATCTGTCCGTAAGATTAAGCTTGCCGGATGGGAGATATGGTTGGATAATAGGAGGCGGGTCATTTTCTCACGGGTACAATTCTCGATCCCGTAACCCGAGTTCACCACGAAATAATTTTTATCCTCTAGTTCTTGCAGCTTATGGATGGACTTCCAGTCTCTTACCATATTAAAGATACCCTTTTCCTTCGGGTCTTGTAGCAGCAGATCCGATTCGATATATTCGTTTACATCGCATCCCAATTTTCGTAAATGCTGGGCTGTCAAGGCGAAGATCGCCGCGTCGTTGCCGATATGATTGGGGGAGAATTGATTTCCTCTGCGGATACCTGCTAAAGTTAATTTACTCATTGTTAGACAGTATTCTTTATGACTTTAAAAATGATTCGGCTTTCAAAATGTCATCGGCGTGATCCACGTCGATGATCTTGCTGAAAGGATAGGCCTTTAGCCTCAACCCCTCGGCGATGAGCTGCCGTTGATAATTGCGCATTCTCGACATTCCCTGCGAGATGGCGTTGTTCAATACACCCAGAGCCGGACGCCTCAAGCAATAGATACCTCCCGATATGTAACGGCAATCACCGTCTGCCTGATCTAGGAAATTCCGGATGTAAAGTTCGTTGTCTGTTTCTACATATAAGGGTTTCTCGTCATCAATAAAATCAGTGACGGCCATCAATCCGTCCAGTTTATCCTCTTGGATGAACTGTTGGATATAGCCGCTGAACTCTTCTTCCTTGAAGATCGTGTCTACAGTAGTTAAACAAATCTTATCACCGTCCAGATAATGACTCAGCTCGTAGAAGCTGTGCATAGAGCTGGGGGTGGATTTTACCAACAGGTAAAAGGGTATAGGTAGTCGCAGGGCCTTCAGGTAATCCTGTACCTCGGTCATCTCCTCGTTTACGATGATACTGATAGAGGTAGCGTTATTTTTCAAAAAAACGTCTATCAACCGGTCTATCAGAGCGACACCGTTGAGTCTAACCAGAGGCTTTGGCCACTTAACACCTTCTTGCGCCAAGCGGGAGCCTTCGCCGGCGGCAATGATCGCGTAATCCATAACTTTTATTAGTTCAAATAATAATTTCGCAAAGTTACGAGATTTCTGAGATAGTTTTAGGCTATATCGTTGATATAATTGGTCAAAATTTCTATAAATTAGGACTATTTGACTAGAACAACAAAGACGTTATAAAGAGCTTGAATGTTTTTTTGAAAATAATTATCGTTTTATAGTTGCTAATTCAAATAGAATGCTTTCCTTTGTGCCATGAACAAAAGATAGTTTGTATAGCTCTTTTATCTTTTAGCATTTATTCATCAGCGATGATAATACTTTCTTTTAGAGATTGACTTCACCAACCATCCTTGTTTTATTATTAATTTTTATTTTTTTATATCATTTTCGTATGAATATTTACATTGGAAACCTGAATTATCGGGTAAGAGAATCAGACTTACAACAGATTCTGGAAGAGTATGGTGTTGTAGACTCAGTTAAAATCATTGTTGACCGTGACACAAAACGTTCTAAGGGCTTCGCTTTCGCTGAGATGCCTAACGCTGCAGAGGCTCAAAAAGCTATCGAGGAGTTGAACCAAGCTGAGTACGAAGGTCGTCAGATGGTTGTTAAAGAAGCTATCCCTAGACGTTAAATTTTAGAAGAAAGAAATTTTTAAAATAAGACGAAAAAGCGGGGAAACGAGGTGAAAACTTCCGTTTCCCCGCTTTCTTTTTTCGGTGTATTTTGTTTATGTTCGCGAGAAATTTTAAGAGTGATGAAGAATATAGGTGTTAGGAGTCTCATTGTGGGTCTTTGCTTGATGGGATTGGGGAGTTGGTCTCTCTCGCTGAAGGCGCAGATCGCGGATCGTGTCTATAAGACGGATTATCATATCGACCCGGAGAAGGCCCGGGAGTTGTCCGTGGAGTTGGATAATATTAGCTTCTTCAAGGATAACGAGTATACGGGTAAATTTACCAAAGGGTATTCGTTGCCGGGGCTTTGGGTACAAGGCAAAGCGGTTTATTATCCCTTGCGGAATATCAAGTTGGAGGCGGGTGTCCATATGTTGATCTATCATGGGGCGAATAAATATCCGAGCATGGCTTATCAGGATATCGCTTATTGGAAGGGAGACCAATACCAAAAAGGGGTACATGTGTTGCCCTATTTCCGGGCGCAGATGGCCCTCTCGGATCATGTGAACATCGTGCTGGGAAATATTTACGGCGCTTCCAACCATAATTTGATAGAGCCTCTTTATAATCCGGAGTTGAATTTGACCTGCGATCCCGAGGCGGGCTTGCAGTTGTTGTATGACTCGAAGGCTTTCGACTTGGATGTGTGGGTGAACTGGCAGAGCTTTATTTTCCGGGAGGATGTGCATCAAGAGGCGTTTACCGTCGGGATCTCTTCACGGCTAAAGTACAACGACCCGGCTTCCCGTTTCCATTTCTATACGCCGGTGCAAGGATTGGTGCAGCATAGGGGAGGCGAGATCGACACGATCTTCAACAATTCCGTGCAAACCTTGATGAATGGCGCGATCGGTGTCGGAGGTGTATGGAATACCGGACATCGTATTTTCAAGAACTTGAACGTGGAACTGGATGCTACCGGTTATTATCAGCAAGCGGGAGAGATATGGCCTTTTGACAGCGGATATGGCTTGTATGCCCGTGCTTCCGCCGATATCTATGATTTTCGGGTGAAAACGTCGTATTGGACCTGCAAGGATTTCATCTCTATGTTTGGTAGCCCGTTTTTCGGGGCGGCCTCGATGATTGATGAGGGGGTTACGTTCGACCGTCCGCAAATGATCTATCTGGGGGTGGAATATTCCCGGCAACTAGCGAAGGGTTTCTCGATAGGGGTAGATGTGGACGTTTTTCATCATCTCTCCGGAGATATGAATGATGCGGATGGAGTAAAACAACCGATGGGAAGCGCCACGAGTTTTACGGCAGGGGTTTACATGCGTATCAATCCGTCTTTCTTGATTAAAAAATTCTGATCATTACCTTCATACATAAACACAGTAGTATTCGATTGTGAATACTACTGTGTTTTTCTATGAATACTATTGTGTTCAGCCGTGAATACAATAGTGTTTTTATTCAATTACTAAATCAATCTTTTTCAGTGTCTTATCGTCCGAGGAACCTCCATATAGGATTTGGTATTTACCCGGGCGAACCTCCATGGTCTGCGTATTGTCATTGAAGGATTGGAAAGCTTTCGGTTCCAATTGGATGCTAACCGGTTGTTCGCTGCCAGCCTTCACGTTCACACGTTTGAATGCTTTCATCGCTTTTAGCGGTCCGGCAGGATCGTTCGGGTTCTTGATGTAGATCTGAGCGACCTCGTCACCATCCATCTTGCCTGTATTGGCGATATCGAAGGAGAGGGTAACCGATTCGTTGGAAGCGATCTTATCCTTTGATAACTTGGCGTTCTTATAATCGAATGTCGTATAGCTCAAGCCATAACCGAACGGATAAAGCGGAGTCTGCGTCATGTAACGATAGGTACGGCCTTTCATGCTGTAATCTTGGAAGTCCGGAAGCTGGTCTACGGATTTATAGAACGTGATCGGCAAGCGTCCGGCCGGGTTATAGTCTCCGAATAAAACGTCGGCCACGGCTGTTCCACCTTCTTGTCCGCCATACCAAGCGTTCAAGATAGCGTTTACATGATCGTTCTCCCAGTTCAATGCCAATGCGCTACCCGTACATACCACGTATACTACAGGCTTTCCGGTGGCTACCAAGGCTTTGACCATTTCCTTCTGTACGGCCGGGATCTCGATATTCGTGCGGTCGCCTTTCCGGAAACCTTCAGCGTCTACCGGCATTTCCTCACCTTCCAGACGTGGAGAAATACCACCTACGAATACGATGACATCAGCGTCTTTAACCTTGCTGGCCGTAGCTTGGAAATCTACGGGTGTGCGTACGCCTACCGTAAAGTTCAGATCAGCGCTACCCGTGCGTTGCATGTATTCGATCTTTATGGGATATTTCTCACCTTTCTTAGCGTTTAGCGTATAGAGTTTTTCCGCTCCATATTCGTTTTCCCATACCTCGGCGACTTTAGCCGTATCGATATACAGGCGGAATGCGTCGTTTCCGGATAGTTTGAACTCGACAGGACCATCTATCGGAGACTCGAATTCACCCGTAAAGCGAGCCGTGAAATTCGTCAAGTTCACGTTCGGGGCGAATTGGGTGTTACCTCCAGTGGTATAATGAAGCTCTTTCGCTAATCCCTTGTAGGCGGGGGTACCCTCGAACTCGGTATTGTTGAAGAATTCGGAGGCGAAACCCTGTCCCGCCGTGGAAGATACGTGGCTACCTAGGTCTGTCACGACAAAATCGGCAGTATGGTTGCAACCCAGCTCGTAGATAACCTCTGCGTTCGGGACTTTATTGCGGATACCTTCCACGATCGTAACGGTCTTGCTAGGGAAGCCGTTGTAGTTGGCCCATAGCATGGTAGAGTCCGCTGCGTTCGGTCCTACTACGGCGATCTTCTTGATATTCTTGTCCAGAGGAAGCATATTATTCTTGTTCTTCAACAAAACGATACTTTTACGTGCCATATCCAGTGCCTTGGCGATATGCTCCGGGCTCTCGACTACGCTGTAAGGTATTTTAGAATAAGGAACCCGCTCGTCCGGATCGAACATACCTAGCTCGAAGCGACCTTTCAGCAGGCGGCGTAAGGATACGTCCAGATCTTTCTCCGAGATCTTACCGTCGGCCAAGGCTTTGTTTAGCGCACGGTAGCTACCGCCACATTCTAGGTCGGTACCGTTCAATACGGCGTCGGCGGATGCGCTCTCAGCGTCCGGGTGCGTCTCATGACGAGGCGTATTCTTGTCTTTCCTCCAGAAATCATCGATAGCACCGCAATCGGACAGGATGATATTGTCGTATCCCCAACTGTTACGCAAGATATCGATCAATAATTTGTCGCTACTACAGCAAGGTTTACCCTCGAAACGATTGTAGGCGCACATTACCTCTTGTACATCGCCTTCCTTAACTAATGCCTCGAAAGCTGGAAGATACGTCTCGTACAAGTCACGAGGGGTAGCTTCTGCGTTGAATTCGTGGCGGTTCCATTCCGGGCCGCTGTGTACGGCGTAATGCTTGGCGCAAGCGTGTGTCTTATAATAATTAGGATCATCGCCTTGCAATCCGCGGGTTACGGCTACACCCATCTTCTCGGTCAAGTAAGGGTCCTCGCCATAGGTTTCCATACCCCGTCCCCAGCGAGGGTCACGGAAGATATTGATATTCGGGGTCCAGAAAGTAAGACCTTTGTAACGGTCGTACTCCTTGTCTTTCTGGTATTGGTGGTATTTGGCACGGGCCTCGTCGCTGACCATCGTGAAGGTCTCGTGAACGGCGTTATCGTCGAAGGTAGCCGCCATGGCGATCGCTTGCGGGAATACGGTCGCACGTCCGGCACGAGCCACGCCGTGAAGAGCCTCGTTCCACCAGTCGTAAGTCGGGATTCCCAAACGCTCGATGGCGGGGGTTACGTTCATCATTTGGCCGATTTTCTCCTCCGGTGTCAGCCGGGATAGTAAGTCGTCGATACGTTCCTCCAAGGGAAGTTCCGGATTCCGGAAAGGGTAATCTTGTTGTTTTTCACTACAAGAGGCGGTGAGTAGGAGGGTGATCATCGCTACTGTCAGTTGTTTCATTTTCATGTTATTAAATTTTAGATATTGTTTATCTTACATTATTACTTATTGTAAACTATTTTAAGATAGATCGTTATCTTTGATATTGATGATGCAAAACTACGATTTTAGAAGCATTTTTTCAAACAGGAATACTTAAAATAGGTTACTTTCGTGGTTATTCATTTAAAAGCCCTACTTTTGCCGTAACAGATTAAAACACGAAAGAATGATGAAGAAGTATCTATTTTTGTTACTAATAGGGGCCGCTAGTTTGACGGCCTGCGGAGACGATGACGATCCCGTTGTTCCGGAATTGAATAAGCTAACGAAAGTTTCTTGTTATAAAGATGGAGCTTCAAGCCCGCTTTTTACCGCTGATATCAATTATACGAGCGATGGCAAGATCTCAAATATAAATTTGGGAGTGGATAAGTTATTGTTCATTTATTCGGATGGTAAATTCTCTGTCACGGGCATTCATTCCGGTGAGGTTATAGAGGAATATACATTAAGCGGAAATGTAATTACAAGTAAGAAGATCTCTCAAGAGAATCCATACGCCAGCAACGAGATCTATGTAAGCGATGAATATTCCTATCGTTATTCAGGCTCGAATTGGGTGTTGACTTCTTGGAATGCCCGTTGGCCGAAAGAGTTTGGGACGGGATACGAGGAGAGAAGTTATCCGGAGTACGAGAAATATACATGGGAGAACGGCAACGTGGTTCTATATGCCCAGTCATTGGATAGCCGGGAGATGAGGTACGAGTATAGCGTGGCGGAGGCTCCTAAGAACTTCCCTCTGCGAGTGATCGGTTCTTTCTCGCCGGTTGGCTTTGAGTCTGTAACTCCTCTGAACTTGTTATATGGTATCCAGAACCGGAATCTTCCGATCCGTGCCTACACCTATACGATCCCTAACCAGAGCGAGGTGAAAGCTGAGTACAAATACACCTATACCACCGTGGGAGATTATATAACGGGTATGACTATCGATGAGAATGACGGAGGAACCGCAAGCTCTTATAAGTATACTTTCGAGTATAATTTCGCCGTGAAATAAGGAACCATGCCTTGTTTGGTTTAATTAACATACGCATATGCAGCATTTCCGCCCTAAAACGCATTTCTAATTTTATAGAATTAAAAGGTTGATTAGTTTAATTGATAAACTTAGAAAGGAAGTATTATGAACGGATTCTTTAATTTTAGGAAATTAGTTGTAGGTGTAATGGCGGCTACTTGTTTTATGGGGTTTCAATCTTGCTTGGACGATGATGATGATTATCCTTACAGTAAAGTGTTGCCGAATGCGTTGGTGACGGTTAAGCCGGTCGATGATGGTTCATATTTTCTTCAATTGGATGATAGCACGACCTTGTTGCCTGTCAATATGACCTCTTCTCCCTTCGGGCAGAAGGAGGTGAGAGCGTTGGTGAATTTTGACGAGACGAACGAGTCTAGCGGAATTTACAGCAAGGCCGTAAATATTAATTGGATCGACAGTATCCTTACAAAACCAATCGCTCCGGATTTGGGGGTGACTAGCAACGATTCGATCTATGGCTCCGACCCTGTGGAGATCGTGAACGATTGGGTTACCATCGCCGAGGACGGATATCTGACACTCCGTTTCAGGACGATCTGGGGAGACCGCAATAAGGCTCATTTTGTAAACCTACTGACAGGCAAGGACCCGGAGAATCCTTATGAGGTAGAGTTCCGCCATAATGCTTATGGCGATGTATATGGCGCATATGCGGATGGACTGGTCGCTTTTAAATTGGATAGCCTTCCGGATACGAATGGTAAGACGGTTAAGTTGAAATTAAAATGGAAGTCATTCGATGGCGATAAATCTGTGGAATTCAATTATTGTTCACGCAAGTCTACTCCGGCAAAAGCATCCATAGCTGCCGAGAGAAGCGCCTTAAATTTGAAATAGGTCGGTTTGATCGTTTAAATAGATGGGGATTTGGCAGGGAGTGAATCTCCCTTGCTTTTTGAAAGTTCTTTCCTAGTGATAGGGAAGGACTTTTTTTATGGATAGAAACAAAAAAGGACTCTAAGAAGAGTCCTTTTTATTCGTGGGCAGTGATGGATTCGAACCACCGAAGGCGAAAGCCAGCTGAGTTACAGTCAGCCCCATTTGGCCACTCTGGTAACTGCCCATTCCAATACATTCTTTTGAGCCTCTTGTCGGATTCGAACCAACGACCCCGAGATTACAAATCACGTGCTCTGGCCAACTGAGCTAAAGAGGCATCTGTTATTCGTTTGCGGGTGCAAAGGTAGTAATAATATCTTACGATGCAATAGCTGGAGGTATTTTTTTTCAAAAGGGAACGAAAAAAGCCGTCCGGGAAAACTCCCGGGCGGCTCTTCTCTACACGTAACTTACATCAAATTAAATCAATATCTCTTACCAACGGTTTCCCAGTCGATAATCCCCCACAATGCGTTCAAATGATCCGCACGGCGGTTCTGGTAATCCAGATAGTAAGAATGCTCCCATACATCGAATCCCATGATCGGAGTCAATCCCTTAACGACCGGGTTACTACCGTTGGGTTCTTTGGTAATTGAAAGTTTGCCGTCTTTATCTTTAGCCAACCATACCCATCCTGAGCCGAACAAGCCTGTACCGGCAGCCACGAACTCTTTCTGGAAGTTCTCGAACGATCCCCACGTAGACTTGATAGCCTCGGCTAGCTTACCCGTAGGCTCGCCACCTCCGTTCGGGGAGAATTGGGTAAAATATAGATTGTGATTCAATACTTGGCCGGCATTGTTGAAAATGGCTCCGTCAGACTCACGAACGATCTGCTCCAGCGGAGCGTTCTCGAATTTCGTGCCCTCAATCAGCTTATTAAGGGTATTTACATAGTTCAATAAATGTTTTCCGTAATGGAAATCAATTGTTTGTTTGCTGATAACTGGTTCTAAACCGTCGTTTGCGTACGGTAACTGGATTAACTCGAATTTCATAACTTCTTCTTTTTTATCTGTTATTTGACTATTTGTGATCATTAATAATAAACTTAAACATAATGTAAGCATTGTCTTCTAGTTTTTTATGTTGATTTACTATATAAACAGAGCCGAGGGGATGAAAGTTCTGGGTTCGGTGATGATTTTTTAGTGAAAATATGTTTGCGGCTAAAGTTTTATAGGGAAAACTATGCGTTATATATCGCGAAAGTTTCTATTTTTGTGCGCTCTTAAGCTTTTATTAATTAGTAAAACATATTTGTAGATGGTAAAGAAAGTTGGGAATTTAATTCCAAACACCTTTTTTATTACAAAAGGAAGTGGCGAATCAGACTTGGAGAAACACGCTGGTTCTTACCACATGGCTCTTTATGACGCCGGTATCTCTGATTTCAATATCATGACGTATTCGTCAGTGATACCCGCTACGGCACATCTGGCAACCATGGATGAACTAGACCTTCCTCCATTTGGTTCGGAAATGAAAACGATCATGGCTGTATCCCATGGATATCAGGATGAGTTCGTGTCTGCTGGTGTGGTTTACGCATGGATGTATAAGGATGAGAACTTTGATGAGAAGGTTGGTGGCCTTGTGTGTGAGGTCAGCGGACGTTACCGTATCGAGGAGCTTGAGTCTCGTCTGATCCGTGTTATCAACGATCTTCATCAGAAGACGTATGGGAAGTATTATCTTGGAGAGCTTAACTTTATCACCGAGGGAATCACGATCGAGAAACGCTATGGAACGGCGTTGGCCGCCCTTTGCTTTGTGGATTTCCTTCAACCGGAGATCGAGGAATAAGTCGTGTTGAGTATTTTTTGTGATATTTATAGAGCCGGTTCCTTTCAAGAGCCGGCTTTTTTGTTAACTTTGAGCAACAAAAAACATATAAATATTGTTTTCGTGATATGAAAAAGATAATTAATCCGTGGGAAGGGCTGGACGGTTATATGTGTTTCGGTTGCGCTCCGAACAATCCGCTGGGGCTGCATATGGAGTTTTTTGAGGATGGTGACGATATCGTGGCGTTCTGGAAGCCTCAAGGTACTTACCAAGGATGGCTGCGTACGTTGCACGGAGGTATACAGACTACGCTGATGGACGAGTTGGCCGGCTGGGTGGTCTTGCGGAAGTTGCAGACCTCCGGGGTGACTTCACGCCTCGACGCCAAGTTTATGAAGAGTATCTCTACGGACGAGCCCCAGCTGACGATACGGGGACGGATGACAGACCGGAAACGGAACGCCATCTTCATAGAGACCGAGATCTATAACTCGGCGAATGAGTTGTGTACCCGTGCCGAGATGGTTTATTTCATCACCCCGCAAGAACGTGCGATGGAGGAGTTTGGTTTTTGTGGGTGTAAGACTGAGGATGAACATTAGTATAAATAAAAAGAAAAGTTAGGTTATTATGAAGTATGTTGGGGCTCACGTGAGTGCGGTCGGTGGGGTTGAGAATGCCCCCGTTAATGCCCATGAGATCGGTGCGAAGGCTTTTGCCCTTTTCACCCGGAATCAGAGGCAATGGAAGTCGCAGCCGTTGAAGGCGGACAGTATCCATTTATTTAAGGAGCGGTGTGAAGCGTACGGTTACGATCCGGGATGTATCTTGCCGCACGATAGCTATTTGATCAATCTGGGGAACCCGGACGCCGAGGGATTGCAGAAATCCCGTGACGCTTTTCTGGACGAGATGACACGCTGCGAGCAACTGGGACTGAAAATGTTGAATTTCCATCCCGGAAGCCATTTGGGGAAGATGGAGGTGGATGCCTGCCTGTCTCGCATCGCCGAGTCGATCAATATCACGTTGGCTCAGACGAGTGGCGTATGTGCCGTGATAGAGAATACGGCGGGGCAAGGCTCGAACTTGGGATATACCTTCGAGCAGATCGCCTATATTATAAACGAGGTAGAGGATAAGAGCCGGGTGGGAGTATGCCTCGATACGGCGCACACGCTTGCCGCCGGTTACGATATAAAGACACCGGAGGGATTTTCCGAGACATTCCGTCATTTCGACGAAGTGGTCGGCTTTTCTTATTTAAGGGGGATGCACTTGAACGATTCTAAAAAGGAGCTGGGATCACGTGTGGACCGGCACGAGAGTATCGGTAAAGGCTTGATGGGCCTTGATACCTTCCGCATGATCATGGCGGACCCCCGTTTCGACAATATGCCCTTAATCCTAGAGACCCCGGACGAGGCGCTTTGGCCGGAGGAGATACAGCTTCTATATAAACAATTAAAATCTTGATTATATGTTTATTTTAATGCCTGTCATTTTTGTCTTAGGAATCCTCGCTATTGCCTTGGAGGATAAGATCAAAATAAATAAAGCGGCCATAGCGTTGTTCATGGCTATCTCTATGTGGATGATATTGATGTTCGATGCCTACAATATTTTCGTCGAACGCTCTAATACGATCTTTCAAGAGTTCTTGACCCAGAACCCGGAGATGGCCAGCTTGCCCCCGCATGAGCAATTTATTAATTTTATATCGAACCGTGCGATTGTTTATCATTTAGGAAACGTCTCCGAGACGCTTTTCTTCGTGATGTGTTCCATGTTGATCGTGGATATCGTGGATAAGCATGGTGGTTTTAGGGCCGTGACCGGGTATATCCGTACGCCGAATAAACGTAAGCTGTTGTGGTATATAAGTTTCGCTACTTTTTTCTTCTCCGCCTTGTTGGATAACTTGGCAGCCGCTATCGTGATCATGGCGGTGTTGCGTAAGCTGGTACCGGATCGTACGGATCGTTTGAAATATGCCTGTATGGTGATTATAGCGGCGAACGCCGGTGGCTCATGGTCGCCGATTGGTGATGTGACGACCATCTTGCTTTGGGTCGGAAAGAATATCTCGGCGATGCACCAGATCTCTCACGTATTTATCCCCGCTTTGGTTAATATGTTGGTGCCGTTGACGATCGCCCATTTCTGGTTGTTCAAGAAAGGATCTACCTTGCGTGTGTTGAGCGAGGAGGAGCAAGGTGACGAGTACATACCAGAGATACCGAACCGCTCACGTCGGATGATCTTTGTGATCGGCGTGCTTTCCTTGGCGTTGGTGCCTGTCTTCCAGATGGTGACGAACTTGCCGCCGTTCTTGGGCGTCTTGCTTGGATTGGTGATCCTTTGGTTCTATACGGATTTGATGTATAGCAAGCTGCACATGCATGAGTCCCAGAAACTCCGTATTTCCCAATTGTTGCCGAATATCGATTTGGCTACGATCTTCTTTTTCTTGGGGATCTTGATGGCCGTGGGAGCGCTGGAGACCTCCGGGCAGTTGGGTATCATGTCCGCTTTCTTGGATAAGCATGTGCATGAACCGTATCTGATCAGCTTCGTGATCGGTGCCTTGTCCTCCTGCGTGGATAACGTAGCCTTGGTAGCTGCTACGATGGGTATGTACCCGATCGTGGAGCAGGTGGCCGACTTATCGCCTTACGCCCAGTTCTTCGTATCGGACGGTGGTTTCTGGACCTTCTTGGCTTATTGCGCCGTGACGGGTGGTAGCATCTTGATCATCGGATCGGCTACGGGCGTTACGGTAATGGGATTGGAGAAGATCGATTTCATGTATTATACGAAACGGTTCTCTATCTTGGCGTTGATCGGCTATTGTTGTGGCGCCGGTGTATATATGCTTTTATTTGCTTAAAACTTTATTTATATGAAGAAGAGTTGGATTTTATTAACCGCTTGCGCCGCCCTGTTATCCGGGGTGGAGGCTATCGCCTGTACCGGTTTGCTGGTGGGCAAGAAGGCTTCGACAGACGGTTCGGTAATGATTAGTTATGCGGCGGACTCGCATTCCCTGTATGGGGAGATGTATCGTTGGCCCGCCGCTACATGGCCGAAGGGCGCCATGTTGGAAGTGAAGGAATGGGATACGGGGAAACCGCTGGGCAAGATCGCCCAAGTGGAGAAGACCTATTCCGTAGTGGGTAACATGAACGAGCATCAGGTGGCTATCACGGAGAGTACGTTCGGCGGACGCCATGAATTGGTGGATACGACGGGTATCATGGATTACGGTAGCTTGATCTACATCGCTTTGCAACGTTCCAAGTCGGCCCGTGAGGCGATTAAGGTCATGACGGACTTAGTAAAGGAATATGGCTATTACAGCAGTGGCGAGACGTTCTCTATCGCCGATAAGAACGAGGCTTGGGTGATGGAGATGATCGGTAAGGGACCGGGTAACAAAGGTGCCGTTTGGGTAGCGATCCGCATCCCGGACGATTGTATCTCGGCGCATGCCAACCAGTCCCGTATCCAGCAGATACCGTTTGACGATAAGGAGAATTGCATATACTCGCCGGATGTGGTTTCTTTCGCCCGTGAGAAAGGATATTTCAAGGGAAAGGACGCTGATTTCAGTTTCGCCAAGGCTTATTGCCCGTATGATTTCAGTGCCTTGCGTGGATGCGAGGCTCGTGTATGGTCTTTCTTCCGTAAATATGATACCACGATGGATCAGTATACGGATTTTATCAAGGGTGATCCTTCCAAGGAGCCGATGCCTCTGTATGTGAAGCCGAATCGTAAGCTTTCCGTTCAAGACGTACAGAATGGCATGCGCGACCATTACGAGGGAACGGATCTGGATATGACGAAAGATGCCGGTGCCGGCTCGTATAAGGTTCCTTACCGCTGGCGGCCGATGACGTTCGAGGTAGACGGGCAGGAATATACGAATGAACGTGCCATAGCGACGCAACAAACGGGCTTCGTGATTGTTCCACAAATGCGTAACTGGTTGCCGGACGCTATCGGTGGTATCTTGTGGTTTGCCGTGGACGACGCTGATATGGCAGTCTTCACTCCTGTATATGCGTCGGTAACGGATGTTCCGGAGTGCTATCGGGTGGGAAACGGCGATTTGCTGAACTTCTCTTGGACTTCCGCTTTCTGGATTCATAACTGGGTGGCTAATATGGCTTACCACAAATATAGCTTCATGATTCAGGATATCCGTAAGGTACAGCAGGAGTTGGAGAATGGTTATCAAGAGACCGTACCGGCTATCGATAAGGCGGCTCAGGAGTTGTATGCCAAGGACCCGGCGGAGGCTGTCAAGTTCTTAACGTGGTATAGCACGACTAATTCAGACTCCGCTACCGCCCGCTGGAAGCAATTGGGTGAGTATTTGCTGGTAAAATACATCGATGGAAACGTGAAGAAAGAGGTGAACGGACAGTTCAAGCGTAATCCGTACGGCCAGCCCGCGTCTCCCGATTTTCCCGGATATGACGAGGACTATTACCGTAGCATCGTGAAGAGTGCCGGCGATCGACTGAAAGTAAAATAAATACCAATAATAATCTAATGTTGAACTAAACGAAAGAAAGCGTATGAAAAAGTTTGTAATGATGCTGATGTTAGCAGTCTTTAGTCTGGGAGCTTATGCGCAGACGCAGCAAGGACAATCTGCCGTGGGATTTAACATCGGTTATGGATTCGATTCGAAGAATGCCACGTTAGGAGTTGATTACCGCTATTGTATCACGGATGCGGTACGTTTGAGCCCCTCTCTTACTTATTTCGTAAAGAATGACAATCACAGCACTTGGGCGATCGACTTGAATGCTCATTATGTAGTGAAGTTAAGTGAGATGTTCGGTTTTTATCCATTAGCGGGGCTTAGTCTGTCCTTTTGGAATTGGGATGCGGGCCATGGCCTTTCTCATAACGAGACTCGTCTGGGAGCCAATATCGGTTTAGGCGGTGAGGTTTATGCTACCGACAATCTTTCGATAGGATTGGAGGTGAAGTATAATATCATCAAGGATTTCGATCAGGCCATGCTGGGTGTTCGCGTAGGATATAGTTTCTGATCCCAATATAGTCACAGCCCCACGGCAGTACTGCCGTGGGGTTACACCAGTACTGCTTCCGGCTCTCGCCGATACTGGTGTAGCCCATTGACGGTACAGGCGTTTCCTTTATTCCTTCATTCCTTCACCGGCTCCTACACACACACGCACGTATACGCATACGCGTATTATTAATGTACGCATACATGTGTGTGGGTGTGTGTAAAGGGGTAGGTGAAGGAATGAAGGAAATAATCATTTCCTTTTTCTCGATTGCTTACCATCTCAAATAATCCTCGAACGTGACTTTCTCGAAATTGGGGATTACCTCATATACTTTATCTCTTAAAGATTCCGCCGGATTCGTCGTACTTAACCCGATGACACGCATCCCTGCGTCCTTCCCGGACTGTATGCCGTTGAAAGAATCCTCGAATACGATACAATCCTCGGGAGATACGTTCAAGTCTTTCGCCGCCAATAGATAACACATCGGATCGGGCTTACCTTGCGTGATGCGGTCGGCGGTCACTAGGGTATCGAATAGATTGTCCAGATGTAGAAGCCCGAAAGCCCGTTTCACCTTCGCGTTATCCGAGCTGGTAACCAAGCCTATCTGTACGCCGTGCTCCTTCAGCATACGGATGAACTCGATGGAGCCGGGCATGGGAGGCAAGGGCATCGTCTTCTCATACTCTGTAGATTCTTTGGTCACCATTTGGCGGAACTCCTCCGTATATCCGGAAAAATACTTCTCCAGAATATACGGTAGGGTCGTACCCTTTATAATATCAGCGAAATTATCGATACCTAAGCCATAACGTTTAGCGGCATCGTTCCAGAATAAATCGTAAATAGGTTCCGTATCTACTACTACGCCGTCAAAATCGAACAAGGCGGTCTTTAGTTGTTTCATATAAATAATCATTTAATATTTATATCGCGAAGATACGTCTATTTTTTATGAAATCGATTATCTTTGTGGACGCACACATTGCTTGATTATATACATTAAAAATAAATAAGACATGAAGACACTAGTAATTTGTACCGCCATGAGCGCTATGATCCTTTGCGCCTGCGGTGGAAAAAACACGCAAAGTACGGAAGAGACAGCTAAGGTAGTACCGATGGCCGTAATTACACCGGCGATCAATCAATTGACCGACCAAGAGAAAGCCGAGGGTTGGGCGCTCCTTTTTGATGGTAAGACAACGAAAGGTTGGCGTGGAGCGCACAAAGACGCTTTCCCGGATCACGGATGGATGGTGAAAGATGGCGAATTGATCGTGCAGAAATCCGACGGTAGCGAGTCTACGAACGGAGGCGATATCGTTACGGAGGATGAATATTCCGCCTTTGAGTTCAGCGTGGATTTTAAGATCACCGAAGGGGCCAACAGCGGTATTAAATATTTCGTGACCGAGCAAGAGAAGCAAAAAGGCTCCGCTTACGGCTTGGAGTTCCAGCTATTGGATGACGCTAAGCACCCGGATGCCAAGCTTTACACGACTTTCCCCGGTAGTCGTACCCTTGGAAGCTTGTATGATCTGAAGAAAAGCGAGAACATCCATTTCAACGGCGTAGGAGAGTGGAATACGGCCGTGGTGAAGGTATTCCCGAACAACCACGTAGAGCACTGGCTGAATGGTGTGAAGGTATTGGAGTACGAGCGTGGCAGCAAGGAGTTCCGTGATTTGGTGAAGGGCAGTAAATACGCTGATCCATCTTATAATGCGGGTGGTGCTTTCGGCGAGGCTCCGAAAGGACACATCCTTTTGCAGGATCATGGGGATGAGGTAGCGTTCCGCAATATCAAGGTGAAGGAGTTGAAATGATCGCCTCGTGACTAATTTTTCGTAACAAAAGGGTGCCGATTTAAAAAAAGTTGTTACTTTGCGGCGGATTTAGACTACTAACTTTAAAAGATAACAGACAAATACCATGATTTGGAACGAAACTATTGAATGTATGGACCGTGAGGAAATGCGGAAACTACAGAGCCTACGGTTGAAAAGAGTTGTTGAACATGCTTACCATAACTCCCCGTTTTATCGTAAGAAAATGCAGGAGATGGGCATTACTCCCGACGATGTACAGACAATAGATGATATAACGAAATTACCGTTCACGGTAAAACAAGACTTGCGTGATAATTATCCTTTCGGCTTGATGGCCGTGCCGATGTCCGAGATTGTCCGTCTGCATGCCTCTTCCGGTACGACAGGTAAGCCTATCGTCGTGGGATATACCCGTAAGGACTTGGGTATCTGGGCCGAGGTAGTGGCTCGCTGCCTGACCGCCTACGGTTTGACAAGGAACGACTCCGTGCAAGTATCCTACGGCTACGGAATGTTCACCGGAGGTCTGGGCGCCCATTGCGGCGTGGAGAATATCGGTGGTACAGTGATCCCGATGAGTAGCGGTAACACCCAGAAACAAATCCAGTTGATGCACGACTTCGGGGCGAAGGGTTTGGCTTGTACGCCTTCTTACGCCTTGTATCTGGCGGAGACCATCCACCAGTCCGGTATTCCCTTGGAGGAATTCCAGCTACGTGTCGGAGCGTTCGGTGCCGAGCCTTGGACGGAGAATATGCGTAAGGAATTAGAGACGAAACTAAATATCAAGGCTTACGATATCTATGGCTTGACGGAAATCTGCGGTCCGGGCGTTGGAGGCGAGTGTGAGTGCCAGAACGGTACCCACCTGTGGGAAGACCATTTCTTCCCGGAGATCGTGGACCCGAATACCTTACAACCGGTGGAACCGGGACAAGTAGGAGAGTTGGTCTTCACCACGCTTACGAAGGAGGGTATGCCGATGCTTCGTTACCGTACACGTGATTTGACCTCGCTGACTTACGAGAAGTGCGCCTGTGGACGTACGGCGGTTCGTATGGGACGTATTTTAGGTAGAAGTGACGATATGTTGATTATTCGTGGCGTAAATGTTTTCCCGTCTCAGGTAGAATCCGTAATTTTGGAGCTGCCGGAGTTCGAGGCGCATTACCTGATCGTGGTGGATCGTATGAACAATACCGATACTTTCCAGATACAGGTGGAGGTTCGCCAAGAATACTACTCGGACGAGATGAACAAGATGATCGCCTTGAAAAAGAAGATCGCCGCCCGCATGCAGAGCGTGATCGGTTTGCAACCGGACATCAAGATCGTGGAGCCGCGTAGTATCGAACGTAGTATGGGTAAGGCAAAACACGTGATCGATAAACGTAAGTTAGTATAACCTCTAAAAGATTAAGTACTATGTTAATAAAACAATTATCAATCTTTCTGGAAAACAAGAAAGGCCGTTTTACGGAAGTCGCCAAGATATTAGGGGAGGCAGGGGTCAATATGTCCGCTTTCACGGTAGCCGAGAATTCCGATTTCGGTATCCTTCGCCTAATCGTATCCGATACGGAGAAAGCGATATCCGTGCTTCGTGAAAAGTTATACGCTGTAAGCGTGGCCGACGTGGTATGCTTGCATTGTCCCAACCAGCCGGGAGCCTTGGCAAAGGCGATGGATATCATTACCTCGGCCGGGATCTTCATTGAATATATGTACGCTTTTTCTCAAGGCGACGCTGCTAACGTGATCATCCGTCCGGACGATGTCAATAAGTGCGCGGAGGTTTTGAAAGCGAATAAATTGGAATTGATCGCTGCTAGCGATTTATATAAGTTGTAAATATTAACGTTTTGGGTTTCATTTATTCGCCTAAAAGCACTAATTTTGCACGCTAAAAGTATGTGAATGAAAAAGGTTGTATTTTTACTGATGATGATGACAGTACTATTATCCTCTTGTGGAGAGTATAATAAGATACTGAAGAGCACGGATTACGAATTGAAATATTCGTACGCGAAGAAATACTTCAACGCGAAGCAATACTCGAAATCCGCTACTCTGCTGGATGAACTGGTTACAATCTTTAAAGGAACAGCTTATGCCGAGGAGTCCTTGTACTTGTTGGCGCAAAGCTATTACGGTCAGAAAGATTATCAGACGGCTTCGCAATACTTCGAGACCTATTATACGACCTATCCGAAAGGGGAGTTTACGGAATTATCCCGTTTCTATTCCGGTTATGGTTTGTATCTGGACTCTCCGGATCCCCGGTTAGACCAGTCGCAGACGTATAAGGCGATCGAGCAGTTGCAACTTTATTTGGAGTATTATCCGCAAAGTGAACGGGCCGAGGAAGCGCAGAACATCATGTTCGAGCTTCAGGAGAAGTTGGCTTACAAGGAATTGATGGCCACCCGCTTGTATTTCAATCTAGGTACCTATATGGGGAATAACTTCCAGTCTTGCGTGATCACGGCGCAGAACGCCTTGAAGAATTACCCGTATTCCAAGTATCGTGAGGAATTCATGTTCCTTATCATCCGTGCGAAGTACGAGTTGGCGCTAGTATCCGTAGAGGAGAAGTTGCAGGGCCGTTACCGGGATGTGGTTGACGAATATTACAACTACATGAACGAGTATCCGGAAGGTAACTACGTAAAGCAGGTAACGAAGTTCTACGACTATGCCAGCAAGCGAATTACAGATGCATATTAAGCGAATTTAATCAATAAAACGAAAATGGATTACAGAAAATCAAACGCTCCTACCAATACGGTAACCCGTGACATGATGAAGTTAAGTGAAGAAACGGGTAACGTATATGAGACAGTCGCTATCATTTCAAAACGGGCGAATCAGATTAGTGTTGAGATGAAACAAGATCTGGAAAAGAAACTTCAAGAGTTCGCTTCTTACAATGACAACTTGGAGGAAGTCTTTGAAAACCGTGAGCAGATCGAGATTTCACGCTACTATGAGAAACTTCCGAAATCAACGTTGATCGCCGCTCAAGAGTACGAGGATGGCAAGGTTTATTACAAGAATCCTGCTAAAGAGAAGAATAACTTCTAAGAAGAAATATTTTTGAACATCGGAAAGGCTGACCCTCAAATGAGTCGGCCTTTCCATTTAAAACGAACTAATTACCATGTTACAAAGAATACAAACTGTTTACCTGCTAATTATCGTGGCGCTTACGGTCGCTACCTTATTCTTGCCGTTGGCCGTGTTGCAACAAGGAGACGCCCTCTTCTCGTTCGATGCTAGCGGGTTGAGCACGATGATCGGTGAGCCGGAATTACTATACCCGGCGTGGGGCTTATTTGCCTTGACTGCTATCATCGCTATCATTGCCTTGGTGACGATCTTCTTATATAAGAAAAGAATCCTGCAAATCCGTCTTTGCGTGTTCAACGCATTGCTGATATTGGGCTTTTATGGTTTCTTCGCCTTCTTGATCTATTCCTTGAAGGGGGATATGGAAGGTGCCAGCGTAAGTGTTAAGATCGCTCTTTCCTTCCCGTTGGTCAATCTGATCTTGGATTATCTGGCGATCCGTAATATCGGGGCCGATGAGGCGCTGGTACGTTCTTTGGATCGTTTGCGTTAAGGCTTTCCAGATAAATCATTGGGTATAAGATATTAGGTAAGGGACTCTTTTTGTCAAGGGCCCCTTATTTTATGTCCGGAAAAGTATAATACATAAGACAATATTATTTTGTATATGAAACAATATTGTTTTTCGGTGAAATATATCTACTTTCGTAGAATACAAATATCCGTTACCAATCATGAAGAAGACTCAGCTTATCCCCATCGCTTTATTGTCGGTATCGGCGGTAGCGAACGCCCAGAATACCAGTTGTCCCCCGAATATTATCCTGTTCTTGGTGGATGATATGGGATGGGAGGATACGTCCTTGCCTTTCTGGACTCAAAAGACGCATTATAATGAGGTATATGAGACCCCGAACATGGAACGATTGGCGAAAGAGGGCATGATGTTTACCCAAGCCTACGCTAGCAGTATCAGCTCGCCTACCCGTTGCAGCTTGATCACGGGGACGAACGCCGCCCGTCACCGGGTTACGAACTGGACGCTTTTTAAGGATAAGACGACCGATCGGGAGAGCGATGTGCTTACCTTGCCGGATTGGAATTATAACGGCGTGGCCCAAGTGGGCGGGACGAATAATACGTTTGTGGGTACTTCATTCGTGCAGATATTGAAGAATAACGGATATCACACGATCCATTGCGGCAAGGCGCATTTCGGGGCAATCGATACCCCGGGGGAGGACCCGCATCATTGGGGATTCGAGGTCAATATAGCCGGGCATGCCGCCGGAGGTCTCGCCAGTTACCTCGGCGAGAATAATTACGGGCATACCAAGGATGGTAAACCTTACGCTCCGAACGCTATCCCCGGATTGGAAAAGTATTGGGGAAGCGACACCTTCGCTACGGAGGCCTTGACGCAGGAGGCGATCAAGGCGTTGGACAAGGCTAAGAAATATAACCAGCCGTTTTACCTATATATGTCACATTATGCGATCCATATCCCGATTGATAAGGACAAGCGTTTCTACCAGAAATATATCGATAAGGGGTTAACGGCTAAAGAGGCGGCTTACGCTGCCTTGATAGAGGGTATGGATAAGAGTCTGGGCGATTTGATGGACTGGTTGGAGAAGAATGGCGAGGTGGATAACACGATCGTGATCTTCATGAGCGATAACGGCGGTCTTTCCAGCGAGCCCGGATGGCGTGACGGCGAGATCCATACACAAAACTATCCCTTGAACAGTGGTAAAGGCTCCGCCTATGAGGGAGGAGTCCGTGAGCCTATGATCGTGCGTTGGCCGGGGGTGGTGAAGCCGGGAAGCAAATGTGATAAATACTTGATTATCGAGGATTTCTATCCAACTATCTTGGAGATGGCAGGCATAAAGGGGTATAAGACCGTACAGCCGATAGATGGCGTCAGTTTCATGCCTTTATTAAAAGGTACGGGAGATCCTTCCGTGGGACGTAGCTTATTCTGGAACTGCCCGAATATATGGGGTAATGACGGGCCGGGAATCGGTCCGACTTGCTCGGTTCGTAATGGAGACTGGAAACTGATCTATTATTACGAGACGGGGAAGAAGGAATTGTTTAATATCACGGAGGATATAGGGGAACATAATGACGTGGCAAGGCAGCATCCCGATATCGTAAAGCGTCTGTCCGGGGAATTGGGTACGTATTTACGGAAAGTGGACGGGCAACGTCCGTCGTTTAAGGCGACAGGCAAACCGGTTCCTTGGCCGGATGAGATATATTAATTAAAAAAAGAAAGAGCATATGGAGTTTTACAAAGCGGAAGAGAATCGCTATGCGGATATGATATATCGGCGGTGCGGACGGAGCGGTATCTTATTGCCGGCCGTTTCCTTGGGATTGTGGCACAACTTTGGTAGTGTGGATGTGTTCAGTAATTTTATCCAGATCGCTCACGCCGCATTCGATCATGGCGTGACTCATTTCGACTTGGCGAATAACTATGGTCCGGCCTACGGATCGGCGGAGGAGAATTTTGGCCGGATATTGAAGAAGGGCTTGGGCGCTTATCGGGATGAGATGATTATCTCTACGAAGGCGGGCTACGATATGTGGCCGGGACCGTATGGGAACTGGGGAAGCCGTAAATATTTAATGGCTAGCTTGGATCAGAGCTTGAAACGGATGGGACTGGAATACGTGGATATCTTTTACTCCCATCGTCCGGACCCGGAGACTCCGATCGAGGAGACGATGGGGGCCTTGGCTGATATCGTCCGGCAAGGAAAGGCTTTGTATGTAGGTATCTCCAACTATGATGCGGACCAGACCCGTAAGGCCTTGGCCGTACTGAAAGAACATAAGGTGCCTTGCTTGATTCACCAAGCCCGCTATTCGATGTTCGATCGTTGGACGGAACCGGATTTATTGCCTGTATTGAAGGAAGAGGGTGTGGGTATGATAGCGTTCTCGCCGTTGGCGCAAGGCTTGCTTACGGATAAGTATTTGCGTGGAATTCCGGAGAATTCCCGTGCGGCGAAATCGACCGGTCATTTGCAGACCTCTCAAGTTACCCCGGAGGCCGTGGAAAAGGCCCGTAAGCTAAACGAGGTAGCCGCCCGCCGTGGACAGACCTTGGCGGAGATGGCGCTCGCTTGGTTATTAAAGGACGAACGGGTAACTAGCGTATTAATTGGCGCTAGCTCTGTCGCCCAATTGATGGATAACCTGAAAGCGTTAGATAATATCTCTTTCTCCGGGGAAGAATTGCAGGAGATAGAGAACATCTTAATATAACGTGAATCGTATCCGATTGTAGAGACGGGGCGTGCCCCGTCTCTACAGCCTGTACAAATTTTTGAATAAATGAAACCGTTCTTATATCAAGTAGCGTCTCTTTTTTACGAGAAATGGGGGGCGGAGGTCAGTCGTCTGGCCTTTGTTTTCCCAAACCGGCGTACGGGGCTTTTCTTCCAGAAATATCTCTCGGAGGTAGCCGATATTCCCCTTTTCTCTCCGACAATCCTTACGATCAACGATCTCTTTATCCAGTTGAGCGGAAAACAATCCGCCGACCGGATCAGTATGCTTTTTACCCTGTACGACATCTACATCCGCCAAAGCGGTTCCACCGAGACTTTCGATGAATTCCTGTATTGGGGCGAGATGTTGCTCAACGACTTCGACGATATCGATAAGTACATGGCAAATGCCCGCATGCTATTCAGTAACGTGACGGACCTACGGGAGATAGAGAATGATTTCGATTTCTTAAGTGATGAGCAGATCGCCGCTATCCGTAGTTTCTGGTCCAGTTTTTATCCCCGGGGCGATACGCCGAACCAGCAACAGTTCTTGGCGGTCTGGCAAGTGCTATACGATCTCTATGAGGAATTCCGTGCGACCTTGGCCGCCGAGGGAAAAGGTTACGAGGGCATGATCTTCCGGGAGGTCGTGGAAAGTATGGAACGGGGCGAGTCTCCGGATTTACCTTATGAGCAAATAGTCTTCGTCGGTTTGAACGCTTTGTCCGTATCGGAAGAACGTTTCTTAGCCCAGTTGCTGAAGCGGGAGATAGCGGATTTCTATTGGGATTATGTATCCGATAAGGTAACCGATCCGGATAATAAGGCCTCTTATTTCGTCTCCCGTAACCTGAAGAGCTTCCCTTCCTCGATGAAATTACCCCCCGAGGAGAAGGTAAAGACCGAGATCGAGGTGATCGGCATCCCTTCCGGTATCGGGCAGGCCAAGCACGTCTACACCCTGTTGAGCGATTGGTGCAAGGAAGCGGAGATGAGTTCGGAAGAAGCCCTGCGTACGGCGGTGATCTTGCCCGATGAACATCTGCTGATCCCGGTGCTGAACGCCATTCCGGAGCAAATCCGGCGTATCAACGTCACGATGGGTTATCCCTTGGCGGGAACCCCGGTCGCCTCGTTGATCGAGTATATCTTGGTGTTGCAGAAGAACGTACGCTACATAGACCGGAATCCGTTGTTCTATTTCCGTGACGTGCTACCAGTATTGAACCATCGCTACATCCTCTCCACCTCACCGGAGATTATTTCCTCCTTGGTGAAAGAGATCACGGAGAACAACAAGATCTATATCTCGCATACGGAGTTAGGGAAAACGCCTTTGCTAGAAATCCTGTTCACGCCGGTGACCGGGGTGGAGGCCTTCTCGGACTATCTGATCAAGGTGTTGGAAGAGCTGAACAAGGTTATGTCCGCCCTTTCCGATGAAGAAGAGGAGGACGCTACCCTACGGACGAACGATTTGGAGCAAGAGTTCATCTTCCATTATTTCACCACGGTAAACCGCATGAGAGAGGTAATGAGAGACGCTTGTGTAGAGATGAAAATAGATACCTTCTTCCGCCTATTGAAGCGGGTAACCGATACGATCACGATCCCTTTCCACGGCGAGCCGCTTTCCGGTCTCCAGATTATGGGTGTGCTCGAGACCCGTGCCTTGGATTTCGACCGTCTGATTATCTTATCCATGAACGAGGGTATTTTCCCGCAGCGGAAAGCGGCGAACTCCTTTATCCCTTATAACCTACGCAGGGGTTTCGGGTTGCCTACCTACGAGCATCAAGATAGCGTATGGGCCTACCATTTCTATCGTTTGATAGAGCGTGCCAGCCACGTGAGCCTTTTATACGATACCCGCAGCAACGGATTGCAGACGGGAGAGGTAAGTCGCTTTGTCCACCAGCTGCATTATCATTATGAGGTGCCGATGCGAGATAAATTGGTGGTCTATAACGTATCTTCCTCCAAAACCCCGCCATTGGCCGTGCCGAAAAGGGAGGATGTCATGCGCCGTTTAGACGCTTACCGGAAAGGGGGGAGCAAGGCGATCTCGGCGAGCGCTATCAATACGTATCTGGATTGCCCGTTGAAATTCTATTTTTCCGTCGTGGAAGGCATTCGAGAGGAAGAGGAGGTGAGCGAGACGATCGAGAGCGATGTATTTGGAAGTATCTTGCATAAGGTGATGGAGGAACTTTACAAGCCGTTCCAAGGGAAGATGGTTACCGTGGATTTGCTGAAAGCGATCCGTAAGGATACGGCCTTGCTTACCGGAGCTATCGCCCGGGCTTTCGCCAGCGAGTTTTTCAAGACAGAGGTGGTTCGCTCCCTTACCGGACAAAACTACCTGATCGGCGAGATGATCCGCAAATACGTGGAGAAGATCTTGGAGCGTGACGGCAAGCTGACCCCTTTCGTTTACATCGAGTCCGAGCGTAAGATAAACGGCTTGATCAGCCTTTCCGACCATTCCGAGATCCGGTTGAAAGGCTTTATCGATCGTGTGGACGAGGTTCGCGACGCTATCCGTATCATCGATTACAAGAGCGGTAGCGGAACTACGACTTTCAGTAGTATCGAGAGCCTATTCAACAAGGAGGAGAAAGATCGTGCGAAAGCCGTGATGCAGGTATTCATGTATTGCTGGATGTACGCTCATCTCACCGAGAACAAGGGAAAGACGATACAACCGGGCATTTATTACGTCCGTTCCCTCTTCTCCGATCCGTTCGACCCATCTGTCTACCATCGTATCGAACGGGGGAAGTCGGAGAAGGTAGAGGATTTCTCCGGTTATGCCCAAGCGTTCGAGGAGGGGTTGCGGGGCTGCTTGGACGAGATCTTCAATCCAGAAATTCCCTTTACGCAAACCCCTACGGGGAAGGCTTGCTCTTATTGTCCGTTCAAGGGTATTTGCGGTAAGTAGCATTTGTCCCGGTACTTCTGGGAGAGTACCGGAGTACTCCTTGTAAAGTACTGTGGTATTTCTCCGGATAGTACTGGAGTACTCCTTACAAAGTACTGCGGTACCTCTTAGGCAGTACTACAGTACTTCTTGCGAAGTACTGAGGCGAGGCTTACTGATGAGGAAGCAATTCCACTATCTTTTCCAAAAAGATCTGATCAGTCTCATCGAAACTATCCGGTTGATCACTGTCTATATCAAGGACAGCGATTACCTTATCCGCCCATATCACGGGAACTACGATCTCAGAGCGTGACGCCGAGCTACAAGCGATATGTCCCGGGAAAGCGTCTACGTCCGGTACGATGATCGTACGGGTCTCCTTCCAGGCCGTGCCGCAGACCCCTTTTCCGTATTTGATTCGTGTACAGGCGATAGGGCCTTGAAAAGGCGCTAATACCAACTGATTGTCTATGACCCGGTAGAAACCTACCCAAAAGAAACCGAAAGTCTGCTTGAGTGCTGCGGCGATGTTCGCCATGTTAGCGATTAGGTCGGTCTCGTTACCTACCAATGAGGCGATTTGCGGGAGCAATGTCTCATACATCTCCTGTTTATCACCGTTTTTAATCCGTAGTTCCTCTGCCATATTTAAACTATTATAAGGTTGCGAATATACGAAACTTGTTTACATATGAATGATTTTTGCAGAAATAACTAAGCGAAATTATATGTCAGAGTCAGTGACTTTAAAAAGTTATTTTTACGAAGTACTAATCCCTTCGTCGCAGAAGAACACTTCAAGTCCCATAGAAGATATACTTCATCACGTAAGTAAGTATATCTTTTATGAAAAAGCTTGCGCTTTACAAATGTTTCAATCCACGCACCCACACGGGGTGCGACCGGCAACAACGGGGCTAACGGATTACCGGCTCAATTGTTTCAATCCACGCACCCACACGGGGTGCGACCCGCTTATCAAGACTTGATCATACCCGACTCTGAGTTTCAATCCACGCACCCACACGGGGTGCGACAATCCGGAACGTGTCGCCGTAAATAATGTACGTCGGGTTTCAATCCACGCACCCACACGGGGTGCGACTTGCTCAAATTGCCAATCTGTTTAATGAGTTGTTCGGTTTCAATCCACGCACCCACACGGGGTGCGACTGACGAAAACGCTGTTATCGGTAAAAAAACTGGTGTTTCAATCCACGCACCCACACGGGGTGCGACCCAAAGATACAACACTAAGATCATTATCCCTTATAGGGTTTCAATCCACGCACCCACACGGGGTGCGACCGTTACCATTACGGATTACCCCACTACAAACGGGGAGTTTCAATCCACGCACCCACACGGGGTGCGACATCGTAATTGCCATTCTCATCTGCTACGAACATCATGTTTCAATCCACGCACCCACACGGGGTGCGACAATAGATATTCTGGTTTAGCGATCTCCGTACATAAGTTTCAATCCACGCACCCACACGGGGTGCGACCGACCGGGCATATCATACACCCAGTAATCCGGTTGTTTCAATCCACGCACCCACACGGGGTGCGACTCCCTCCTGTATTATGACATCCCCATCCTTATCCGTGTTTCAATCCACGCACCCACACGGGGTGCGACTGCGATATAGGATCACTCCCACTGTATAGGAATTGAGTTTCAATCCACGCACCCACACGGGGTGCGACAAATGGCTCTGTTACATCATTAGCCCATGAGAACTGTTTCAATCCACGCACCCACACGGGGTGCGACGATATAGAGTAACATGGAAATAACAGAGAGATTGAGTTTCAATCCACGCACCCACACGGGGTGCGACATCTAACATTGGACGCACGCCTTGATCGTGCGGCTGTTTCAATCCACGCACCCACACGGGGTGCGACGATCTTGAAAATCTATTCAAAGATCCCCGATTTGTTTCAATCCACGCACCCACACGGGGTGCGACTTCCACGGAGATATACGATGAGGCAACCTTTACAGAAGTTTCAATCCACGCACCCACACGGGGTGCGACATGCTTCGATGAGTTTATAGTTACCAAGCAAAAAAGTTTCAATCCACGCACCCACACGGGGTGCGACTGTTTAAGGGCGGGGATGAACCGGTAGGTATCATGGTTTCAATCCACGCACCCACACGGGGTGCGACCAGACTGTTGTTTGACACAAATATATAATCTCAAAGTTTCAATCCACGCACCCACACGGGGTGCGACTGCCCTCAAGAAATCCAGCGTGTCGGACTCCAAGATGTTTCAATCCACGCACCCACACGGGGTGCGACGTGTAATAATTTTTCTCGATATAGTTCCTCTCCATGTTTCAATCCACGCACCCACACGGGGTGCGACATACGGTGGTGGATGGTTGTCATCCCTTCCGGCGGTGTTTCAATCCACGCACCCACACGGGGTGCGACCTCGTCCGCTCGTCCACCCGGTCCACCGGGTTCTCGTTTCAATCCACGCACCCACACGGGGTGCGACTCTGATAATCAACATATTGTATAAATTGGGAATTATGTTTCAATCCACGCACCCACACGGGGTGCGACGACACGTTGAGGCTGGAGGATGGACAATCCTTGAGGTTTCAATCCACGCACCCACACGGGGTGCGACCCGCCCACATCCACGAAACGCTCACTGATATACCCGCATTCAATCCACGCACCCACACGGGGTGCGACTTCCACATCCTCCACCCCATTACGGGTAACCTTGGACATTCAATCCACGCACCCACACGGGGTGCGACCCCTGTATAAAGTTACATATTATAAGTCAATAAATTAGACCTATTAATATGCGAATTCTCATTTTTATTTCAGCTTAATGGCTGCAATCGCCTTAAAGACGGGTTAATCTGCTAATTATTAAGGGGTGCGAAAATACTACTTTTTTCGTAATACTCTACATTCGCATAAATTATATGATAAGAGCATTATTAACTTTGTAAGCAGTTTCAACACCTATCACTTTTACCCTTTTATTCTCGTTTTTATTGAGAATATAAAATCTAACGCTATCAAGAGACATATCAATAATACGCTTGATTCGTTCAATCAAGAGACAATATTGTGCTTCTGTCACCTCACACTCAAAGACAGAATTCTGTACCCTTTGGCCATAATCTATGCAAGCCTTAGCCACATGTCGTAGGCGGCGAGCTCCTTCTTTGCTCGTAGTATCCACATCATAAGTCACAAGAATATGCATAATCGTAAATCATTTTATTAGAAATACCGGATAATTATCAATATCTTGCCTGATATATCTTGCCATCAACATGGCCTGTACATAAGGCAGAAGCCCTATCTCTATTTTTTCATTAAGATAAGGATGGATTATCACCTCCCTTTTCCTTGCCTGCCATGCGGAAATAAATGTCTTTTTCCCTTTATCCGTCATAACAACCCCATTATCACCTTGAAACAAAAAATCCTTGGATGTTATCTGTCTTTTATTAATCAACGACAAGACAAAACGATCACCAAGATAGGCTCGCAATTCTTCCATCATATCCAATGCTAAGGATGTACGTCCCGGACGAAGTGTATGGAGAAATCCTACGTATGGATCAAGGCCAACTGTTTCGAGTGCGGCAGATGTATCATTAGCAATCAAAGTATAAGCAAAAGACAACATGGCATTCACTGCATCTTTAGGAGGACGGCGATTCCGGCCATGAAACGGGAAATCAGCCTTCTGATTAAGTATCAAAACAGGCAACACTTCAAAATAGGCATTTGAAGCCATGCCTTCATACCCTATTAGGGTCGTCTTATCTTGGGTCGCCAAAGCTTCACGCTTGGCATGTTCCAACACTTGTACCGCCCGATTAATGTTTTCATTCTCTCCATAATCACGAATATATCTCTTTAATATATTACGATAGTTTTGAATCTTACCACCAATCATCAGTCGTGCCACATGTAATGACCAGGATTCATCATCCGACAATTGATATTGTCTCTTGCGTAACAGTACATTCCCTTTCGTTGCGCTCTGTACCCTGCTGATAAATCTGCCATGAGGAGATAGGAATGTAAGTGATATGCTATTGTCACTGCACAATTTCATCACGCCCGGACTTGCGCCCATATATCCGAACGTCACAATGCCTTCTATGTTTATCGCAGGAATACGGAACACTTCCTCTTGCTTGACTGATACTACGACATTCTGCCCATCCTTACTCAGATAGGCTTCAGGTGTCGTCACATACAAAGTATTCAACAATTTTCTCATGTATATAAGTGTTTATTGAGGTAAGTATCTACCGTGGTACAATTCTTGGCTATCGTCGGCATACAGATTTCTTTCAATGAGCATTTGTCGCAATGTCGTTCATATTTTGCTTTTGGGATAACAGCCTTACTGAATATTTCATGCATATCCCTGGCGCATTGTCTGACGATATTGCGCAACTCATCTGTTATAGCCACCTCTATCCGATGACGAAGTTCTCCATAAAAGAACACACCGTAGGGTATATGGATTGCGTACATTTCTTCAAGACACATTGTTTGTGCCGCCAACTGCACTTCATCCACTTCATCCTTTTTGGGTCTGCCATGCTTATACTCCACAGCCACCGGTCGCCAACGTCCTGGATATTTAGGATGCAAGATCGTATCTTCCAAAGATGGAGAAGGTAGCAACTCTATGGCATCGGAAATGCCATAGAGCCCCAACTCACGCGAAGCGATATTCACTGCACGCAATGTTATTTGATCTCCACATTTCTGTCTATAGAACGGGTCATCCACATGTTTATGCAGAATCTGTCCCTCTATGGTGAGACGGTTATCATCCCATTGCTGCTCAATGTGAATCAAAGCCCATTGCCGGGGACAGAACCTGAAGTGCTGAATCCCCGACAACATGAGCATATCGTCTTCGCTATACATTGTCTTTTGTTTTATATCAGTTCCTCTACAGTAACATTTGATGGGACATGTTCCTTGTCTATCGTGACATGGTAATCACCGAATGAACGTGGTGCTCCATCGCACACCTTCTCTACCTTAACCAAGTCAAATAGTTTGTTGGCAGGGGCATTACCCAATACAGAATCATGTTTGAAAACAATCAATTTCTGTGCACTCATCAATCCGCGTGCAGCCGAACGATCCATATCGAACATGTTCTTCAGGGCTTCCCAGAACAGCGCAAGGTCTTCTTCTGAAAAGCCTGTTTGTTGGGCAAGGTTGGCAGAAATGAAGCCGTGACAGATGTAGAGACCGTAAGGTACGGTAAATTTCCGTCCTTGTATTCCTACCTGCGATTCATATGTTTTTTCTTCATCACGAGCTGCGCATACAGTTAATGCATGCTCTTCAGAAACAACCATATCTTTTGAACGGGCAAACGTCATCTGAACCGCTCCTCTTACTTGTCCAGCATTCGCTCCTGTTGAAAGGACAGCGCCAAAGGTCCTAACATCAAAGAAACGTTTACACATAGCTTCTCTACCTGTAGATACTTTATCAGCAGGGGCTTTTCCCTTTTCAAGTTTTATACCAAGGTCTTCATACGTCTTACGAATTTCTCCGTTAATAAAAACCTCTTCGCCCGAAAATTCCTTGGATTTAACAAGTATATCGTTACCAACTTGTCCGGATTTTGCTACTTGCACATAATTGCGTACTTTGCGTTTAAGGCAAACATCTGTAACAAGCCCCATACCTGTTTCGGCATCCACACGAGGAAGATTACCTGCATCTGGGTCTCCATTCGGGTTACCGTCCTGTACATCAAAGATGTAAATGAAATCGATTCTGTTTTTAATTTCTGACATAACTATATGTTTTTAATTGTTTGTTATTACTCTTCTGTTTCTTTGTATTCTCTATGATTTTTCTGATGATAATAACCGAGGAAAAATCGTCCTTGATCATTCAGATCTAATGTGTTTGGAAAATCGTGTATTAAGGCTATAATCTCTTTCTTTTGATTATCAAAAAAATTAGCAAGCCCTTTCTTATCTTTTAATAATTTACTATAATGACTATTTGACAATTTAAGAATTGTCGAGAATACAGCTGATGGAGTTGCTGAAGCAGCGTTCATATAACTTGAACGAATAGTATCTTGTTTATTTGCTGCATATTGGAGGTTTTCTAATACAGCAAACAGCCTTCCACAAAGATACCCTTGATTTTGATTTTCTTTGTCTAACATAATATCGAGTTTTTTATTGTTGTTATTATCATTTAATCGATTAAGATAAGCCTTGATGATGGCTGCACGACCAATGTTGACTGATTGTTCAGCACGTGTGCGGCGAATGCAAGCCTGAAACAGAGAAGCCGGATACGGAAGTCCTTGGAAGATGCTTTTCACTACAGCATCTGGAAGATTGGGCGTAGCATCGCTTGACTTCCCTCCAAGAGTAACATTTCCGAGGATGGAATGTAATCCTACATACGGTTTCTTGTCTTTACGTGTATCAACAATCTCCATATCTGCGAAATGTTTACTGATTAAGCCGGCAAACTCACGCAATGGCAATTCATTCCAATACACCACCGCTATTCGGGCTGAATTGGGAGCCAAACCTAATATAAAGAATTTGTCATCTTTGTTTGCGAACAATACTCCGTTATAGATAGACTTGAATGTACGTCGCACCAATTCTATGCTCATGTTAGGATCATCGTTTTCTTCTGTACGCCCCAACAAAGCAAACAAACTATCTTCAGATTTCTTTGCAGCCTCACTATCAGAAGAAGCCCAAAACAGGTATGTGCGTGAACCTACCATAAATTTATTATGCGAATCAGAACGCAATAAATGATTCAATGCTGTAGTATAAGCAAATTCAGCCTCTTCAGATATAGGAGCATTATGCCCCTTTGACTTACCATACGAATCATATCCGGAATTGACTTGAAAAGCGACAAGTTTAGCTGTAGCCTGACTTCCCGGAATCATTGTAGCGGTTGTAACCTCTACGGTTTTTGAATGTTTGCCTATTACTAAACAAAGACCTCCACCAACATCATTACCACCCGATTCTAAGTTTATTAGTTTGCGCTTAGAAGCCACTATTTCCGTATCTCCTTCTATAAGAAAAGAGAAAGTGGAATATTTTTTATTGAGATTCTTGTTTATATCATCCCAAAGAGAATCATTCTGCATGGCTTCAACTATATCTGAAGGCTCTTGTTGATAAAACGCATAAACAGCCTGCATGGTTTCATTATCTGAAAACATGTCGTATATTTCTTCAACCTTCGCTTTGAATGTATCAAAATACTTGCGCATGCTTTCCATGTCCCCTTTGTCGGAATAACCAAATACATATTGGCTATTGTCGTACAAATAGTTTGCAACAGGGGCACTTGAACGACCTACACTCTTCTTAACAAGAAACTGTTGCGCAGACTTTTTGTCTATACGCCTGTCTTCAAAACGTAAGAAATTACCACACTTATCAATAACGATGATAAAACCTATTTCCTTTAACTCCATTCCCATAATGGGTAAATTACCACTCCGATGGTAATAATCATACAATGCTTTTAGTATCATCTCAGCACCTCCTCGCTATCTTTATCTGGTACGACAATCACACCTTGCTCCATTCTTACACGATAAAACATGGCATTAGGTTTCTGTACATTCCCTTCAAAATCCATATCATAAAGCATGATACCCAAATCCCTATCTTCAGCCAAAGGAGGGGCAAGTTGTTCCGTATTATCAATATACTTCCAATTTGCAGCAAACTCACGGCAACCAAGATACGGCTGGGTGAAACATTGTCCTTGCGATGCTCTGCGTTCAAACATCTGATAATATTTCATCGGATTCTCATCATCACTTGGCTGATGTTTGATAAAAGCCTCCTTTGGTCGATCTTTTACCGGAATAAAAACCAGCTTTGCGTGAATACGATAGCGCACACCTTGCAAAAGCAAAGAATTCTTCTGTTGTCGTTTATCTTCAATAAAGATTGAGGACTTACCCGCCAATGCTCCTACCTCATTTCTCCTGATGGTAGTCCACTTGATAGGATTAAGAACTTCTATTTTCGTCACTTGCCAACGCATGGCATAGCGTTTGAAAAGTATTGCTTCAAAAATGGCACGTGCCGCAGAAGGTGTAATAACATCATAGCTCACACGCTCTACTTTCAATTCAGGGCGACTGAAACAAGCCCAGTCACCCCATACTTCCAAGCAATATTCTTTATCTGTATAGTCCATATTATTCATTTATTTTTATATCATTAATAGCTCTTCCATCCAATGGTTGTCAAGGCTAAGACCCGTATTTTTGTCATACTGTACCCTGTCTGTCAACACATAGATACCCTCTAATACTTCTTCAATAGCACCATAGCTGACCAACTTGTCAAAATCGGAACTATGAACGCCTACTGTAAATTTAGCCAGTTGCTTCATCAAGGGATAGGTACAGCCAGATTCTTTCAGTTTTTCCACAAGCTCCATGCTGTTCCCCCAATTTACAATGATATTCATACAATCATCATCAATCAATCTGAACTTCTTTGATGCCGTTTCAAAACATAACTCATTAGGGTTATAAAGATAATGTTTCATATCCTTATCGTCAAACGTGTTTTTCCTGCAATACAACTGATAAAAATACTCTGTCATCGTAGAAGGGTCAAACCAATCACTATTTGCAGGCAAATTCAATCGTGCATTGTTTGCAGCCTTCATTGCCCCAAATGGAATACGTTTCTCTGCGGCGAGACTGAACACAAATGTGGTACCAACAGTATTTCTTCCTTCACGGTTACAACGCCCCGCTGCCTGTAAAATAGAGTCAAGACCTGATTCTTGCCGAAATACAACAGGGAAATCTATATCCACCCCTGCCTCTACAAGTTGGGTAGCTATTACTCTGACAATCGGATGTGATTTATCTTTCAGCAATACCTTGACCTTCCGTATGGTTTCACTGATATGGGCGGGACACATCATTCTCGATAGATGGAGCTTTATTCCTTCATTTGGTAAACGGTCATACAGTTCCTTGGCATCTTTTCGGGTGTTTACGATACACAATACCTTATTGTATATAGCAACTTTGGCGGCAATCTCATCGTATGTCTTTCCTGTGTTGTCTATTACTAACTTCACACGACGGAGCTTGTCATGCAGGGCAAACTCATTCGGTATGATTTCAGTAATATGGTCTATTCCCTGAAAATTGGCCTTAGGATTAGTTCCTTCTATCAGTCCGCTAAGTACCGGCTGACTGGCAGTGGTAAACAGTACCGACACTCCGAATATTTTCTGATATGCTTTAAGTGCATCCACTATCGGCTGTAAGAAATCAGTCGGCAATGTCTGCGCTTCATCCAAAATAAGAACTGAATTCACGATATTGTGCAATTTACGGCAATCGGACGGTTTGTTGCTAAACATTGACTCAAACAGCTGAACATTGGTCGTAACGATAATCGGATAATCCCAGTTTTCCGTGGCCAGCTTTGCCTTCTCACGTACCTCTTCATTCTTTATCTCATCAGGATTAAAGTTACTATGATGCTCCAGTACGTGCTCTTCGCCGAAGATTTCTTTCAAGAGGCCTGCCGTTTGCACAATAATACTAGTGTATGGGATGGCAATGATAATACGATTCATACCGTGATTTACAGCATGCTTCATGGCCCACAACAACGATGAAAGAGTCTTTCCGCCTCCCGTTGGTACCGTAAGGCTATAGAATCCTTTCTCTTCAGAAGAAGCTTTACGGCATCGTTCCTGTACTTTCTTGCGAATGTGGTTCACTTCTGTATCGGGTGCATACAATTGCAGTTCACGTAAATGCGCCTCCAATTTTGGCAATAAGTCAGTGAGTGTAGACGAGCATCCCCGTTTTTCCCACGATTCTACATCCATAAATTGCTCTGTATTGAGTCTGTCGGCATCCACAAGACAGGAAAAAAGCATGCGGGAAAGGTGATGAAAATGCTTCATGTCCACCTTAAGTTTAGAAAAAGGAGATTCAAGAAGTTCTTTTCTCAACTGGGGTATATTCAGAGCTATGTCCCCTTTGTTTATCTCTTCGGGAAGTTGCCTTTTCTCTATGACGCTCTCCGCATCTACATAATCATGTAGGCCTGTATGATGAGAGATTATCTGGTTGGCAAGAAGATTGAATACACTCTTCCCCATAAGGTTCGTTACCAATATTCCACCTACAAACGCATGATGATGCTCTCCATACGATTTTTCGTCAGTCACAGGTAGACCGCTTGTCGTACGGATATATTGCTGAAATGCATCACGCTCTTTTCCTTTGTCGTGAAGCATTCCAAGCGTATGCCCCCAAGATGGAAGTCCGAACAGTCCAGAAAAGGAGGTTGCCATTTCTGCAACACCCCTTTGATGTTCATCGTTGGTTTGTATTATCCATTTTCCATTTTCTTTGTTTTGGTATAAATGGGATATCAACTGTTTCTCTGTTTCCATTTGATTAGATTCATAAGGTTCCTTACAAAAGTAGGAAAATAAATCGAAATATCCGTATCTTCGCGGCATGACAAAACAAAATTCTCCATTGGTATTAGGGACCGAGCCTATCGGTAAATTACTTACGCAATATGCGATTCCTGCGATTATCGCAATGACAGCTTCTTCTTTATATAATATGGCCGATAGCATTTTTATTGGCCATGGAGTGGGGGCGTTAGCGATTTCCGGCCTAGCCTTGACCTTTCCGTTGATGAACTTGGCGGCCGCCTTCGGTTCGTTGGTGGGAGTCGGCGCCTCTACGTTGGTTGCCGTGAAGCTGGGACAGAAAGATTATGAGGGGGCGAATAAGGTGTTGGGGAATGTGTTGATCTTGAATGTGGTTTTGGGTGTCGCTTTCACGATCGCTTTCTTGTTCTTGCTTGATCCCGTGCTGTACTTTTTCGGCGCTAGTGAGAACACGATCTCATATGCCCGTGATTATATGCGGATTATTCTGTATGGCAATGTGGTTACGCATATGTATCTGGGATTAAATGCGGTCTTGCGCTCCTCGGGCTTCCCGAAGATGGCGATGTATGCTACGTTGGCGTCGGTCGTTATCAATTGCGCCTTGAATCCGTTGTTTATCTTTGGGTTTGGATGGGGTATAAAGGGGTCGGCTTGGACGACGGTGATCTCGCAGGTGATCTCGCTTACCGGGCAGTTGATTCATTTCTCGGGACCGAAACAACTCCTTCATTTCAAGAGAGGTATTTATAGGCTGCGCTCGGAGATCGTGAAAGGTATCTTGTCGATCGGTTTATCTCCGTTCTTGATGAACCTTTGTTCCTGCTTGATCGTGATCCTTATCAACCGGGGATTGAAAGAGCATGGGGGAGATATGGCGATTGGCGCTTATGGTATCGTGAACCGTATCGCTTTTCTTTTCGTAATGATTATCATGGGATTTAATCAGGGTATGCAACCGATAGCCGGTTATAATTATGGTGCCCGGCTCTATTCCCGGGTGACGGACGTGACCCGGCTGACGATGCGCTGGGCGGTAGGAGTGGCTACGCTGGGGTTCTTGCTTTGCCAGTTGGTGCCGTCGTGGATCGTCCATATGTTTACGAGTGACGGGGAGTTGATCAGTGCCGCCTCTTATGGCCTGCATATCGTCTTCGCCGTATTCCCGATCGTGGGCTTCCAGATGGTGGCGACTAACTTCTTCCTTTCCATCGGTATGTCTAAGAAAGCGATCTTTCTCTCCTTGACCCGGCAGATGCTTTTCTTGATACCCTGTTTAATCATCCTCCCCCCGTTATTCGGAACTCTCGGTGTCTGGATCAGTATGCCTATCGCCGACACGGTGGCGGCGATCGTGACGGCGATCGTGCTTGTGAAACAATTTAAACAATTCAAATATGGAACATAACGTGATATTACCTGCGGAATGGTATCCGCAAAGTGCCGTGCAGCTTACGTGGCCGCATGAGAATACGGATTGGGCCCCGATATTGGACGAGGTGATTCCTTGCTTCGTGGCTATCGCCAAGGAAGTGATCAAGCGAGAGAAGTTATTGATTGTTTGTCCGGACGAGACCGCCGTACGTGAACAATTGGGTGAGGTTGATTACGACCGTGTCATTTTCCGTGAGATGGATACGAACGATACGTGGGCACGGGATCACGGGGGAATTTCCGTCTTCGATGAGGGAACGCCCATGCTTTATGATTTCGTGTTCAATGGCTGGGGAATGAAGTTCGTCGCCAATCATGATAATTTGATTACCCGTAATCTTTGTCATATGAAGACCTTCTCCGACGAGGTGGTGCCCGCTAATATGCAACCTTTCGTGCTGGAAGGCGGTAGTATCGAATCGGATGGGAAAGGTACGTTGATGACTACCGTTGAGTGTCTGGCATCCGTAAACCGTAATGAGTATTTGCAACAAGAGGAATTGGAACGTTATTTGAAAGACATATTTGGCTTGGATCGTATCCTTTGGATTACCAGCGGTTATTTAGCCGGGGACGATACGGATAGCCACGTGGATACGCTCGCCCGTTTTTGTAGCGAGGATACGATCGCTTATGTCCGCTGCGAGGATGAGGAAGACGAGCATTATGAGGAACTGAAGGCGATGGAGGAGGAGATCAAGGAGTTTACTAGGGCGAATGGTGAGCCTTATCGTCTGATTCCACTTCCGATGGCCGATAAGGTGGAATGGGAAGGGGAGCGCTTGCCCGCTACCTACGCTAATTTCTTGATCATGAATGGGGCCGTATTGGTTCCGTTCTATGACTCACCGAAGGATGAGATCGCTAAAGCGGCTTTGCGGGAGGCGTTCCCGGACCGTGAGATCATAGGCATCAACTGCCTTCCGCTTATCAAGCAACACGGTTCCCTGCATTGTGTAACGATGCAGTATCCAGAAGGCTTTATCGAATAACAACTACAACCAATTAAATATGAAAGTAGGATTAATACAACAAAAGAATACCGCTGATAGAGCGGCGAATATAGAGAAGCTAAAGGTAAATATCCGTAAAGCTGCCCGGGAGGGAGCGGAATTGGTCGTCTTGCAAGAACTGCATAACGGCCTGTATTTCTGCCAGACGGAAGATACGAGTATGTTCGACTTGGCAGAGACGATCCCCGGCCCATCGACGGAAATCTTCGGTGCCTTGGCGAAAGAATTGGGTATTGTCTTGGTGCTTTCCCTTTTCGAGAAGCGTGCCCCGGGCCTGTACCATAACACGGCCGTCGTCTTGGAGAAAGACGGTACGATCGCCGGAAAATACCGCAAGATGCATATCCCGGATGACCCCGCTTATTACGAGAAATTCTATTTTACCCCCGGTGATTTAGGCTTTGAGCCTATCGATACCTCTGTGGGGCGTCTTGGTGTGTTGGTTTGCTGGGATCAATGGTATCCGGAAGCAGCCCGTTTGATGGCTATGCGTGGTGCCGAGATGTTGATCTATCCGACTGCTATCGGCTGGGAAAGTAGCGATACGCAGGAAGAGAAGGACCGTCAGCTGGGTGCGTGGGTGACCATACAGCGGGGACATGCCGTGGCGAACGGACTCCCGGTCATTTCCGTAAATCGTACCGGGCATGAGCCGGACCCTTCGGGACAAACGGGCGGTATCCGGTTTTGGGGAAACAGTTTTGTGGCCGGTCCCCAAGGTGAGCTATTAACCGTATTCCCGAATGACGAGGAGGAGGTACGTGTGATAGAGATCGACAAGACTCGCGGTGAGAACGTGCGTCGTTGGTGGCCTTTCTTCCGGGATCGCCGTATCGATGCGTTTGGTGGTTTGACAGAACGATTTTTAGTATAATGACCGAATACACGCAAGAAGAGGCCGTCTTCCGCATGAACGAAATGGGGAAAGCGGGACGGCCTTTCCTTTTTATCATTGATTATAAACGAGAGCGGATCTACGTGGAGAGGCCGGAAGAGATCGCTCCCTCCGAGTTATTGTACGATTTGAACGGCTTTACGAATACAAATCATGAATGTAACTTGCGGGATTCCTCTCATCTTATATCCGGAGAACCTGTTGAATGGCAACCCTCGTATGTTTCTTTCGAGGAGTATGCCCATTCATTCGAGACCGTTTCCCGGCATATCCATGCGGGTAATTCTTATTTGGTAAACTTGACATGCGCTACTCCGGTATATACGAACCTCTCCTTGAAAGATATCTTTTACCATTCCAAGGCGATGTATAAGCTTTGGATGCGGGATCGTTTCGTGGTATTCTCGCCGGAGATATTCGTGCGGACGCGGGATGGTCTCATCTATTCGTATCCCATGAAAGGTACGATCGACGCTACGCTGCCCGATGCCCGGAGACGTATCCTTGATGATCCCAAGGAAGCGGCGGAGCATGCCACGATCGTGGATTTGATCCGGAATGACTTGAGTATCGTAGCCTCCGAGGTTTGTGTTCCCCGGTATCGTTATATCGATGAATTGCGTACGCATAACGGAAGTTTGTTGCAGGTCAGCTCTGAGATAAGAGGCCGGTTGCCGGAGGGATGGAACGGCCATGTCGGGGAGATTTTGTTCAGCCTCTTGCCTGCCGGCTCCATCACGGGCGCTCCCAAGAAAAAGACCTTGGAGATCATCGCCGAGGCGGAAACCTATGAGCGGGGCTTCTATACGGGGGTGATGGGGTATTTTGACGGCCAAGATTTAGACAGCGCCGTGATGATCCGTTTTATGGAACAAGTCTCTCCCCGTTCGTTTATTTTCAAGAGCGGTGGGGGAATCACCTCTAAAAGTGAGGTGAGATCGGAGTATAACGAGATGAAACAAAAAGTATATGTGCCCATCTATTGAGACCTTATCTGGGAGTCCGTTTGTGGAGACGATCCGTATCGAGAAGGGACGGATACATAACCTTCCGTACCATAATGCCCGGATGAACCGTACCCGCAGGGAGCTATTCGGAGCGAGAGAAGAAATTGATCTCGCGGGTTATATTCATCCGGGGCCTCATCAAGAACGTACCAAATGCCGGGTGGAATATACCCGCGAGGTCTTAAAGGTAGAATACGTTCCTTACCGTATGCGTCCGGTTCATTCCTTGCGATTGGTTACATGCGATGAGATCGATTATTCCTATAAGAGTACGGATCGTCAATGCCTAAATGATTTATTCGCCCAACGAGCGGGACATGACGATATCTTGATAATCCGTGACGGTTTGCTGACCGATACTTCCATTTGTAATGTCGCCCTTTGGAATGGCACCTCTTGGATCACTCCCGCACGCCCTTTGTTATGTGGTACGATGCGTGCTTACTTATTGGATAAAGGCTTGGTACAGGCCGAGGATATCCCGGTAGAGGATCTGCCTAAGTATACCCGGATCCGTCTGTTTAACGCCTTGATCGAGTTCGGTGAAATCGATGAGATCACACGAATATACGTATGACCCTACGCGAGTATCGGCGTGGCCCTGTGCCTATATAGGTAAGGGGTTACGCCGATATCCGTGTGGCCTCTTACCTATATAGGCATGAATCAAGGTGTTTCCTAGAACAATATATCCACCTCCATATTGCTGATCCATTCTACCGGACGGCCGGCCACCTTATTGCAAGTGACGGCGAATTTCAAGGGGAGGATAATTCCCAACGGGATGCGTAACCATCCCGGCATATTGAAATTATGGACACCGATCAGGGAACCTAGCTGGATACCGACCGAGGGAGCTACCAAGAAACGGGTCTCGTCATTACGGCGGTCTATACCCATCTCGAAATAACTATACAGGCCGAGGAAACGTTTCGGGGAAACGAATATATCCATGTTATAATTGGCGCCCGCCTTCACGTTCCAGTTCTTGATCGTGTAGGAGGAGGAAGGGGCGTGCATATAATAACCGGAGATCGTAGGGGATACCCAATGAGCGATGTCGCCCGGCTCCATGATCATGCCTTTCCCTTTCCCGAACTTATGCCAATTGATCATGCTGACGTTCAAGCGACCGCCATACGTCATGACACCGTCCCGGTTGCTATGGATCGGCGTACCGATCAGGAACATGAAGGAGTTGGCTACCCTCGACCGGATAAAGTTGCGGGTAAAAGGCTCTTGTACGATCAGCTGTAGCTCATCCTTACGGTCGGCGACGGAAGCTTCCAAGGGGACGTCATCCAGATCCGTCCCGAAGGGGATCGGGAAATCCTTGATTACCGGGAAACGATCGTAGACGAACTGGGGCAGGTCGTCTCGTTCGGAAGGGATCTCGTTCAAGATATTCTCGCCTGATCCTTCCAAAGCATTCTGGTAAGCTTTCCAGACTTCTACGATAGACTCGCAGGTGGCGGTCACGACTTGGTAGAATACTTTCGTCTCCCGCTCGTAGCTATCGCCTTTCTCCAAGGAATAAGGGTGCTTCTCCGTGACCCGGATATGCCGGTAATCATCGGCCTCGTTGTACTCCATCCTGTTTTGGTTCAGACGTTTATCGCCGTAAGCACTCCATGTCTCGCCTTTTAGGTTAGCGGTCTGTACGGGGATGGTATTGTAGAAATCGTGCAAGCTCTTATTGTTGGATACGGCGGAGGCGGAGAAGCCCCTACGTACCATTTGGTGTCCGGAGGCGAAGGAGTCTTGTAGGAAATGCTCGGCAAAAGCCTCGTACATCGTGGCGTAGAACATAAGGTTGCTCGCCATTTGCGTATCTCCTTTACACATCTCTTTGCCTGCCTCTTGTGCTAGATAGATGGCGAAGATGTGGATGCAGAAATACTTGCTCATGGAGGGCAACTGATTTAATTTATCGAAGACCTTGTTTACTTCCGAGGGGCGTTGAAGGCGGCGGATCAGCTCGGGGTCGATCATCTTCAGATGCTCGTTCAATCCCTTGCCATAGGCGTAGAAGTGGGAGAGATCCTTGATCGCCAGGATACCGTAAGCCAGATTGATGTCGAGCAGCTCCTTGCTGTTGGCTCCGGTGAGGAACTCGTTCATGGCTTGTGTCTCCAAAGCCAGCGTACGGTTCGTCTTGGAGAAATGGGTCTGCAGGCCTGTCTCCAAGAGCATGGGATTTTCCACATGGTCGCCGGCCAATCCGCAAAGCGTACCGTAGGTTACGATATTCGGCAACTGCGTCAGCTCATTCATGGCGTAGGCGTTCGAGCCGGGCATATGCGACATGTTGAGGATCTGCAGCAAGGCGCTATCGGCGACGGCCTCGTTGGGGAAGATCCCGTTTTCCACCAGATAACGCGGGAGAAGGCTCATGGCACGGTCGCCGATCTTACGATGCTCGGCGAAATCCCATGCGAAGGCCGAACTTGTTATTGCGCTGATACCCATAAGTAGGCATCCGCGGTGAAGAAGTTGTTTAATAGTGTTTCTCTTGTTCATATCTATACTTGTTTATAATTATCTGAATAACTCAAGCGCGAACTTCAATCCGACGCTTTGATACTTGAACTTCTCGAAGCCTAGGAAAAGCGCTATATGAAAAAGGTCGCTACCGATACCATACCCGAGCTCGCTGTAATTCGGCAATACGGGAGTCCATAGCTGGCTGAGGTAGAAACGTTCGGACACGAGGTATTTATGCGCCTTGGGATTGGGCTTGAGGAATCGCAATAGAATGAATGGGCTCTCGTACATGAGGTGCCCTTGAATATATTTGTCGGAGGCATTGCACCAATCCCCACCTAGATTATGAAAGATCCCGCCAAACCGGTCGCCCCAAGGCTCGGGGAAATAACGTTTGGCGAAATAGCTGAAATCGGCGAAGTACATGTTATGCTGGTTAAAAAAGAGTCCACCGCTTAGATTGTAACTCAGTCGTTCGGATAAGCCCAGCCGTACGGTCTGGTTCATGCCGGCCTCCATCCGCCAATAATTTCCCGTACAGCCGAGCAGGTCCGGTATGCTTCGTGCCAGCTCGATCCGGAAGGTCGGGTAATGGGAATGCAGGTACTCTTTCCGGTAACCGTCCATCCAGTAATATTGCCGGGGCGTGTAGGTAAGGCCGATAACCGGGGTGAACTCATTATGATCCTTAAGATCCAATCCGGTATCCTTGTTCTTTTTCATGGGCGTACGATGGTGGTATGCGAGTCCGGCCGAGAGCCGGAAGCCGTTCATCAGTTCTATCTGGTTCATCAGCTTGGCATAGTAGTGCTGGAAATACTTCAAGTTGAGATCTTCGAAACGGATTGGGGTATCTTTTAGGATCTCGTTGATCTGGTGGATCACTTCGGAGGAATAGCTTTGGTTGTCATTGGCTATCGTGAGGTTGAGGATACCTTGACGCTCGGGGTGATACTCCCAGTCGGTTGTTAGCCGTAGGCGTAGCTCTTTCTCCTTGAATAGGAAACCGATCTCGGGGTGGAAGCGTAGCTGACGGTCATGCTCGAATGTCTTACTGATACGTGCTTCTTGCTTATAGGTGATCCCGTTGCTTCCGAAAGATAGCTGGAACGGGTTGAGAAGGCCGGAATACTTCACACGAGTACTCTTGTAATCCCTGTTGACCGTGCTGGTGAGCCGCTCGCCGAGTTGGAGGTAGCGAGTGAGAGCGCTGCTGTCCGCTTCCGTCCTCACCACGTTCGTTCCGGTGGTGTACAAGGCTTTCTCGTCGGTAGTGAGCGGCTTGTCCCTCCGGCTGTTCCAATAAGCGCTGTCTTGGGTAAAGGAGAGTGTGTCGGAGGTGATCGTATAGTATTGGGTTTGATCGAGCGAGTATAATTTCCTGCTCTCATGGTCTTCCTCTACCCAAGAGATCGATTTATAGCGGAAAGCGGCGTGGATGTCGCTCTCTATCCGGTTGCCTAGGGCATGGTAGCAGACTTGCAGGTCAGCCTCTTCCGGGAGGATGAAATGCTTCTCGTCACGGTTGAAACGTATGCTTAGGTTGAACTCGGAGAAAGAGGAGTGCCCTTGTATCTCGATACGGTCGATGGTCCAGAGTTCGTCGGTTACGTACAGGTTTCCGGATAGTAGTTTCTGGCTCCATTGGCGAGGGGTGAAACGGATGTTATACACAGGGATGCCGGAGATCGTGTCTGTGCCTTCCTGCCGAAACGTGTAATATTTGAAAGCATCGGGCGAGAGTGGCATGATGATTCCCTTATTGTAGATCGTGGGGGAGTAGACGTTCAAGTTGACGAATGAGGCTATCTCCTTGTAATGTCTTCCGGCGGCGAGATGGCTGCTGTTGATGGCTACGATCTTGTTGCGATAATGGTTGGGAGCGTCGTAGCGGGTGAGGCCGCTCATCTCGAAGAGAGCATCGCAGGGATGACGCTCTATCGGGAAGACCAGATAGGCGTATCGTAGCAGCTTGTTCTTCCGGGGAACGTGCGTACGGCCTTTCACGTAGGTCTCCGCTTCATAGCTCTCGAGGACGTGCTCGTAGATGGGGGCTTGATGGATTACCTGCCGCATGATGGAGTCGGCTCGTGTGACGGGTGTCTTCTCTTGTGCCCGCAGGTCTGAATGGACTAGCGGGCACAGAAGAAGTATGGATAGTAGAATAAGGTGTCCCGTCTCGATCCTCATCCTGTCAATGTATGGCGAAGGTTGGGCATACTAATGCGCAAAGATGGCAGCCGACACATTTTTGCTCGTCTATCACCGGTTTGCGCATAGAGGTGAAACGGATAGCTTGATGTCCACCGTCGTTACAGGAAACGAAACAGCGTCCGCAGCCGAGGCATAGGCTGTTATCTACTGTCGGGCGGTGTATCTGCGTACGTTCCAGTTTCTCGGGGGGTACGATGTTCGGTAAAGCGATACCTATGAGGTCGGATAGGGTTTTATATCCGTTCTCTTGCATGAACAGTCGTAACCCTTCGCATAGATCGTCGATGATCCGGAAGCCGTATTGCATCACGGCGGTACATATCTGTAGGTTCGTGCAGCCTAGTAGCAGGAAATCGAGGGCATCCCGCCAAGTCTCTATACCGCCTATCCCGCTGATAGGCATCTTGCCGGCAGAAGGATCGCTCGCCAGCTCATGTATGAACCGGAGAGCGATAGGGCGCACGGCTTTCCCCGAATAGCCGGACACGCTGCTCAGTCCGCAGACAACGGGCCGGGCCGTAAGTGCTTTCTCATCGATACGGGTGATACATTTGATGGTGTTGATGGCGGCTATCCCGGTGGCTCCTCCTTCGTGGGCGGCGAGCGCCACGGGTGTCATCTGCCCGATATTCGGTGTCATCTTCGCTAGTATCGGCAGATGGGTACCCCGGCGTGTGGCGGCGGTGAACCGGCGTACCAGTTCCGGGTTTTGTCCTACGTCGCTGCCCATCCCTTCTTGCGTCATTTGTGGGCAAGAGAAGTTGCACTCAATGATATCGGCCCCGGCCTGCGTGGAGTATTGGGCGAGCCGTGTCCACTCATCGTCTGTCCGTCCCATGATGGAGGAGATGATTAATTTGTCCGGATAGCGTTGCTTGAGGCGATATAGGGTGTCGAAATTCTCTTCGACAGAGGCTTCCGACAATTGTTCCATGTTCTTGAATCCGATGAAAGGTAAGCCATCCACCTCCATTTGGTCGAAGCGGGGGGATACCTCATGGCTCGGATAGAATGATATCGTCTTGAAGCAGATACCGGCCCAACCGGCTTCGAGGGCACGGGCGCACATCTCGTAATTATGGGCTACGGGTGAGGAAGCCAGTATAAAGGGGTTGGCGCAGCGGACACCACAAAAGTCGATCGCCAAGTCTGGAAGCGAAATAGGGGGAGGATTATTCGCCGGGTTTGGCATATCTTGTAATTGCCGTACGATCTGGGTGATGGATATCGCTCGTTCGGTTCGTCCGCGGAGGCAGGCCTTCTCGCAAGGATGCCCGTCACAATCCCGGCAGGCTTCCATCTGGTAGGCCCGGAGGATAGCTCCCGCTAGGTTGTCCATTTTACAGGCCCGCAGCAAGCGGCCCGGATCTAGTCCGGGCTTGCATGCCTTTGTGCAGACAGGGTCATCGCACATATAACAGCGATTCGATTCTTCTGTTAGGAGGCGTTTTCTCTGGAGGAGGTTTGTCTTCATGGCTTCTAACTGTTTATCTTGCTACTTTCTGTATTTTCCGGTAACGCTCGGTCACTACCTCTACGGTATATAGGTGACCGGGTAGGCTGAAGATAGCTTTTCCAGATACCGCTTGCTGGTGACCGGCCAACGTGCCGTTCATGCTGTAGACGTTGACGGTGGCTCCCGGCAGGCAGTCTACCGTAAGCATGCCGTTGAGGAAGCGGATAGACAGGGGTTCGTCGGCCGTTACCACCTCATTTCCGGTGGTGCTCACGTCACCTCGTACATAGGTGATGTTGTTGATGTCCCACGCCAATACGAAGGGTTTGTCGCTGTTTACCATGAAGGGAAAGGTGTCGGTGCCGAAGCTAATCTTCCGTTCGAGTAGCTTGGGGTAGTACTGGTCACGGAGCGTGTTCGACTTCTCGGCAGTGAGCAGATAGAGGGTGGATGAGAAGGACTCGGCTGTCTCTTCCGGCCTGACGTGCTTGTCCGTGCGTCGTATCTTCGAATAGGATGCGCTGATACCCTGCGAGGTTGTCGCCGTGGTCTGGTCTGTCCATTCCCAAGAACTTTGGTTCTCCAGTTGGAAGAAGGGGAATTTCAAATCCATAAGGCTGATGGCACCTTTGGTCTGACTGTCGGAGATTGTACCGCTGGTTTCCAGCGTCATGTTGATCCGTTCGGAGTTGAGGCTGAAGTTGACGGACTTGCTGACATTTGGCTCGCTGGCGGTCATGGTGAGGATCTCACGGGCCTCCCAGTCTCCAAGTTTGCTTGGATTGTCTATGCGGAAAGGCTCTAGGTCGAGAGGCACTTCTACTTGTTTGATACTCTGCCGTGTCATGTAAGTATAGCTGAATATGGGCATTCGTACACTCTGTCTCCGGGTGGGGGAGAGGTATTCTAGGTCGCAACGGGTCAGAATGGGTACAGAGTAGAGGGCGATGGCCCGGTAGTCTGCTGTGTCGTTTGCTTCGAAGGTAACGGTGATGGACTCGGACTGGCTTGTTACTTCCTCGTGTTGTTTCTGGAAGGAGTATCCGCCGCCGAATGCTGCCGTGAGTTTATCCGTATGCGGTCCGAAGGAGCATTTTAGGTCACTTTTATAGAGTCGGCTCACGGAGTTGCTGGTGCCCGATCCCATGGTGAAGGCAAGGCTTGAGGCTACGCCGAGGTCGCCGAACCACTCGTTATTATCCACTACCGTTGGAGGTGGTCCTTCGATGATGCCGACGAGGCGCACGAGATTGCGTAGCTCGCTGTTGCCGAACAGGGCCTTCTCGTCGTTGAAGGAACTGCGTCTCTCCACGATCTCGTTGGAGCGGATGGAGGCGATGTAGGCGTGCTTGTACCAATGGTATGGAGTCTGGTTACCTCGCAGCAGGTAGATATATTGCTTGTAGTAGAGCCCTCCGCCGGGAGCTGTCTCGGTGGTAGGATCTGCCGCGGTGGCTACGACCGTGTAGCCGTAGGGCAGGTCGGTGTAGATGGGTGCGTCGGTGGCGAAGCTGTTGCTACCGGGGTAGAATTTCTTTAGGAAGTGTTCGCCCGTTCCCTTGCCATCATAGGTACAGTAGCTGAAGATCAGGGGATTTGAGGAAGCTTTGTAGCCGCTGGTATTGTCGGCTGCGTAGCCTTCTATATCGGCTTGGATGAGCTTGAGCGAGAAGGTCTTCGAGCGTCCTATGTCGTGATGCGCGTATTCTTCCCAGTTGGAGGGCCATATGTTATCCTTGCCATACTCGCCGCTGTAGCTGAATGCCTCGAAGGTACCGCTCTTGAGTCGGCCTATGATGAGTTTCTCCACGTTCTTTTTCTCGGTGTCGTCGTAGCCGTACCACGAGGTGGCGTCCCAGTGGTCGTCGGGATCGTATTCCATTGATATGCCTGTTGAGCCTTTTAGCTCGATATTATCGTGTCCGGCGTTGCGCACGGTGCCGCACCAGTCCCAGCCGCTGTTCAGCTCGGGGTCGCCGTATTGGTAGACTTGCAGTTTCTTGTTGGTGCGGCGGTGTAGGATGACGCAGATCTTGTCACGGTAGATGGTGGCGGCGAAGTTGGCGTAAGTTTTCCCGTCATCGAGCATACGAGTTTTCTTGTATTCTCCCTTTTTCATATCCACCTCGCCGATCCATATCTGGCCATTGGTATTATTCTTCCAGAGCACGTAGAAGCGATTGCGGTATACGATGATCTCGGCATCTTGGTATACGCCGAAATCATTGAGAAAGATCATTTTCTTACCGGTGTCGCCAACGGTGGATTGTTCCATTGTCCGGGTCTCGCCGTTCACCTCGAAAGCGATGAGGCGTATGGATGAGGGGCCGTTATTATCTATGTAGACCCCGTAGAGCTTCCCTTGGTAGTATTGTGCGTCGGTGAAGCAGTAATAGGCACCTCCGTCTTTATCCATATTGTGGAATTCTTTCACCTTATACAGTTCGGGATGTTGGCTTATCTGTGCCTTGACGATGGTGGTAGAGGCACAGATAAGCAAAAATATGGCGATCAGCCGTATCGCTTGTGCTTTGAGTGTCGTTCTCATGTATATATCTGTTTAAGAGGTTTAGAAACTGATATTGAATTGTAACTGTACGGACTGCCTGTTGCCGAAGCTTCCGTTTACTCCGAGCGAGATGTTGTCAGCGAGGAAATAGTTCACCCCAGCCAAAGCGTACAGCTTGTGACGGGCGTGGAAAGTCTCGTCGATACGAACGGTATAGTCCTCGCCGGCATATGTCTTGGTGAACTCGTACCGGTCTTTCATCGTGTAGTCCTTGTAGAGGATGCCGGCATAGGGCACGAAATTCCCCAGTGCGTATCCGGCCACCACGGGCACGGCCCACTCTAGGTAACGGCGGTTGAGGCTGAGGTCTCGCAAGGGGATGGTCTTGCCTTGGTAATACACCTCGGTGGTCATGTTATCGCTGTTGGCATAGCGCACGCCGGGTTGGGTAGACATGAAAAAGCGGTCGGTGAAGGCATGGCCGTAACCTAGCCCTCCGCTGTAGATGGGTACCATGTTCTTGCTGAAGATGGTACTGCTTAGGTCGTCATCATCTCGGAAAGTCTCCTCGTGGGTGAAGTTGGTGGTGCCAATACCTGCCCATAGGCTGAGATTATCCCATATACGGTAGGAGAGACGCAGGGAAATACTGTTCATGATGAGTCGGTGACTTACCGACTGATTGTCCTCGTCGATTTGTTCGGATGTCCAATTCTCCGGGTTTCCCATCTGCCCATCTTCATCCACGCCAAATGACGTGGTGGAGAGCCAAGGGGTACTGGTATCGTGACTTCCGTTGATCTGTAAGTTGAAACGTTTTTCCCCCGTAGGATATTTGTCTAAGGGGATCAATATATCCGCCTTGGCTTGATAGACAGTAAAAACGGATAAGAGTAGGAGTGTAAAATGTCTCATATCGCTATTTATTTAGTTGAATCATTTACGTTGTTATAATATAGGTTGGCGAAGTACTCGATGGGAGTGTTGCCCGTCACCTCCTTGAATTGGCGGTAGAAAGAGGTACGGGAGGTAAACCCAGCCGTCTTGTATAACTCCTGCGGCTCTTGTGTGAGGCACTTGGAAAATTCCCGTATGAGGTACTCTACCCGATAGATAGCCAGCCAGCGACTGAAGTTCATACCCGTCTGATTGTTCAAGGTAGAGGATAGCCGGGTACGGTTCGTGCAAGCGAGGTTGGCCAACTGGCACAAATTGAACTGTGGATCGAGATAAGGCTTCTTATCCTCCATGATTTGTAAGATGCGGGCATATAGCCTGCGTTCGATTAGGGATGGCTTTTGCTTTTCTTCCATATTGGTACTGTCTTAAGTAACCCGCATAAGAGGGACTTGCGAGGTCAAATATAGACAGTCCCATTTGGTAAATCAAGGGATGAGAAAAGATGCGAACGTATTGAAACTTGATCCGAACGATCTGGTACACCAAAGGCCGTAAAGCCCCTGCATCAAAGGCTAGACACGTACTTTAACAGATTATTTGCCGGTCTCTTTTCGTACGTTTCTGTATTGGTTGGGCGTAAGTCCGGTGACTTGCCGGAACTGCCGGAAGAAGGAGGTTCGGGAGGTGAAGCCTGATTCGGAGGCTAGTGCGGTGATGTCGCTGTCGGGACGTAGGGCGACGAGCGAAAGGAGGTGGTGTACCCTGTATTCAGCCAGCCAACGACTGAAGTTCATTCCCGTCTGCCTATTGAGGGTGGTGGATAGTTGTGTTCGGTTAGTACCCACTAGACGGGAGAGGGTCACAAGGTCGAGATTAGGATTTAAGAAAGGCTTTTGCTCTTTCATAACTGATAGGATTCGTTGATATAGGAGATTATCAGCTTTTGTTGTGACCTCGGTGTTTGCCTCTGAATGATCTGGTAGCTTTATTTGTGGCCGGGAGATTAGCAGAAGTGGATCGTGTATTAGCAACCAAGCTGCATGATGGCTTATCAATAAATCGAATAACTGGCGTAGGCGACGGCGATGATTTCTCCACCAAAGATATCCTCCGGTTAGGATAGCCATGAGTAAAATAATGATTCCGGTTAGGATATACTGGATGAGCCGTGCCTGTTCCGCCTCCACCTTCTGACTTTTTAAGCGGGTGGATAATAGTTCGTTTTGCAGGCTTTCGCTGATCATCTTTCTGCGTATGTTCATTTGCTCTTGGGCATAATGGGATTGTAGGGAGTCTGCCCGATTTGCCTGTTGGATGGCTTCCGATTGATTTCCGGTCGCATAATGGCATTCGGACAACATACGTGCCACACGCACCTTATATTCCTCGATATTGTCTTTGTTCCTCAAGAGAGGCGTGGCGACATTATTGAATGAGACTCTGTCTAATTCCTCCAATACGGATAGTGCCTCTTTGTTTTTTCCATGTTTCCGGAGAGAGACGGCGTATTCCATGAAGAGTTGATATTGCAGATAGCTGATCGTGTGTATTTGGTGTTTCGCCTGAAAGTGGCGGATATCGGTAATGCATCGTTGGGTCCATTCCTCCGCTTCGGCGGTCTTTCCCGTACGGCTTAATGCTATAGCTTTTACTAAGTGAGGAGAGCTTATCACTTTATATTTCAAGTTCACCAATGCTGAATCCGCATAGATGAGTGCTTGGGGATATAATCCACATTCAAGACAAGCGTTAGCCGCCGTGATATACCAGTTTTGGGGATTTATATATGCATATTTTCGTGCCTCGTTTATCCATCGCTCGCATTCTGCGGGTTGGCGTGTCTGTGCGTGAAGAAATGCCATACGCAGGTGATTCATGAGAAGGTGCTTGTCTTTTATGCGGATGGCATAAGGTTTCATGCGGTCGAGTAGCATTCTCGCATGGGCCGTATCCTGTAATCTGCAATAGCGGGTGTATATGATTTGGCGGGTTGCCAGCAAAAGCGAGTCATTCCCTATTTCTTGGGCATGGGTTTCTATCTCTTCGCATAGCTGGTCGTTCAAGGGACCGCTCAACAAAGAATAATCATTCAGTTGCGCTATTTGCTGATCCAATTGCTGCTTGGGTGGAAGAAGAGAGTGGGAGTCGCAGGCGTAAAGGACTGACAGTAGGAATATGTAAAGTATGCTTGTTTTCATGATGTCATAGTTTTATTTGTAATTCCAGACCGAAAAAAGGCTGGGTATTTTGTTGAAGGTAAGATCTCGTGCTGGCCGAATAGCGAGTGGGGCGTAAATCGGCGAGGTTGTTGGCAAAGAATGCCAGCGTGATGTGCTCTCCGAAAGCTTTGTTTACCCGGATATTCAGCATACCATATGGTTTATAAGAGTTTGGCAGGAATCGTTCCGGCGCGGTGGTGGAGAGTAAAGGCGCGAAGGCTGGATCCTCTTTCTGTGTCTCGGTGAACGGATGTATGATTCCGTCTGTTCCACACCAATATAGGGGCCATACATTCTCGCCAGTGCTACCGTTGTAGAGCGTACGATATTTATAGAGCCATATCATTTGCCACGTAAGGGTAGTGACCAGTCCGATTCTGGGGATGCGGGTGATGAAACGGAAGTTCGTGGAGATGATCTCCGAACGACTTTCATTTCCCGGTCCGCCTTGCTTGTCGTAAAAACCTACGTAGGGGTATTCTGTTTTATCTGTGTACTGGATCGGCCAGATCCCGTTAAGGGCCGTATTCTTTTCTCGTACACATAACCAGATCCCGTCTATGATTAGGGAGGTACGCAAGGGTGAGAAAGTCCCGAGGTCCGCTACCATCTCGATCCCATGTTTCTTCCTATGGAGTGTATTGACTGGTACAGATACCGGCGTGTAACTATATTTCTCTTGATAAGGGACAGCCTTACCGTTCACCCATACCTGTCCATTTTTGTATTCAGGACGAAGTTGGGCGGTTGATAGATAATCATATTCCCGATAGCTGAACGGAATATATTGCGCCGAGGAGGAAAAGCCATCCGTTTGTTTCTCGAAAAAAGCGGTCATGTCTAGTCGGATGGCCGGAGTCTTCCCTATAAGGCCAACCTCTATCTTTCGATTTACGGTAGGTTTTAATTTCATATTTTGTTCCATTCCGGGGGCATGTGTCGTGAGAATACCAAGGGTGTTTCCACTTTCATTGCTATCATTATAATAGAAAGAGACCTTATCATTATAAATAGCTTCCGGGTAGAGTTTATCCAATGTCGGCATGAAACTGATCCATCCGAGCCCACCTTTTAAACTCAATGTATAGCCGGAGGGAGAGGAGAAGAGAGACCATAAGAGATTCAGGCGAGGTTCTGTCTGATAGATTAAGGCATAATCCCGGCTTTTCAATCCTTGATTTCTTAATCCGGCTTCTACATGGAGGTTGGAAGTCCGGTATGTGGCCTCAATGAAGCCACCGAACGTATGCAAGGACGGGATTTCCCGGAATGAGCGGGGACGGATAGATGTAGAAGGAGGCCTCTGCCGATCGAAATCCCTGCCTCGCCCTTCGTTACCCTCACTACGGTATGAGAATCCGGCTACTAAGCTGATATCCCTCCCTTGTCGTAGAGGGAATAAGGTAGACGCCAGCATCTCGGTTTCTACATAAAAAGGTCGGCTTTCATTGACTAATGTGTACATGTAGTTTGAGGATAAAATACGGGCTTCCCATTCGCCGCTCTCTTTCTGGTCTGTATAAAGCTGGCTAGAGGCATTGTTGACCTGACTCTTTGTTTGTTTGCTTTTTTGAAGGGAACCGTCTATTCTCAGAGACAGCTTCTTGAGCCAACGTCGGTCGGGTTGCCATTCCCCTTGTATGGAAAATCGCTGATCCAATCGTTGTCTTTGTGTATGATTCTGCTCGTTGACGAATTGCTTTTCCTTTCCTATGCGAGAGGTGTAAGTAAGGCTTAATTCTAGTTTTTTCCCTGCGGGCAACCAATGGTAAAGGTTTGCCAAGCGTATGCCGCCGGTATGGAAATCGCCTTGGCTGGTATAGTCCGCTAACAGGTTGAGCGTATGGCCTTGTGGGGAGATACAGAAGCCTTTTCCAAGCATATATTGTTTCAGTTTCGGATTGTAACGTATGCTGGTGGAGAGAGGCATTCTACCTTGATGAGTCTTGAGTAATAATACGCTATTTGTTAAGTTTCCGTACCGGGCAGAAGGTATTCCCCGGATGATTTCCGCCTCTTTCACTTGGTTGAGAGATAGAAAACGGGCATCGTATCCTTCGTAAGGCTCGTTGATGCCGGCGTTGAAATGAAGAGGAGAACCGTCTATCCATATTTGGGCACCCATAGCCGCGTCCTTATGAAACTGGTTTACCCCGTTCTTTAAAGAAACCTCCCGCACTGAGAAATATTGTGCGTCTGTCACCCCAGAATTATTGGTGAGACCTCCCGGTAATAATTGTGTCAGATCAGCGATCGTGATCGGTTGCGTGTGTTCTAATGTTGATGCAGGAAGCAAGGAAACCGTACCCGGAGTCTTAGACTCGATGGCTGTTACCAAAATGTTGGGTAAATAAAAGGACAGAGTATCCGGTTGCTTTTGCCCGTGAAGGTAATTGCCCGGATGAAGTGATGACAATAAGAGAAATATCGTCACGATCTTTATTGGTGTTTTGTACAAAGTTGAGTAACGCATAGTATTAAGACCTATTATAGCCAGATGACAATACTGAGATTTCCGCCCCCTCCGAGGGGCGATTGAGGACTTGTCGTTTGTTCGAGACTACCTATTAAACGAAATCCCGCTGATAAGGCGGAATGAATGGGATGCCGATATTCCATTTCCGCACCGATACCCAGACGGGTTGCCGTGCGAGCAATAAAATCCTCGTTCACTTTTTGCATGTTCTGCTCTAGCTTGATTTCTGCAGAGCCATTCTCATCCTTCTGCGTTTCCTTCTCCCATTTGATCTCGGTGCCATAGCCCGACACGATATACACGGACGGGCGGATACTTAGCTTGTTTTCTTTAGGTAGGCGGATTTGTCGAAGAAACGCGATCTCTCCGTGGAAGAGTCCTGTATATTGTTTGACCGTAAAAGGATATATGTAGAAATCATTTTCCAAACGATTCCATCCGACAGTCATTTGCCATGTGGATACCTTTTCGCCCGAAGTATCATTCTTTGTCGCCTCGTAACTTAGTTGGGTAGATAACATCCGTTGCCTTGCTAGGCGATAGGTGGCGAATGTAGTCCATATGGCAGACGAGCTTGTGGTGGGATTCCGTTGTAATATGCGGTTGGCCGTAGTTTGGTTGAATCGGGCTGTGGGCGACCAGATATGCGTCCACGATTTATTCGTTCGGGTAAAACGACCTTGGTAACTGATTTGATGCAGCCGTTCTTCCCAGCCTCTCAAGTTGCCGGAGTTATTTGGATTGTCCGCTAATTGCTGGGTCTCGTAGGAGAGATCATGGAAAAGACTCCAATGCTCTTTTAGGGTTTCCGTTTGCAAGGAAACACCTAGGCGTTTTCCTTGGCTGCGAAACAGGAAACTTCCCGATAATTCTTGCATCGGAAGCCAATACCCCAGAGGAAATGTATAAAGTTTATCTTTACTATCCGTATCATACGTTAATTCCTCTGTTCGATGGGTATAATGGATCGAGGCTCCAAAACGTCTGCGTACTTGTTCGTAAACGACACCTCCTGATATCCGGATTAAGTGTGCCATCCCATGGTAGATATGGTAAGAGGAGCGATCTTCGTTGCTTGTAGCTGTATAGTCTCCATCTATCCCGACCTTGATTTTCGGGGATAAGACGTAAGCCGCTTGTCCGTAGATCCTGTATTTCTCGATGCGTTGTGGCTCTCCCAAGGAATCGCCGGCCGTAATCAGATAGTCCGGTTGCGATAATAAATTCCATTTTCTCCCTTCCAGTAGGCTTTGCGACCAATCGATACCACCCGCCAGCCAAAGCAGACCCAGCTTTCGGTTACCGGATACATAAGCCCTATAGGTCTGTGTTTGATCCGGCTGGTCGCTGGCAGGTAAGGCGGCTTGATGGATCAAATAACTTAAACCAGCTTCCATAGCGCTGTCCTTAGGCACATAGCTGATGCTGACAGGATTGGCGGATAAAGCCCATGCGCTCTCTTGTTGAGCCCATGACCGTGAGGCATAGACAGATAGTGATATCATATATAGAATGATAGTGATCTTCATAGAGGCTTACCGTTTTAAGGAAGGTGGACTTTTCTCGAAATCCTCGGCGGTGTTATTGGAATCTTTCCAGCGGAAGCGTTTCCCCTCTTGCTCATATTTCCGACGCATTGCCAGGCCGGAGCCGCCGGACGTGGCTATACCCGGACTCACATCCATAGAAGATGGGATACGTGTGTAAGCTACCGTAGAGGTTGAAGAGACGAAATTTGCGATATCCAGCACCCAATCAGCGGGTATATGGAGGTATTTTAGCGTATTGAAACTCTCAGGTTCTTTTTGGATGTGATCCGGATTGGCGATCCATTCTCTTAAGTCCGTTTTGGGACGGAACAAGAGGATCGTCGGGCCGTTCATGGAAAACAGATAGGAGAAACCGGTGCCACGCCATACCAAGTTTAGAGGTTTTACACCGGCGGAGATTTGGCTTCCGGTCAAGATAGGATCCCAAAAAGCCCATTCCACGCTGGATAAATCGAGCGAGGCCGGAACTCCCACTTCGCTATTGGTATGGTTTATGGCGTTAATCGCTATCGTTTGTCGCTCCCCCGGTTGAATGGGATATTCGGCTCCCGTTCCCGGAAACTCCCAGCACATCATGAATAAAGGTATTTCTTTCATATCGGTATGGAGCATCCATCCGGAAGGCTTTGTCACGCTTACGGGTCCTGCTTGTGCGATACATAGGCCATCTAGGAAAATCAAGTCATCGGAGTTATTGACCAACGTGAGGTATTGATCTTTGTTATAGACATTTTTCCCGTCAGGCCAGAGACAACCGCTGAAATAAATCTCGCTAATCAGCAGACGGCCTCGTTCGGACACTTCCAAAGGTATTTCCACGGATCGTTCTTCTCCATTGGCCTCGAACTGGATATTGGAGAGGCTACCACTCAATATATAATCCCTGTTGCCAGTCGTGGTTTCCTGATTTGCGGAGATTGCGCATATGCCAGCGGTTAGTTCAAATAGAGCTAGTCCATTTGTGTCGGTGGTCGTGGTGTAGACACAGCCTATACTTTGATTGATTAGTGTGACCGGGATATTCGCCAAGGAGATATCTGCGTATCCGGAAGGTTTCTTCAATTGGATATGGATACTCCCCGTTTTGAAATACTCATTCTCGCATCCTGCCAGAAAACACAGACAGAGCAGGTGGGTGAGGAGAGAAAGATGTTTGTCTATCATGAATATGGGGCATTGTGCTTAATAACTGTAGACAAATATATGTGATTTTTTTATATTTCCATTTAGGAGCTAAAAACATTAACATGTGTTCTTCTTATTTCGGTAGCTTCAGCACGAACCGGATCAAGGCCACGAACACCTTCCCGTACCGGTCCAGCTTGATTTGCCCCACGCCCCGGATGTCGCTGAACTGGTCCAAGGTGACCGGTTTCTTCTCCACCATGTCTTCCAAGGAATCGTCGGAGAAGATGATATAAGCCGGCGTATGCTCTCGCTCGGCAATTTGCTTGCGAAGCTGGCGGAGGGAGTCCAGCAAGGTCTCGTCTGTGGAGGCGGACCGGATCGGCCGGATCGGCTGGGCCTTGAAGGAGGATTTCCGCTCGCCTCTCCGGACGGGGCGTGTCAGCTCATCCGGTTCCCGATAGATGACGAGCTGGGCCTTTTGCTCCCCGTACAGGACACGCCTGCCTAACGGGGTCATCCGCAAGACACGCTCGGCGGCGTAGTCGATCTCCATGTACCCGAGTTGGATCATCTGGTAAATGTACTCCTTCCATTCCTTATAAGAGAGGTCCCGTCCGGCGCCGTACGTCTTTAGCTTATCGTATCCTCTCTCCAAGAGTTCCGCCCGACCGGAGGCACGTAATATGTCGATCAGCATTTGCATGCCTACATGCTCGCCGGTCCGGATGACGGCGCTCAGCGCTTTTTGTATCAAGACACTGCCATCGAAGCGTTGCGGAGGGTTCTTGCACACGTCGCAGTTGCCGCAATCATGGTCCGCTTCCTCGCCGAAGTAACTGAGCAGGACACGGCGGCGGCACATATCGGACTCGCAATACTGTCTCATCCGGTTTAGCTTCTCCAAGTTCACCTCGCTTTGGCCACTCTCCTCGGCGAAACGGCGAAGTACGATCAAGTCGCTCAAGGAATAGAACAGGAGGGTATCGCTTTTCATCCCGTCCCTTCCGGCACGGCCGATCTCTTGGTAGTAATTCTCGATACTCCCCGGCATGCTGTAATGCACGACCCAACGGACATTACTCTTGTCGATACCCATCCCGAAAGCTACCGTGGCGCACACCACGTCCACCCGGTCGTTGATGAAATCGTTCTGGGCCTGTTCCCGTTGGGCGGGCAGGAGGCCGGCGTGGTAGGCGATCGCCTTGATATTATACATCGCCAACTCATCGGCCAGCTCGGTCGTATCGTTGCGGCGCATGCAATAGATGATACCGCTCTGCTCCCGGTGCCCCCGGATGAAATGGACGATGGCGGCGATCTTTTCTTTCTTGTTAAGCCCCCGGCGTACCGTGAGGGAGATGTTCGGGCGGTCGAATGACGATATGAACGTCTGGGGCGTGCGAAGTCGTAACTGCTCTAGGATATCCTTCCGGGTGATTTTATCGGCGGTAGCGGTCAGGGCCACGACCGGGACTTTTGGGAAACGTTCCTTCAAGATCGCCAGTTGCGTGTATTCCGGACGGAAGTCATGTCCCCAATGCGATACGCAATGCGCCTCGTCGATAGCGATGAGCGAGATGTCCAGCCGGGGCAGGAACCAGTCCGCCTCCATCTTGATCCGTTCCGGGGAGATATACAATAATTTGATCTTGCCCTGCACGCAAAGTTGCTTCACCTGTTGTTGCTCCTCTTCCGGCATCATACTGTTCAACGCCGCCGCCGGGATGCCGTTGGCGATCAACCCCTCTACTTGATCCTTCATCAAGGCGATCAAGGGGGACACCACCAAAGCCGTACCCGGCAGATAGATAGCCGGTAGCTGGAAACAGATCGACTTGCCTCCACCCGTGGGCATCAGCACCAACGAGTCCTCTTTCTGTAAGATACGCTGTATGATGTCCGCCTGCAAGGGACGGAAGGAGGTATATCCGAAGAACTTCTTCAGTAGTAGTAATAATTCTTTCATATCGCTTTACGGGCATAAAAAGCGCAAAGATAGTTTATATCATAAAGTTTTACTACCTTTGCCCGCATTATTTACATAACGAGCCGTGATGGCTCACCCTATTTTAGAATGACATTTGAAGATTTAGATTTGATAGAGCCGATATGTAAGGCTCTCGTGCAAGAAGGTTATACGACTCCAACACCTATACAATCAGAAGCGATTCCCATCGTTTCGCAAGGTTATGATTTATTGGGTTGCGCCCAGACAGGAACCGGTAAGACGGCGGCGTTCTCCATCCCGATTATCCAGCGGTTATATCTCCAGAAGAAGAAAGGTTACAAACGGGGTATCAAGGCATTGATCCTTACGCCTACCCGTGAGCTTGCCATCCAGATCGGAGAGAGCTTTGCCGCTTACGGCCGTTTCGCCGGATTACGCCATACGGTGATATTCGGCGGGGTGGGACAGAAGCCCCAGACGGAAGCCTTGGAAAGAGGCATCGATATATTAATCGCTACGCCGGGACGTCTGCTGGACTTGATCGGACAAGGATTCATCCACTTGGATACCTTGGAGTATTTCGTCTTAGACGAGGCGGACCGTATGTTGGACATGGGCTTTATCCATGACATCAAGCGTATTTTACCGCTATTGCCCAAGAAACGCCAGTCCTTGTTCTTCTCCGCTACCATGCCCCCTGAGATCGAGCGCTTGGCAGGTACGATCTTGAGCGAGCCGCAAAAGGTGGAAGTAACCCCGGTCTCATCGACCGTGGATGCGATCGACCAATCCGTTTATTTCGTCGAGAAGGCCGAGAAGATCAACTTGCTGAAAAGCTTGTTGGAGAACCCGGAACTGGAATCCGTATTGATCTTTACCCGTACGAAACACGGGGCGGACAAGGTGGCCCGTGTCTTGTCGAAAGCGGAGATAGGGGCGGAGGCGATCCATGGCAACAAGAGCCAGACCGCTCGCCAGCGTGCCTTGACGAATTTCAAGGATCATACGACCCGTGTGCTGATCGCTACGGATATCGCCGCCCGTGGAATCGACGTGGATCATCTGACGCACGTCATTAACTATGAGCTTCCTAACGTACCCGAGACTTATGTACATCGGATCGGGCGTACGGGTCGTGCGGGCCGTGAAGGTGTGGCTTTCTCTTTCTGCGACGCCGAGGAGGTACCTTTGTTGAAAGATATCCAGAAACTGATCGGCAAGGAAGTCCCCGTAGCTGGTGGCCATATGTATGAGACCAAGGAGGTGAAAGCCGCCGTAGCCGAGAAGAAAGAAGCGATCAAGCAAGAGTCGAAACGCCGTAATATGTTCGGAAGCAAACGTGACGGCAGTTACTGGCGTAACAAGAAGCGTGCCGCCAATTCCTCTAAGTAATCTAAGTTATTGTATTGCAATGACGTATAGTGCCAGTCCTTTCCATAGCATTGGCACAGTCGTGCCACGCTGCTGGCATAGCCGTGCCACAACGATGGCAAGGGCGTGCCATAAGGGTGGCACAGCTATGCCACCCGGTTCGTCACCTAAGTATCCAAACAGTCCGCTTTAGCGAGCTGTTTGGCGCTATTACCCTATACTTTCTTTTAAAATGAGGTAATCTCTGGAATATTTCATTATTTTTGTGATTCAATTGTGAGTGAAACTTAAGGGTTGACGTTTGTGCTGATTGTAAAGGAGGACATAATATCTCGGATCAATAATGGCGATGCCAAAGCATTTGAACAATTATATACGACCTTCTACGTGTACTTGTGCGCCGTAGCGACTAAATATGTCTATAATTCGGAGGCGGCACGTGAGATCGTTAATGATGTTTTTATGAATGTATGGAATCACCATTCGGCGTTAATACATCCGGTAAACGCTTATTTAATTCGCTCGGTACGTAATTATTGCCTGAATTATTTAAGAGATAAACGCCAGCAAGAAGTCCCTTTATCAGATGTACAAGAAAACTTATTGTCGATACAAGAGTTGCAGATAGACGCCGATCCCCATCCGTTGGCTTATCTGGAGAATAAGGAATTCGAGGAGAAAATCTATCGTGCCGTGGATTCCTTGCCCGCTAAATGCCGGGATATCTTCGTGCAATATCTTTACCATAACAAGACCTATGAGGAAATAGCGATAATAAATCATATCAGTTCCAGTACGGTACGAGTACAGATCAAGATCGGTTTGGCGAAGTTGCGTGAACTTTTAGGTGATCTTTACCCTCTTTTCTTACTTATATTTAATTTTTTCGAAAAATAATTGGAATCTCCTTAAACGGAATCTCTAAAACATGTGTATATAATAGAAACCGGATTGAAAACCGGCTCCTTTGTTAATATCATGGAAATAGAGAATAAACACATAGAAGATTTAATTTATAGCTACCTCATGGGAGATATATCCGAGGAGGGGCGAAATGAATTACTACAATGGTTGGAAACGGATGACGCTCATAAACAACGCCTTTCCGAGATGGCGGATTGTTGGGCGACGGCGCATGTACCTTTGTTTGCCTCTGATATGAAAGCCGATTTCCAAAAACATTTCGGGGCACTTATCGATCCCGCTATTCCTTCTGAAAAGAATCATTGGCTAAATTTTCGGTTTTTAGGAAAAGTTGCCGCCTCGGTCTTGATCGTGGTATCGGTGGGGACTGCCTCTTATTATATAGGTACGAGACATAATCAGCCGAAATCTGCCGCCTTGGCTTATTTTGAGACGACAACTCCTATGGGAGCCCAAACGAAAGTCGTTTTGCCGGATCAATCCGTGGTTTGGGTCAACGCGGGTTCCACGTTGAGATATGGCAGTGATTTCAATACGAACGGACGTAGCGTACAATTGGATGGTGAGGCTTACTTCGAGATTACCCGGGATTCCCTTAAGCCTTTTATCGTAAAATCAAAGAGATTGGATATCAAGGTTCTAGGAACTAGCTTTAACGTAAAGGCTTACGGAATGGATGAAACGACCGATGTCACTCTGGTGTCGGGAAAAGTAAACGTGAGCTTGCGGGATGAGGTTGCCCATGCGGGCGATGTGACCTTGACTCCAAACCGGAAACTAAGCTTTAATAAGCAGACCAATAAGGTAAGAGTCAGTGAGGTGGATGCCAAGGATGCTCTCTCTTGGATGGACGGTAGCCTGAAATTCTCCGAACAACCTTTCATGAGTATCGCCAAGGATTTGGAACGTAAGTTCAACGTGCGTATCCGCGTCGAGAGCGATCCTTTGAGAAAGGAAATCTTCTCCGGCAGCTTTACGAAAGATTATTCGTTGGATAAGATCCTTCGTGAGGTGGACGTGGATCATAAATATGTGTGGACTCGTTCGGGAGATGAGATTATTATAAAAGATAAATAAAAATACAAACCTTAATCCTAAGGTGTAAGTGTGGAAAATAGTATAAACGAGAAAATTATTTATTAAATCTAACTTTAATGGAAATGAACTATTTCAAGAAGACCGGTAAGATGATGGTAGCCGCATGTATGCTTGCGGGACTGCCGTTTATTCCCGGTACGGTTTCAGCGTCCGAACTTCAGACACAAATGATGTCTGTTCAAATGGAAAGTACGACATTAAAAGAACTTTTCGATTTGATCGAGGAAAAATTCAATTACACGTTCCTTATCCGTAACAATGACATCAATCTGAATGAGCGTATCTCAATCGACATGTCGAACCGTTCGGTCGAGGAGATTTTGACGACGGCGCTGAAAAATCAGCATGCTGATTTTGTTGTAAACAACAATAGGATTGTTGTTTACAAGTCATCTTCTAATCCAAATGAATTGAGAAACACGGAGAGAATGGTGGCGCAGCAGACGATTACGATTTCAGGTACCATTGTTGACGCGGTGACGGGTGAGCCGGTAATCGGCGCGAACGTGCTTGTGAAAGGCACTACGAACGGTACCAGTACCGATTTCGATGGAAAGTTTAGTTTGGAAGCTCCGGCCGGAGCTACTTTAGTCGTTTCTTACATCGGTTATGTGAACCACGAGGTTAAGGCGACTAGCGCTCCGATGACTATCCGTATCAAGGAAGACACTCAGAACCTTGAGGAGGTGGTTGTTGTTGGTTACGGTGTGCAAAAAAAGGAAAGCTTGACGGGTGCCATGCAGGTGGTGAGCAACGAGAAATTGTTGGATGCCACTAGCCCTACGGTCGAGAACTTATTGTCTGGTAAGGCTCCGGGCGTACAGGTTACTTCGGGTGGTGGTCAGCCGGGCGCTGCCGGTAAGGTGGTGATCCGTGGTAAGTCTACGGTAAACGGTAGCACGGACCCTCTTTGGATCGTGGATGGCGTAATCGTAGGTACGGATGCGGGTAGCTTGAACCCGGCTGATATCGAGTCTATGTCTATCTTGAAGGATGCCGCTTCAACCGCTATCTATGGTTCTCAAGGAGCGAACGGTGTTATCGTGGTGACTACGAAGAAAGGTAAGATCGGAAAAGCTACGATCAACGCTTCCGTAAAGATGGGTGTGAACCAGTTGCACCGTGGAAACATGAATATGATGAACGGCGAGGAATTATATGATTATTATAAATCTTTCGCTAATCAAGACGCCCTTCCGAGTTATTTTACGGAGGATTTGCGTAACCGTAACTTCGACTGGTGGAAAGAGGGTACGCATCTGGGCTTCGCTCAAGATTACAATGTTTCTGTTTCCGGAGGTTCCGAGAAGATCAAGACTTATACTTCCGTTGGCTACTACGATGAGGATGGTGCCGTGAAAGGATATGACTACAAGCGTTATAACTTACGTTTCAATGTGGATTACCAAGCGACGGATTGGTTGACTATCAAACCTAAAGTATGGGCTACCCGTAGCGACGTGATGGACCAGCAACAAGATCTAGGCGCTATCATGTACGTTAACTTTCCTTGGGACTCTCCTTATGACGAGAATGGTGATCTGATCCAGCAATACAGACCTACTACTTGGATCAATAGCGACGCTACCAACTACTTGTATGATCTACAATGGAATTATGAGAAGAAGACTTCCTACGAGTTTATGGGTAACTTTGACTTTGATATCAAGTTTACCGATTGGTTGACTTTCGCATCCGTAAATAACTATAAATATAATAGTATCCTTTTTAAGAGCTATCAGGATCCCCGTTCTAAAAAGGGAGAGGCTGATAATGGATTATTGCAAGATAAGACCACCGCTTCTTATAGGGTATATAGCAACCAGTTGCTTCGTTTTAATAAGGTATTCGACAAGCACTCTATCAATGCGATCCTAGCTTACGAGTGGAATACTTTCACGCAGGAGATTAAAGACCAGACAGCGGCTAGTTTCGCTCCGGGCTTCTCTGTGGCCGATGTCGCTACTACTCCTAAGACGATAAAGGGAGAGCAAAAGGAATGGGCTGTACAATCTTATTTGTTCAATGCCAACTATGCGTATGATAATCGTTATTTGTTGTCTTTCTCATTCCGTCGGGATGGTGCCTCTAACTTTGGTACGGACGCTAAATATGGTAATTTCTTCTCCGTCAGCGGTGGTTGGAATATCCATCAGGAGGAATTCTTCAAGGCTAAGGATTGGGTACAACAGTTGAAGTTACGTGCAAGTTATGGTTCCGTAGGTAACCGTCCGACCGAATTATATTCTCAATATACGGTGTACGCCATGTCTACGGGATATAATGGTGATCCGGGTGCGGTGATCGAACAGAAGGAAAACAAGAACCTGACTTGGGAGAAGACTTATACGGCAGGTGTAGGTATCGACGCTATCTTGTTTGATCGTTTGACTATCAACTTGGATTATTATAATAAGAAAACAACTGATTTGCTTTACAAAGTGCCTCTGCCTGGTGTAACGGGTATTGTTGGTATCTATCGTAATGTGGGTGCCGTCAAGAATAATGGTTTCGAGGTCTCGATGAACGTGGACATCTTGAAAGGGGGCGATTGGAGTTGGAGCGTCGCAGCTAACTTAGGTCTGAACCGTAATAAGATCACTGAGTTATATGGTGGCAAGAGCGAGATCATCACTTCTAACGCCGGTTCAAGTTATGCCATTTCGATGGATAAGATATTGACTCCGGGACAAGACGTGGATACTTGGTATGGTACCGAATGGGCAGGCGTAGATCCGGAGACAGGTTCTCCGTTATGGTATACCACGAATGAGAATGGGGAACGTGTAACGACCTCGAATTATAGCGATGCCTCTAAGCACCAGACTATAATAGGTAAGTTAAGCCCCGATTTCTACGGAGGTTTCTCAACCGACGTATCTTGGAAAAATATTGATCTCTCCGCTGTCTTTGGTTATTCCGTAGGAGGTGATATTTACAACTATGACCGATCGATGTATGATAGTGACGGCGCTTACGTAAATTATAACCAGATGAATCTGAAAGAGGGTTGGAATCGTTGGGAAAAACCGGGCGATATCGCTACCCATCCCAAGGCGGAATATGGCAATAAGAGTCAATCCAGCAAGGGATCTTCCCGTTATCTGGAGGACGCTAGCTACTTACGCTTACGCAGCTTGACGTTAGGCTATACATTACCTTGGAAGATTCAGTATGTAGATAATATCCGTCTTTCTTTCTCGGGTGAGAACTTGTTTGTCCTTTCCGGTTTCTCCGGAGTTGACCCGGAACTTCCGGCTGAGGTTGGCAATAAATACAAGGCAGGCTCGGTTGGTGTGGCGATCTCTCCGTACCCACAAGCTCGTAAATTCATGTTTGGTCTAAATGTTACATTTTAATTAAAGGAATCATAATGAAAAAAATCGCTATAGTGGCTCTTGCGGCAGCGGCCACGTTCATAACAAGCTGTGATATCGAACGTCTACCTTACGATAAGTACACGGAAGACAAGATCATGGAGGACAAAGATGCCGCGGTGGATGTTTTGCTAAACGGTTGTTACGCAAAACTGAAAAAGGCATCCGAACACTTGCATTATTGTGGTGAGTTCCCGGGGGATAACGTTTGTAAGGATAAACCGACAACCAATCCGTTCGGTACTTATTTTACCTATCAGCATACGGTAAATAATGGTGGTCTTACTACGGTTTGGAACAGTGCCTATAATATCATCTCACAGACTAGTTCTTTGATGAAGATGATTAATGAGGGCGAGTCTGCTGAGTTGGATCAGAAGTTGGGCGAGGCTTATTATATGCGCGGCATGATGTACTTCTATCTTTGCCGTGTGTTTGGCCGTCCTTATTATCAGGAACCGGAGAAGAATCTGGGCTTGCCGATCGTAAACGGTATGCCTGAGGATATGGATAATCTGGATCTTCCGGATCGTTCGTCCGTGAAGGATACGTATGATCAAGCTCTGTCTGACTTGAAAAAGGCGGAAGAGCTGATGACAACGTTTAAATCTACCGCTTATGCCTCAAAATATGCGGCTCAAGCTTTATTGGCGAAGGTCTATATGTATATGAGTGGCACGTTTGAGAATCCGAATAAGGAATATGCCCAATTATCTTATGATTATGCGAATACGGTAATCGAGAGTGGCCAGTTCTCTATGTTGGACCGTGCTAACTTTATGCGTTATAATGAGTTCGCTCCGGATGCCGCTTCACAGACAGAGACTATTTTCGCCGTGAAGTTTATAGCCTCAGACTGGGAAGATTGGGGTGATCCGCTAGGAAGTATGTACGCTGAGATCGATGGTCAAGGCTGGGGTGAGGTTTACGCCAGCGCTAAGTATATGGATTTGTTGCATGAGACAGGAAAAGGAACCGATGCACGTGAGGCGTTTATCCATCCGCAATATAAGGAAGACGCCAATGGAAATCAGATCCCCGCTTTCCGTTTTGTAGCTAACTTATATACGGACGGCAAGATTTCCGGTTACGTATATCGTCAAGGTGAGACCAAGGAAGTAGGAGGTAAGTTAATCGCTACGGTAGATGGTGAAGAATATACATTAACTCCGGTAGATGTGGACAATAAGCGTTATTCTATTAGCTATAAGGGAGAAACGTATGAGGGAGATTATGACTACTTTATGTTGGAAAGTCAAGGTAACCCGAAATTCTATAGCTATAAGTGCTCTAAGCAAGATGGCTATCCTCACCTTTATTCTCCGGTTATCTCTCGCTTAGGTGAGTTATACCTGATTCGCGCCGAGGCTAGCGCTAAATTAGGAAACTATACAAAAGCATTAGCCGATTTGAATACCGTTCGTACCCGTTCCTTACCTAACGCCGGATATAAATCTTTGGATGCGACAAACGCTCATGAGCTTATCATGAAAGAACGTCAGTTGGAATTAGCTTATGAGGCTGACCGTGGTTTTGATGTATATCGTGTAGGCGATGCGATGAAACGTCATTACCCGGGATTCCATGACGGCGTGCCTGAATATCCTGCTACCAGCCCGTTGGCTATCCAGTATATTCCGCAGTCTGAGATTAACGCTTATCCGGGTACATTAACTCAGAATCCGTAATAAGCGATGAATAAGTATTGTATAATGAGTGTGTTGGCAGGGTTTTCCTTGCCAACAACTTTAATAGCTCAATCAGCTCCCCGGCAACCTAACGTGGTGATCATCGTAGCTGATGATCTCGGGTATGGTGATCTAAGCTGTTACGGGGCTCATCGCATACAGACTCCGGGAATGGATCGTATCGCAAATGAAGGCATACGCTTTACGCAAGGTTATTGTACGGCGGCTACTTCTACCCCCAGCCGGTATTCCTTGCTTACCGGATTATATCCTTGGACAAATAGGGAAGCCAAAATACTTCCCGGCAATGCGGCTCTGATTATCAATACTCAACAGGTTACCTTGCCGAAGGTGATGAAGCAAGCGGGCTATGTCACCGGCTCGGTCGGCAAATGGCATCTGGGATTAGGTGACGGGGCGGTAGACTGGAACAAGCTGGTTTATCCCGGAGCGAAAGAGATCGGTTACGACTATTCTTTTATCCAAGCTGCTACCAATGACCGGGTTCCCTGTATCTTTATCGAGAATGGGAGAGGTGTAAACCTCGATCCGAACGATCCTCTCTATGTCAGTTATAAGGAGAATTTCCCCGGGGAACCGACTGGGAGGGATAATCCTGAATTACTGAGAATGCTCCCGAGTGTCGGGCATGCCGGCGCTATCGTAAACGGTGTACCTCGAATTGGTTTCCAGAAAGGAGGCAAAACCGCCCAATGGAAAGATGAGGATATGGCAGAGTTGTTCCTTGAGAAGGCGAAAGGTTTTATGAAAGAGAATAAGGATAAACCTTTCTTCCTGTACTATGGCTTGCATCAACCGCATGTACCTCGTGTACCGAACGAGAGATTTGCGGGTAAGTCGGGGATGGGACCTCGTGGAGATGTTATCTTGGAAGCGGATTGGTGCGTGACCGAATTCTTGAAGGAAATGGATAAGTTGGGGCTAACGGAAAATACATTAGTTATTTTCACTAGCGATAATGGACCGGTTCTGGATGACGGTTATCAAGATCAAGCCGTGGAATTGGTTGGGGATCATAAGATGGCCGGACCGCTTCGTGGAGGAAAGACGAGCTTGTATGATGGTGGGACCTGTATCCCGTTCATGCTTCGTTGGCCTGCGTAAGTTAAGCCGGGCGTTGTGTCGGATGCCTTGGTTTGCCAGATGGATTTGTTAGCCTCGCTGTCGGCGTTGATCGGACAGACCTATTCTGATAAGGTAGATAGCCAAAACACCTTGCCTGTCTTTCTAGGAAAAGGTGGTAATGGGCGAAAGGAACTTGTCTTGGAAGGTTATTTCAATTATGCGCTACGTGATGGTGATTGGGTCATGATCCCACCGTATCCGGATACCTATGGCGACGCGGAGGAGGCTGCCTTTGCCGGAAATAGTAACTGTTATCAATTATATAATGTAAAGGAAGACATCGGTCAGCAAGTTAATTTGGCGGAAAAAGAACCTAAAAGACTTCGACAGATGATGATGACCTTCGAGAGGCTAAAAAGGGAAACCGGAAAGATAACGAACTTTTAGTCTTGGACTCTTTATTTTTCAAAATACTCAATAACGTTTTGATTGAAAAAATATTTTTTTAATTTTGTATCCTCAAAACACAAACTAATTTATAAAATATATGGAAAACACTCGTCGTTCATTCCTTAAGAAAGTATCTGCCGCTGGTATTGGTGCCGCAGGCTTGGCAATGGCCGGAAACGCCGGAGCTACAACAACTGCCGCTGAACCCCAAAAGAAAAAAACAGCTGGTAAAGATGATGGTAAATTACGTTTCGGTTTCATCGGAACGGGTTCTAGATGCCATGAGCATATTAATAATGTATTGGCGATCCCCGGTAATAAGATCGTAGCGATTTGCGATATCCAACAGGGGCCGATCGATAGAACCTTGAAACATATCGCTAAATTTAATGTGCCCGCTCCGAAGGTTTATAAGGGAGGTGAGCGTGAATTTGAGAAAATGTTGAACAACGAGGAATTTGATTGCGTGATTATCGCTAGTCCTTGGGAATGGCACGTTCCGATGTCTGTCGCCGCTATGAAGGCTGGTGTTCCTTATGTAGGCGTGGAGGTTTCCGCCGCTAATACGATCGAGGAATGTTGGGATTTGGTAAACGTTTCGGAAGCTACCGGAAGCCATTTGAATATCATGGAGAACGTATGTTATCGTCGTGACTGTATGGCTGCGTTGAATATGGTTCGCCAAGGTTTGTTCGGCGAGATATTGCATGGTACTTGTGGTTATGAGCATGACTTGCGTGAGGTGAAATTCAATGATGGAACTCATTACAACTATGTACCGGGCAGTGGTGATCTTCGTATGGGCCCGACGGCTTTCGCCGAGGCTCAATGGCGTACGAACCATTCCGTACATCGTAATGGCGATATCTATCCGACTCACGGTATCGGACCGATAGCAAATTGCATGGATATCAACCGTGGTAACCGCTTCCTTTCTTTATCCGCTATGGCTACTCAATCTCGTGGATTGCATAAGTTTATCGTGGATAATGGAGGTGAGAATCATCCGTTGGCGAAGGTCAACTTCAATTTGGGAGATATCGTGACTTCTATGATTAAGTGTTCTAATGGACAAACGATCATCGTAACCCATGATACGAATTCTCCTCGTCCTTATTCATTAGGTTTCCGTGTTCAAGGAACTGAGGGTTTATGGATGAATGATGGCGATCATGTATATGTACAAGGAAAGTCTAAGCCTCATCGTTGGGATGATTCCGATGAATGGTTCAAGAAATATGATCATAAATTGTGGGCTTCTTTAGAGTCTCAAGCTGCTGAGGCCGGACACGGTGGTATGGACTTTATCATGATGTACGACTTGATCGACGCTATCCGTAATAAAAAACCGGCTCCAATGGATTGCTATGACGCTGCCGCTTGGAGCGCTATCTCCGGCTTGTCAGAGATGTCAATCGCTCGTGGCGGTGCTTTGGTAGACTTCCCGGATTTCACCCGTGGGCAATGGATTCACCGTCAACCGCAATTCGCTTTGTAATAAATTTTCATAAAATACTAGGGAAGGATGTCTTTGTTAAAGGCATCCTTTTCTTTTTTATATACATTTTTCTTGTCTCTTCGAGTATTATGATTATTTTTGTCACTCAAGTTAATCTATTCTATCTAAATTTTAAATTCGTACTATGAAGACAAACAGAAGAGACTTCCTGAAGACTCTTGGAGGAATCGCGGCATTTACGATTGTACCGCGCCACGTGTTGGGTAATGGATTCATCGCTCCAAGTGATCAATTGACAAAAGGAATTATCGGTACAGGTGGTATGGGCCGTGGACATGTGGACTATGCCGGGACTCGTCTTGTCGCCGTGTGTGACGTCGATAAGAATCATCTGGAGCTAGGTAAACAGTTGGTAAAGGATAAGATTGCCGCATACCATGATTTTCGTGATTTGATTTTGGATCCTAATGTAGATATCGTTCATATAGCTACGCCTCCTCACTGGCATGGTATCATGTCTGTCGAGGCCGCTAAAGCAGGAAAAGATATTTGGTGTGAGAAGCCTATGACCCGTACGATCGGGGAGGGTAAACGGGTAATGGAAGCGATGAAGCAATACGGACGTATGTTCCGCTTGAACACTTGGTTCCGTTTCGCAGACCCGTTCTATGGATTGGGTACTCCCGTGAAACCTTTGAAGAAACTGGTTCAAAGTGGTATGTTGGGCTGGCCGCTAAAGGTAACGATCAGCAAGCATACCGGTTTCGACTGGAAGTTCTATTGGGTTGGTAAAGAATATCTGGAACCGCAATCGGTGCCTAGTGAGCTGGATTATGATTTCTGGTTGGGGCCGGCTCCTTACAAACCTTATAACCCGCATCGTGTGCATCAGACATTCCGTGGATACTGGGATTATGACGGAGGTGGTTTAGGGGATATGGGACAGCATTATATTGACCCTGTACAATATTTTTTAGGAAAAGATAATACCAGCCCGGTTAAGGTAGAGGTGGATGCTCCGCAACAACATCCGGACGCCGTGGGTACTTGGCGCTCGATTACGTATACCTATGAGGATGGTTGCCAGATCGTACTTTGGGGAGGTGATTACGGGGATCCGAACACACCTTATATTTCCGGACCGAACGGGAATGTTTATAAGAATTTCGTATGTGATATCCCGGATTGGGAGAAAAAGTTATCCGATTATCCCGAACCTGAGCCACAGGTTACCGACTTTATCGAGTGCGTAAAGACTCGTCAGCCTTTTGCCTTGAATGAGCGTAATGGCTTCCGTTCCGCTACGATCGTGAACATGGGTGCCGTAGCCCTTCGTTTGAATCGTACGCTTCACTTTGATCCCGTAAAACTGGAATTTATTAATGATGAGGCCGCTAATCGTTTGTTGGATCAGCCGATGAGAGCGCCTTGGAATATTTAAACACATACACATATGAAAAAAGTATATATATCAATTGCCAGCTTATTGTTGTGCGGTAGCATGTTAATGGCTCAAAGCCCGGCTAATCGTACATCGAAGACGATCGTTGCCGATGTACTGGCACAGATGCCGGCGGAGCAACAAGCTGAATATAACAAATTAATTAATGACCTAAGCTCCACTGGCGAGGAAGGGGTCTTGATGTTGATTAACAAGATTAACGCTCCGGGAAAAGGCAGTAACTCGAACGTGGATTATGCGTTGAGCGGATTGACTCACTACGTGATGGCGAAAGGTGAGGAAAATGCCCGTCTAGCAACAGCCAACGCATATTTGAAAGCCTTGGATAAGGTGAGCGACCGGGAGACAAAGGCTTTTATTATCCGGCAGCTTCAATTACTGGGAAAAGATGAGTGTGTGGATACGCTGGCTAGCTATTTGAACGATGAGAGCCTAAGCGGTCCTGCTGCCCGTGCGTTATCCGCAATCCGTACCGATAACGCTAAGAAGGTTTTGGTGGCTTCCTTGATGCGTCGTTCCGGTACTCCGAAGACGCAAAAAAATATTATCCGTGCGATCGCTGACGTGCAAATCGCTGATGCGGAAAATGTATTGAAAGTGATGCTTAGTTCCAGCGATGAGAATATGCAGAAAGAGGTTCTTTATGCGTTGAGTCGTGTAGGTTCTAAAGCTTCTCTAGGCGATTTAGCCGCCGCTGCCGAGAAAGCCGGTTATAAAATGGAAAAGACCGGGGCGAATGAGGCGTATATCGCTTTGATAAAACGTGTCCTTGAGCAAGGCGATACCAAAGATGCGGAGAAAGCAGCGAATGATTTATTGAAGAAGTCTACGAAAGCAGGTATGACACAGACCCGTGAGGCCGCTCTTCAGATTCTATTGGCCGCTAAGCCGGAAGCTGCTACGAAGAATTTATTATCGGCTTTGAAAGATACGGATAAGGGATACCGTAATGCGGCTTTGAACTTCGCTTCGGGTTTCGCTGATCAAAATGTTTATATCGAGGTCATGAAACACATGTTAAAGGCGAAGCCGGAAGTCAAGGTGGATATCTTGAACTGGATAGGCCGTGAAAGCAAATGCCCGTCTAAACATGACATGATCAAGAATCTGGAACTTCGTTTTGATCTACCAGCGAGACAAGTTCTTTTGGACCAATTGAAAGATAAGGATTTCTATGTGCAACAGGCCGCTGTTTGGGCTTTGGTTAAAATCGGTGATAAGAGTGTCATTCCTGTGCTGGCGGATTTGTTGAAGAGCAATGACAAGCAAGTGATATTATTGGGTCAAGATGCTTTGATGGCATTTAACGGCGATATTGATCAAGCGGTCGCTAAAGTGATCCCGTCCGCTTCCGATGCCGGGAAAATCGCTGGTTTGGAGCTGTTGGCGATACGTATGGCCGACGCGAATCTAAATACGGTACTGGATCAGATTAAATCCGGCTCATCAGAGGTGAAGAAAGCCGCTTATACCGCATTGAAAGATGTAGTATCCGAGAAAGATTTCACTTTATTGTGCGGAATGTTGGAGACTGCGGAGGCTTCAGCTGTCGCTCCGCTTCAAGATGCGATCATTGCCGCTATCTCTAAACAACCGGCGGCAACTCAAGTATCTAACGTGAATCGCCGTATGATACAAGCGGGAGACAGCAAGAGATATCTTTATTATAAGGTCTTATCAGCGACTGGCGAGAAAGAGGCTTTGGCTACGATCGTGGAAGGATTGAATAAAGGGAATGGAGCGGCCAAGGATGCGGCTCTTGACGCTTTGTTGGCATGGAAGGGTATTGAGGCTGCCGATGAACTATTTAAGGTTTGCCAATCAGCCTCTTCCGATCAAGTATTCGACAGGGCGTTAAAGCGTTATGTGCAGTTGGTATCTAATCCGGCATTTACGAGAGAGAATCGTTTGTTGAGCTTGCGGAAAGTCATGGAGATCGCCCGGACGAGCGAGCAAAAGGCTCTTATTTTACGTCAGATCCAACGGGCGGATACCTTCTTGGCATTGATGTATGCGTCGGAATTCTTGGATTCAAGCGATGCGGCTGTTCGTTCTGCGGCTGTTTATGCGGTTTGGAATATCGCTCGTAACCATCCGGAATATAAGGGTGACAATGTGAAGGCAATCTTGAAACGTGTTTTGACCATGTTCGACGGGGAAGACGCTCGTTATGATATCGATGCCTTGAAGCAACATTTGGATGCGATGCCGGACGAGGTCGGATTTGTCTCTATCTTTAATGGTAAGGATTTAACGGGTTGGAAAGGTTTGGTCGAGAATCCGATCGCCCGCGCCAAAATGAAACCGGCTCAATTGGCGAAAGCGCAGGAGAAGGCAGATGAGAATATGCGTCGTGACTGGAAAGTAGAGAACGGCCTGTTAGTATTTGACGGTACTGGGTACGATAACCTATGTACGGAAAAGCAATATGGTGATTTCGAGATGTATGTGGATTGGATGTTGGATCCGAAAGGCCCTGAGGCTGATGCCGGTATTTATCTGCGTGGTACTCCTCAAGTCCAGATCTGGGATACTTCTCGGGTAAATGTCGGTGCGCAAGTAGGTTCCGGAGGCTTGTATAACAATCAGGTGAACGAGAGCAAGCCTTCGAAAGTGGCCGATAATAAACTAGGTGAATGGAATTCCTTCTATATTAAGATGGTTGGCGACCGTGTGACGGTTGTCTTGAACGGAGAAAAAGTGGTAGATAACGTGATTCTGGAAAACTATTGGGATCGCAAGCTTCCGATTTTCCCGGTAGAGCAAATCGAGATGCAAGCGCATGGTAGCAAGGTTTATTACCGTAATATCTACGTGAAGGAATTAGAGAAACAAGAACCGTTCCAATTGTCTCCTGAAGAGGAAAAAGAGGGTTTCAAGGTTTTGTTTGACGGAACGAATATGCATGAATGGACTGGAAATACGGTTGATTATATCTTGGAAGACGGCTGTATCTCTATGGTTCCAAGCAGTAGCTTCGGAGGTAATCTGTACACCAAGAAGGAATACGGAAACTTTATCTATCGTTTTGATTTCCAGTTAACCCCGGGAGCTAATAACGGTGTCGGTATCCGTACGCCGATGGAAGGAGACGCAGCATATGTAGGTATGGAAGTGCAGGTCTTGGATTGTGAACATCCTATTTACCAAGGAAACATCACTCCGCTGCAACATCATGGTTCCGTATACGGTATCATTCCCGCCCGTGAGGATCATCCGAAAGCGTTCAAGCCGGTTGGAGAATGGAATACGGAAGAGATCATGGCGGATGGCGATCATATCCGTGTGACGGTGAATGGAGTCGTAATCTTGGATGGAAATATTCGGGATGCCGTGAAGAATGGTACGCCGGATGGAAAGGAGCATCCGGGTTTGTTTAACAAAAAAGGTCATATAGGTTTCTTAGGACATGGTTCCCCTGTCAAATTCCGCAATATTCGTATCAAGGAATTGAAATAATTTATATCAGGCTTTGAATATATAAAGAGATTGTCTTGAGTGATTCGAGACAATCTCTTTTTTATTATAGGGGATTTATACTATTTAAATTATATCTTTGTGAAATCATAGTGTAATTTTATCGGAAGGGATATTTTTATGGAGGATATACAGACTCAATTGGATCAATGTAAATTGTTATTAGATAGAGCGGAAGTTGGCTTGTGGGAAGCCGATTTTGTTCAAAGAAGTTATATCTGTTCCGATTATTTAATGAGTATATTTGGGAAGAAGGGGAATAATCTCTCTTTTTTTGAATTTTACTATATAATCCGGGAAGACTTTAGGGATCTGATTACTACGGATTTTTTATCGATCCAATCTGTCGATACGTATGAGCAGATATTTCCGATAATAACACCGACTGGGGAAAAATGGGTACGCTCCAGATTATGTGAGCGTAAGTTGAATAATGGAGTGTGCGTAAAAGCGTTGGGCATATTACAGATTTTACCTAATTTCAAACTGAAAGAGGAAAAGATTAGTAAGATGATCGATCATAATGAGATGATTTTCCGAAAGCTGTATGTAAATTTACCTGTGGGGGTCGAGCTTTATGACAGGGACGGTTACTTGATTGACCTGAACGCAAAGGATATGGAGATATTCGGTATCCGGTCAAAGAAGGACGTTTTAGGAGTCAATATTTTTAGCAACCCGATTATGCCTAAAGATGTGATCAAGAAACTCAAGGAGAATAAATCCGTGAATTTCCGGCTGAATTATTCGTTTAAGAAGGTCGATGATTATTATAACACCTCGAAAGTAGGCGAGATGGATATCGTTACCAAGGCCAGTATTTTATATGACCAAAGAGGTGAACCTTCCAGCTATTTACTTATTAATTTGGATAATACGGAAAAGATGATCGCCTATAACCGTATTTCTGAGTTTGAGAATGTATTTACCTTGGTCAGCGTATACGCTAAAGTCGGTTATGCCCTTTATGACTTATATACCTTTGAGGGCTATGCCATTAAGCAATGGTATGAGAATATGGGAGAGAAGGATGGAACCCCCTTGTCCCAAATTATTGGGATTTATTCTTATATTCATCCGAACGACGCTGGATATATAAACTCATTCTTTGAGGAGGTGAAACAGGGTAAAGCGCATCATTTCCGTAGGGAAGTGCGTGTGAAGTCTGGTGACGGATGGAAATGGATTTGCGCCAATATCACCCGTAACCCTCAAAGCGTAGACCCGAATAAACCGGAGATGATCTGTATTAATTACGATATCACGGAGTTAAAGGACTCTCAATTGAAAAGGGAAAGGGCGGAAGAACTGGATCGTTTGAAGTCTGCCTTCCTAGCGAATATGAGTCATGAGATTCGTACGCCATTAAATGCCATTGTCGGTTTTTCTCAATTATTGGCGGAAACGGATGATCCCGAGGAGAGGCATGAGTTTGTGGAAATCATCGATAGCAATAATCGGATGTTGCTTCAATTGATCAGTGATATTCTAGACTTGGCAAAAATTGAATCCGGTACGATGGATTTCAAGTTCGCCGATATGAACGTAAAAGAGGTGATCAATGAGATCGTGACCTCATTCCGTATCAAGATGCCCGATAACGTAGCTCTGATCGCTCCCCAAGATTCACCGGAATGCCAAATCTATAGCGATCGTATGCGGCTGACGCAGGTAATATCCAATTTCCTTAACAACGCGATCAAGTATACGAGCGAAGGTTGTATCACCTTAGCTTACGAGATCATAGGTGATGAGATAAAATTCTCCGTGACTGATACGGGGGATGGCATGAGCCAAGAGATACAAGCCCATATCTTTGATCGTTTCTATAAAGGAAATACGTTTAAACAAGGTACGGGCTTGGGGCTATCTATTTGCGAGACCATCGTAAATAGGCTAGGTGGTCGGATCGGTGTAAATTCCGAGTTGGGCAAAGGCAGTACGTTTTGGTTTACGCATCCCTATTCCTTCTCGCCGAACGCTAAATCTCCTGCATCGCCTAATCCGGGAACGATATAAGAATGATCGTCGAGGTCATTATCTAATGCGGCGATCCAGATTGTAGTCTTGTCATCCGGCATTTTCTTCTGCAAGTATTCCAAGGCTTGTTTGCTTGAGATGATGGAGGCTACGTGTACATGGCCGGGTACTCCTTTGGTCAGCAGGGCCTCATACGCCAATTCCATAGAGCTTCCGGTGGCCAACATCGGGTCGGATATGATCAAGGTTTTACCTGTTAAGCGAGGAGAGGCGATATATTCGATATGAATATCAAAATTCAAACGGTCTTTATATTTGCGGTAAGCGGATACGAAAGCGTTCTCCGCATTATCCAGATACCGAAGGAAACCTTGGTGGAATGGAAGTCCGGCACGCAAGATCGTACTAATCACGATTCGATCGTCCGGCGTATTCATCGGGGCTATACCTAGCGGGGACTGGATGTCTTTCGTACTGTAATGAAATTCCTTACTGATCTCGTAAGCCATGATTTCTCCGATACGCTCAACATTACGACGGAAACGAAGGCTGTCTTTTTGTATATCTACATCTCTAAGTTCGGCTACGAACTTGTTTAATATGGAATTTGTGTCTCCAAGATTGACGATTCTCATGAGTCTTTTTTTTGAGCCCAAAAGTAATCATTTCCGGACACTAAAAATCATAAGTATGAAATTTTTCATTCATAGTTATAAATGAAAGATTTCATACTTATGGTTTTTTATCCCCTTACCGGGGATATTTTTACTACGTTTTCGGTGACTTTATTATTTCAGGTGGGCATTCATCGCCTCAAGGAGGAATTTACCCGGTTTGAATTTTACGGTCGTACGAGCGGGGATCATTACCGGAGTACCTGTTTTAGGATTTCTGGCAAGACGCTGTGTTTGCGGTCTTGGGATCAGTGTTCCAAATCCGACAAGTACGATTTCCTCATTTTCGGACATACGCTCAGTTACGATCTCGATGTAAGCATCCAATACTTTCTTTGCTTCTTGCTTTTGTAACCCGGTCTTGTCTGCTAAAGCCTCTATAAGTTCTGCTTTGTTCATAAATGCAAATTTTTTAAATTGTTAAACACTACAAATGTACACTTTGAAGCTGGTTTTATAGTTACGTTTTGCAAAGATACATTTGCATTTGAGTTTCTTATTAAACAAGGCCTACAGATGTTTGTTACATTTTTAAGAACAAAAAATGTTAATAATGTGTCAGTTTGCGAATTTCGAAACATTTATTGAATCTTGATATACCCGATTCGTGTGTACTTGATAGTACGGGATTCTATATGTTTTAAGACCTTAGCGGAAGTCAAAGTCAATTTTTCCCCTACTTGGAAAGCATGAGCGCCCGGTGGCAACGTTTGCGTGGTAAGACTACGATCTTTCGCTTTTATCCTCAATAAAAAGTAATTCCCGGCGATGTCCACGGCCGTGAGCAATTGATCTACATAGAAATATTCGGTACCACGGATAATCTGTGTCTTGTAAGAATCGTCTTCAATGCGGACTTTTGTGATTGTTAACTTTAAATCGCTCAATTTTTCTCCCGGTGTTCCTACAAAGCGGCTTACAGGCATTTTATATTTCTTACGGGTCTGTAGGTCGAGATAGATTTTACTGTAGGTCACCGCTAACTCTTTAAAACGCATCTCGCTTTTTACGTGAGGCTCATATTTATCGGCTATCCAAACGACGTAACGGGGATCGATCGTATAGATGTCATGCAAATGGTATCCTCTGTATTTACCGAAAGAAATAATATCGTCTCCATTATCGGGAGAGTCTTTGATATCTGTCGTTATAAATAAAGGTAGAAAGGAGTTGCTTACCATCTTAATCGCCTTATTCACCGAGCTGATGGCATTCAAGTCGAGATTCGCCAAATAGACCGTCGGATGATAAGTGGCCGAAGGCGTAAAGAACCAAAGCGTATAATATAAGGTCTTTGAGGTAGGCAAAAGAATGTAGTACCGCCCTTTGTCTGACGTTTTTCCTCGATTGAACGTGTTTAACTTGTCGAGGATCATCTTCTGTATTTCACCGGATAGGCCGGACGTGTTCTCATCCATACGATCAACTCTATATACAAATCTACTGAAAAAATCCGGAACTACATAATTTGCGGATGAGTTATTTATGACTACTTTTGCCCTAAAAATAAAATAGACGATGAGAATAGAGCAGAATTATTCGTTGGAGAAACACAATACGTTCCATCTCCCAGTAAAGACACGTTGGTTCATGGAGTATGAGACGGAGGAGGAGTTGCAACGAATCTTACATGATGAATACTTTCAGGAATGTTTATCCTTGCATATAGGAGGCGGGAGCAATCTATTGTTCATCAACGATTATAATGGCATTATCATCCATTCCCGAATCAAGGGGATTTCTATCTCGGCGGAAACGGACGAGTATGTATCGCTTCGTGTCGGGGCTGCGGAGATCTGGGATGATGTCGTGGCATACGCCGTATTGAAAGGTTGGGGAGGTATAGAGAATCTTTCTTTAATACCCGGTGAGGCGGGCGCTGCCGCTATCCAGAACATCGGGGCTTATGGTATGGAGATCAAGGATGTGATCGAGAGCGTGGAGGCTTATAACCAGTTGACATTCGAGAAACGGACTTTTACGAATACGGATTGTGAATATGGATATCGTAATAGTTATTTCAAGAATGAGCATCATGACCCCCACATCATAACTTATATTACGCTTCGACTATCCAAGAACCCTAGCTTTTCGGTTAATTATGGGAACTTAAAGGAGGAGTTGACGAAATATCCGGAAGTTACTTTGGAAACGATCCGTGAGGCTGTCATAACAATTCGCAGGCAGAAGCTTCCCGATCCGGAAGTATTAGGCAACGCAGGCAGTTTCTTTATGAACCCGATAATTACGGCAGAGCATTTTGAGAAATTGAAAAAGCAATTCCCGGAAATCCCGTCTTATCCCGCTTCGGAAGGAAAGATCAAGGTTCCGGCCGGTTGGTTGATCGAGCAATGTGGGTTTAAGGGTAAAAACCATGGGCCGGTAGGTGTTTACGAGAAACAAGCGTTGGTATTAGTGAATTTAGGAGATGCCCGGGGGCATGAGATCGCGTTGGTCGCGGAGAGCATTCGTACCGCCGTAAAAGATCGTTTCGGTATAGAGCTTATGCCTGAGGTTAAATATGTCGGATAATGAAAATCGTTTTTTTAGGAACAGGAACGTCTACGGGCAATCCTGAGATAGGTTGCCAATGTGAGGTATGTACTAGTAAAGACCCCCGTGATTGGCGTCTACGGGCTTCGATCTTGGTAGAGACGGAAGGGAAACGGATATTGATCGATTGTGGTCCGGACTTCCGTTGGCAAATGATAACCAATAAGATTTACTATTTTGACGCCGTTTTAGTAACTCATGAGCACTACGATCATGTAGGTGGCTTAGATGATCTACGTCCTTTTGGCCGGTATAAAGATGTGGATATTTATGCGGAAGACAATGTCGTGGAGGCGATAAAGACTCGCATCCCTTATGTCTTCCGGGAGCATAAATATCCGGGAGTGCCTAATTTGGTTTTGCATACGATCGGGACGAAACCGTTTGAGGCCGCCGGTGTCATGATCACTCCGATCCGTGTAATGCACGCTAAGCTGCCGATCTTAGGTTTCCGTATCGGCAATATGGCTTACTTGACCGACCTTAAATATCTTCCGGAAGAAGAGTACGCTAAGTTGGAAAACCTTGATGTATTGGTTATTGATGCCCTTCGGAAAGGAGAGCATCAATCGCATGAGAGTCTGGAGGAAGCCTTAGCGAATATATCCCGTATCCAGCCCAAGGAGGCCTATTTAATCCATATGAGTCATCGCATAGGGTTGCATGCGGTCATTGAAAAAGAGTTGCCTCCGCATGTACATTACTCATATGATGGATTAACGGTGACTTTTTAAGTCATATATTGAAAAGATTCTTTATCTTTGCCAGCTGAAAATCTAGAGAATAGCTGCTTTTTTAAGTTAGTCGCTTATAGCAGGAGTGGTATATAATAAAAAACAATAATAGACTGTATGAATTTATCGTTTAAGAACGTACTATGCGTATGTTGCTTATTGCTGTCGGGATCTGTGTATGCACAGGTTCCGCAAGACTTGATTGACAAGGCGAAAGCCGCTGGAATGTCGGATACGCAGATCCAGCAGGAATTAGCCAAGCGTATGAAACAAGAAGGGGGATCAGTCGGATCTCAAGCTACCGCTACCGATGCGAAGGTTAGCGACCGGGTAATGCCGGTAATCGATGAAGGACAATCCTTAGAAGCCCAACGTAGAAATAATCTTCCTGCTTCAGCCATGGAGAATACCGTATTCGGGCATGAAATCTTCTCAAACAAGAACTTATCTTTTGCCCCAGATTTAAACATCCCTACACCTAAGGATTATGTGCTTTCCGCTGGTGATGAGTTATTGATTAATGTATGGGGAGATTCCGAGCTAAACTTGAAATTAAAGATCTCTCCGGATGGTACGATCCTTGTACCAAATTTAGGTCCGGTGTCGGTCAGTGGATTGACGATCGCTGGCGCTGAGACTCGTCTGCGTCAGGAGTTGAGCCAGATTATGTCTACGCTGTCTGGTTCGGGAGAGGGGAATACCTTTGTTTCCGTCAGTTTGAGCCAGATTCGTAGCATGAAGGTGAATATTGTCGGCGAGGTAGTCGCTCCCGGTACGTATACATTACCTTCATTCGCCACATTATTTAATGCGTTGTATGCCGCCGGTGGTGTGAATAAGATCGGTTCTTTGCGTAGCATCAAGGTATATCGCAATAGCAAGGAAATCGCTAATCTCGACGTATATGATTATTTATTGAACGGAAAGTACACAACGAATGTTCGTTTGGAAGAGAACGATATGATTATGGTAGGCCCGTACGACCAGTTAGCGGTGGTTCGAGGTAAGGTGAAACGTAATCGTATTTTCGAGTTGCGCAAGGGTGAGACCTTGAAGCAATTGCTGGATATGGCCGGCGGATTTACCGGCGACGCTTATACGAAGGACGTACAAGTGAAGCGTAAATCAGATAGTCGTTACCAGATCTCTACGGTTTCGGAAGATAAGTTCGCTTCTTTCGTGATGCAGGATGGCGATTCTTTGCTGGTAGATTCCGTTATTCCTTTTTATGAGAATCGTTTGATCGTGACGGGAGCAGTATGGCGTCCGGGAGAATATGAGTTAAGTCCGTCGGTTCGTACGGTAAAGCAATTGGTAAAACAGGCCGCAGGTCTTAAAGGAGACGAGTTCGCCGGCCGTGCCTTGATTACCCGTTTGAATCCGGATTTCACGACTACGATGATCGCCGTGGATATTCGTGGTATCTTGAACGGTACCGCTCCAGATGTGGAGTTGCAAGCGGAAGACCAATTAAGCATTCCTTCCCTATTCGATTTGCGCGAACCTTATACGATCAAGGTTGGCGGAGCCGTGAATTATCCGGATACGGTGCTTCCGTATCGTCATAATTTGACAATAGAGGACGCTATCATGATGGCCGGTGGCTTAAGAGAGTCCGCTTCTTCTATTAATGTAGAGGTAGCCCGTCGTGTGAAGGATCCTAGTTCCAATCAGAATGTCAACCGGATCGCTGATGTATATAACTTCTCGTTGAGTGAGGACTTCAAGTTGAATGCGGGAGATACGATCTTTACGCTGGAGCCGTTCGATGAAGTTTATGTTCGTTTCTCCCCGGGGTATCATGAGCAACAGGTCGTGAAGGTGAACGGCGAGATCACTTTTGCCGGTAGCTATGTATTGGCTACGAAGAACGCACGTTTGAGTGACATTGTCGCGAAAGCGGGAGGCGTTACCCCTGAGGCTTATGTAAAAGGTGCCAGCTTGAAACGTCAGTTGACAGAAGATGAATTGAAACGCATGGAGACCCTTCTGGCTTTAAGTGAGGCGAATAAGCAAAGCCGGGATTCCATCGGTGTAGCGTTGATGAATGTGAAGGACTATTCCGTAGGTATTGATTTAGAGAAAGCGTTGGCAAATCCGGGCAGTATCGATGATGTCGTGCTTCGTGATGGTGATGAACTTTATATTCCGCAGTTGCAAAGTACGGTGAAGATGAGTGGAGCCGTGACTTATCCGAACAGCGTGACTTACACGAAAGGTATGTCAGTTACGGATTGCTTGTCTCAAGCCGGTGGTTATAATGATATCGCACGTAAGTATCCGATCGTAATATATATGAATGGTAAGGTCGCTACGACGAAGCGTACCGCTATCTTTTTCAAGCGTTATCCGAAAGTGGAGCCGGGCTGTGAGATCGTAGTTCCGACGAAGACGCAACGTGAGCGCCGAAGCTTGGCTGAGATCATGAGTATCAGTAGCTCCGCTACCTCTATGGCCGCGATGATTACCTCTATTGTTAACATGATTAAAAACTAATCAGGCATGGATACGATAAACGAGATAAAAAGACAAGAGTTACCTGAGGAGCAGGAGATCGATTTAATCGAACTGGCGCAAAAACTGTGGAAAGAGCGTAAGTTCTTATTGAAAGGCTGTGGTATTGCGGTGGTAGTAGGTTTGATTGTAGCTTTCAGTATTCCCAAGGAATATACAACTACGGTGAAATTGGCACCAGAGACACAGGATGCGGCAAAAAAATCTAGTCTTGGCGGTTTGGCTGCTATGGCTGGGATTAATCTGAATGCCGCTGCCGGTGCGGACGCGATCTCTCCGGATTTGTATCCGGATGTGGTGCAGAGTACCCCGTTTCTGTTGGAATTGTTTCCGGTAGAGGTTACCGATAAGGAAAAGGAGTTAAGCACTACATTGTATGATTATATGAGTGAACATCAACGTAAGGCTTGGTGGGGATATATTGTCTCCGCTCCATTCAAGGCGTTGGGTGCGGTAATGAGTTTAATCTCCGGTGACGAGGAAGAGTCTGAGGGCTTGAATCCTTACCATTTGACAAAGGATCAAGAAGAGGTGGTGAAGGCCTTGCAGGAGCGGGTTTCTGTTTCCGTGGACAAGAAGACCTTGGTTATCACGGCTTCCGTACAGATGCAGGACCCGGTTATTTCCGCTCAGATGACAAAGGTCGTTTTGGAAAACCTCCAGAATTATATTACGAATTATCGTACGCAGAAAGTAAAGCAAGATTTGGAATTTACCCAGAAGGTATTTGGCGAGTCACGTGACGCTTATTATAAAGCGCAACGTGCGTACGCTGCTTTCGAGGATGCCAACCGTAATATTATCTCTTCCAGCTACCGTACGGAGCAGGAACGTTTGAAGAATGAGATGACCCTTACGTTTAATGTTTACAATACGTTGGCGCAGAAGTTGGAGCAAGATAAATTGCGTGTACAGGAAGAAACTCCGGTGTATACCGTAATCGAGCCGGCTACCGTACCTTTGAAAGCATCTTCTCCTAAGAAGGCACTTATCTTGGTCGGTTTTGTCTTCCTCGCTTTATTCGGATGTATCGGATATTTATTCGTAAAAGATATGTTTGTGTCAGCATTCAAGAAAGAAGGGACTGAAGCTTAATTCCCGCAAACCGTAAAATAGACCACGGCCTCGTCATGACTGACTTGTGCCGTGGTTTTTATTTGTGGGAATAGCCGATTGATCCGAGTAGTTATCGTATCGCATAAGTTGGGGTAAAAGTTCTCCAAGGTTTCTTCATAGGGCTGCTCATTGAAGCAGCAAAGGCTTCCTTCATTATAGAATAAATCCATTGCCAACCATTGATTTTTCATTTTCCACTCCGTCGAGTCATTCATTTGAACCTGTAAATCTAAAGAGGCGCTTTGGATGAAGAGATTCATCGCGCCACTCTTGCCTTTTTTACTAATTAGATCAGCTAATTCCGGAATGATCTGTGCGGGGTACATCTGTTGCTTTTTCGCTGTCTCTACCAATAATTTTCGATTGTAGGACACCACGAATATACCCTCGTGGTAGTAACAACCTAGAAAATGCTTATCAACATCCGGATAGTATCTAACAGGAACGGAAGCTTCCTCTCGTTGCTGGGCAGGAAAAGTGAAAGAAGCGTCCAGTTGCTTGAAAATACGCTCTGCCGTATGACTATCCATAGGGGCGTACAAGATATCCCCTTGTGGATAATAAGCGATCAAGAAAGACGATAAATCCGGATTTTGCTGTATTAAAGAGAGGAAAATAGCGGGCGTATGATCCGAGAACGCCTTGCGTATATTCTCCATGGGTAATATCATCTTCTCGAATACAGGAGGACGATTGATAGCAAAAATTGCTGTGGGGGTCGGGATGACCAAGCTATAGGGATCTACCGTGGCGACAAATTGCTCGTCGCTCATATTCTTGTAAAAGTACCTCACGCAAACGATCGTAGCCAAAAACAAGACAATGAATGCCATTATGTCTTTCTTGCCGATCCTCATGTTTGCTTTAGGAAGTATTTACACCAAGGCTTTAATCCGCATTCCTCACATTTCGGTTTCCGGGCGAGGCAAACATATCTTCCATGTAATATCAACCAGTGATGGGCGATGGGGATCAGTTCTTCCGGAATGTTCTTCACTAGCTCCTTTTCCGTTTCCAAGGGTGTCTTGCTATTATTGGTCAAGCCGATCCGGTTGGAGACACGGAATACGTGCGTATCTACCGCCATGGCTGGCTTGTCATATACAACGGATGCGATTACGTTCGCAGTTTTTCTTCCTACACCCGGAAGTTTCTGTAGCTCGTCAATATCGGAGGGAACCACGCCTTTGAAGTCCTCTATCAGCATCTTCGCCATACCTACCAGATGTTTAGCCTTATTGTTCGGGTAAGATACGCTTCGTATGTATTCAAAGACGACTTCTGGTGTGCTAGCTGCCATTACCTCGGGAGTAGGGAAAGCCTCGAACAGGGCAGGAGTGATCATATTCACTCGCTTATCCGTGCATTGTGCGGATAGGATTACCGCTATCAATAATTGATATGGATTGTCATAATGTAGTTCAGTCTCGGCTACCGGTACGTTTTCCTTAAACCAGTTTAATACGCCTTTATATCTTTCTTCTTTTCGCATTGTTTTTTCGGTTTCTATTTTTCGCATCCTAAAGGTATAACTTTTAAAAGGAATATACAAGCGGAGATGTGCCAAAAATAAGATACTCCCGAATTGTACGAATAAATAAAAAAGTACCGATCTCCTTCTTCCATCTAAGAGAGAAAGAAATCGGTACTTTTTTATTTATTATTCCCTAACGATCTGGTGGATATGTATAGGTTCTTTTCCTATTGTGGTGATTTCTAAAGAAGAGAAATCCTCGAACATGGTTTTATTTAATTTGATGTAGCCTACGTTCCCTTGATAGACGATGTTTTTCTCACCATCTTGAGAGAGGCCGGTGATAGATACCAAATTCTCGTTACTTCCGGAGAGGAAGAAAGATACGGCGTTGATATCATCGCATTTTATGTGAATTATTTCTCCCGGATTCAAGTTCTTATACGTATCTAGGTTCATATCGTACATCATAAGAGCCTCATTGATTTGCGGGTCTTGTTGGGTTGTCGCCGTGAATCCTAGTACATATAGCTCCATTTGCTGATCCGAGTTATTTCGCATACGGATATAACGGGCTTTCGGATCGATGGTGCGGATCGTATCCTTAGCGTTTTCCGTGGAGACATGGGGGATTAGGCTCCAGCTCTTTCCGTCAGCAGACCACTCGAATACCCGTCCGGGTTGGTTGCTTTTCGGAAGATTGAAACAGAAGGATTCCGCTTCTTTCTGGATTTCCCAGCCGATACCCAGATATTGATTAGGCTGTACCTTGACTACCTCGAATAGGGGGACGTAACCGACCGTATTATCACCCTCGGCACAAGGCTGGCTCTTCAATTGGTCGATATTCGTGAATATGGAAGGGATGCTAACCTTCACCTCGTCTGGGGCGATACCGTCCGTAGATAGCAGGTTACGACCTGTCTGGCGGTATAAGTCTACGATGAAAGGGTGTAAGACTTTCGATCCGACTTTCACGCCTTTAGGCTGTGCCTTCTGGTTCAGCGTGCGGTTTATCAGTTTCATGCTATCTAGCAAGGCAGATGTTTCCAGATAGCGTTGCCATGTATAAGACCGGTCTTTCTCATACCAAGCGTGCGCCATATGCAGAGCACTTGTACCGGCTTTTCCTAAGAACTCGAATTGGATAAGCCATGGATTGATTTGTTCGATCAGGCGTTTATTGGGACTTTGGCTGTAGATCATGCTCGGGGAAGCCGTGATTTGAGCGAATAAGGTTCCCAGAAGATTCGCGCTTTGCTCCGGGAACGTGTTTTTCTTATATCCGGCGAGGAATGTCTGGATAGGAGCCACATAGTTAGCGGACTCTTCCCGGCGGTATTGATGTCCGTTCGGACCCGGATCGCAGTTATGCTCGCAGAAAATGCGGAAAGCCATGGAGGCCTCCGGCATAATAAAGTCGCAAGCGTCTTTCCATGCCTGTGTAGGATCGTAATTCTCGATATTCCAAGTGTACATTCCAACGCCGAATATAGCGACCTTGGAAGCCTCGGCGTATTCCATAGGATTGGATACGAATCCGGTCATGGTGCCGGCGGCTTGCGTATCTAGGCCGTAGGCGGGTCCCATCAACAAATGATCTTGGCAATAATCGCTTACGGGGAAGTTCCACCAGATATAGGCGGGACGACGGATACGGCTGTTTACCCACTCGACGCCTTCTTTCGTGATATCGGCTACGACACGGTCTCCGGTCCACATGATTTGGATGGCGGGATCGAGTTGGGTACCGAGGATATCCAGATAGTCGGTCTTAGCCCATGAACGGTTGTATTCGGTAGGGCACATGATCAGGGGTTGCACGTCATTTTTTTTGCTGATAAATTCCTTATGGATGTAATTCAATAAGCCGGCTTGCTTTTCCGGGCGGGCTCCCTCTCCGGATATATCATCGAAGAAAACGGCGAAAGAGCGTACGCCCAAATCGTACATTTTCTCGAATTTGGAAAGGATGTTCATGCTATCTGTCAGGTTCCATTGAATGTCTTGTCCCGGGTGGATGGCCCAAACGAAGTTTACTTTGTTATGGGCGGCCTCTTTCGCTAGTTCCTTGATATGCTCGGCTTCCTCGGCGGGATAAGGTTTGCGCCAGTTGGGGGAGCTGTGATAAGGATCATCTTTCGGACCATAGATATAGGTGTTCAGCTTGATCCTTCCGTAAAAGTGGATTTGCTCGATACGGTCGGCGTGGCTCCAAGGCTGTCCGTAGAATCCTTCCACGGTACCCCGGAATAATACGTCCGGATAGTCCTTGATCGAGCAGAGAGGCAGGATCTTCTTACCCTCGTCATATTTAGCTAATTGCTTGAGGGTTTGGGCGGCGTAAAACAAGGAATTATCGTCTACGATCCCGATTGTGATGCCTTTTTTAGTGATCGTCAGCGTATAGGCACCCGAGCGTTGCATTTCCGGAGTTTTGTCTTTTAGCTTCTTGATCTCTAAAGGGAGAGATTTGCCGGATTTAGCGAAAGGTAGCGCTTCTTTAAGTAGTTTGACCGCATCTGCGTCTGGATTATTTATACCCCGTAGGGTATATCCATGGGACGGTGCGTATGTCTGGCTGGAAATAGTCACCTCTTGGGGCTCGGGGAAGATTCCTAGGGATAGCTTTTGGCTATGCGTTAGGCTGCAAACGCCTAGAAGGAGCATGGTGACGAGTAAATACTTTAGTGTTTTCATATGCGATATGATTTAATGTTAACGTTCGTAAATGTAGGGAATAATTAGACACGAAGCACACGGAGGGCACGGATTTGTTCCGTGTGCTCCGTGTTTTAGATCTTATAGGGAGAATAGCAATACCCGGTTATCCGGATTTGTCCATTCATGGATCAAGCTACGCACGTCGCTATATTCGGCGGGAGTGAACTGTTGCTTGTCCAACTCGATCGTACGTACTACCTCGATCGTATTTCCTCTTGGTGTGATCGTGCGGGTTACTTTACCAAAAGGCTTGCTTATCACTTGCTCTTTTGTGGAGGTCTGCAACTTCATGCCCTCGGCGGGAGTAACCGTGTAGGTTACCTCTTCCTTGATCAGGGAGGGGAGTTCGAATAAGTTGGAACGCTTGCTGTTCAAGGCGCTCATGCCCCAGCTATCGATACCGCCTGTTATAGCCGGAAGGGTACAGATGGCGAATCCGTTTTGTGCTTCGTTCTTGGAGACGCTGACGGCTTTATTCTCCTTGATGATCGTAGGCTCTGCCTGTAGGGCGATCGACGTGCCGTTCAACGTGAGTACCTGATCTAACTCACCCCGGGCTGTTAATGCGGAAGGGGCAAGGCTGACCGCCGAAAGGTATTTGTCTTTCCCTGCGACAGTCGCTTTTACGGCAAGATTCTTGATCGTGCTTAATCCACAAGCGTCTATATCCAGATTCCCGGGATATACGGCGACTACTTCCGATTGAATGCCGACGGCGTTCAATAAGACGTTCAGAAGCTGGGTCTTCTCGGCTAATGTACCGTAAGCGCTGCGAAGGGCCGTATCGACATTGCGGATGGAATAACCCGTACAAGCGAGGGGGATGGCGCAATATCCCATGTTGTTGACTACATGGTTCCGGATGGCGTTCACCTTCTCTTCGTCGCTAGTAGCCTTTTCCGTGATATAAGAGCCGAACGTTTTGCTCTCGTAGTTTCCGGAAGTGTTAAAACGCTTATTTAGCGTAGATAATGCCTCCTTGTTGGAACTATAGCTTGAAGCGATTAGGCGGGGAATCCCGTCTTGGTTTTGAGGAAGGAAAGCTTCCCGGGAAGAGGCCGGCAGGTTACGTAAAGTCCAGCTTACCTCTTTAGCGCCGTTTCGGGTGGCTTGGGATGCTTTTGCGTCGCTACCCAATAATTGCCAAGCGAGCGGACTGTTTTCCGGTACGGAGATAGAGACCTTGCATTCCTTCACGGGAGAAGTCTCTTGTAGTCGCTCGTTGATATCCAGAGCCGGATAGTAGCCCGGTTTTGTGATAATAGAGTAATCCAAGTAAATCGTGGCCCCAAGTTCTAGGCCAGTGTGTACCACGACCATTTCCTTAAGTTGGTTATAGGCCGGAGCGTCGGCGGCGAAACGGGGCAGGACCTCCACGAAGGCGTTATCGGGTGTCTTTACGATCGTACCGTCTTTCTGCCTCGTATAGGATGAGTGAATCTTCAGTGTTTGGAAATCGGGATTGTAGACGATAAAACTCTCGCCATACGTGCTATTCATCGCAGTGTGCGTGAAGAGCGTCAATTCCATGGAGGATCGATATTCTTGGCTACCGTCGGCATGCAAGGTCCAAGCTTTCGATACCTTCCCGTACTCAGCCTCCGATGCGGCGAATGAAGTAACCGTCATCGCTAACAAGCTTAGGAGAAGAATCAGTTTATAGGTTATCTTAATCATTGTCTTTCTGTTTTTATTTCTTGATAATCAAATAGTCACCATAACTCTTATAAGCGTTCACGGCGGAACGGAAACCTTTCCAGTCGGCTGCGTCGTAGACACGCTTCTTCAACGCTAGCTTCTGGCGCAAGACGATGTTCTGGTCGCCTTCCTGCGAAAGGGAACCTTCGAAATCGGCCGCATTGCTTTGCAGGGCGTCATTCTTCGGGGCGTTCAAGAGGGTATAGCCCTTGGGGAGGCGGATGGTCTCATCTTGTTCTACCAAACGGGAGCAAGCGTCCTTGAATCCATACGTACGGTTTTCCGGTTTCGTATCGATACGCAAGAAACTCTTCACTTGATTGTAGAGGTTATTCATGACTAGCGGCTTGATAAGCATCTGGTCTCCGGCGATGATCGCGTAATCGGGGATCTCATAAGAGAACGTGATCTTGATAGGGGTCGCTTGATAGTTCTTCGGGTCCTTACCGTAATCTACACGAAGCAGTTTGGCGTTGGGGGATACGGCCAGCAATTGCTTCTCCATCGTGTTCTGCCAGTCGGATTGCCATCCGGTGGTGAAGATGCGGCGGATATTGCTGTCGGATTGTCCCTCGGCGGTGATCGTGAATTGTCCGCGGAGCGTGCCTTTCTCGTCTAGGCGATTGTCAGCGTGGATGCGGACGTAGTGGTTCTCCGGGGCGGAGACAGGGGTTAAGCGGAGGTCGGAGCCTTCGGGCACACCCGGGAGGTAGTTCTGCTGTTGCTCGGCGCTACTCCATAATTCCCGGCAGAAAGGAACCCAAGTCGGATCGAGAGGCATATACGTACCGCTCGCCAGTTTTACCACCGCCACGCAATGGTTGAAATGGTCGGCGGGGATACTTTCTACACGGCTTCCCGCCATTGTCATCGCCGGGTAAGCCTCGAAGCCGGCCATGCGGAGGAAGGCGATCAACGTACCGGCGATATCCTTGCAGACACCGCAACGATCGGTATAATTCATTTTCAGGTTGTGAAGCGTGAAACCCTCGCCTTTACCCATCGAGATTCCGGAGTAACGGATGTTATCGGCCACCCAGTGGGTCAGCACGGCTATCTTCTCCATTTCCGTTTTCTTGCCTTTGATCAGCTCGTCTACCTTTTTCTGGGCTTCCGGGATCGCAGTAAAGCTTCCGTAATCCTCGTTAACCTTATTGAACCAAAGGGATTTATCCTCCCAGCGGGGAGTGCTGGACATCATGAGCTTCGGGGCAGCGTCGAATAGGTCTACCATGTTCGGTTCCTTGGCGAAAGGAAGGATATCGTCGGAGGCGAAGGTATATACTTTCCGTCCGTCCTCGTATCGCATCGAAGAGGTACATTCGCCTTGGTAGAACTGGAATTGCAACTCTTTCTCCATCGGCATGGATACCCGGTACACCTTGCGCACGGTAGGCTCGGTAGCCCAGAAGGGGACGATATCGTAAAACTGTCCTCGCATAGGAGGGATGAAACGCTCGTCGTCGTCACCCGCCGTCAGCAAGGCGTAGGTGAAACCTTTCTTGGCGATCTCGTACTCCACGATATCTCCCGGTTGCAAGCGGCCCACTTCCAGCATGATCTGCCGGGCGCCCCAGTAGATGGCACGTGCGGGGGCGGCGTAGTCGCAAGCTTGGGTTACGTCGAGATTGATCACGTCGCCGTTCGCACGGTAGATCGTGGCGTAACGAAACTCGGCGTGCGCCGTCAGCGGGTCGTAATCGTATTTGATGATACGGTTGGCGACGGCTCCTTTGGAAGTCTGTACCTTAAAAGCCTTGCATACGGCGAAAGCCCCCGAGCCGGTAGGTTGTACCGTTACGGCGGTGCTATCCAGCAAGGTGACGCAGTCGTATCCTGCATAGGCTTGCGATTTCTCCAAGGTAGGATCTTGCGGGTATCGGCAAGAATCCTGCCCGTACATAGGCGATAAGGCCAATAGGGAGACCGCGGTGATTGTTAGAATTCTTTTCATGTTTATAGTGTTTTTGTAATGATATTTCTCGCCAGCTCCCGGCAGGCGGCACGGTCGATCTTGCCGCTTCCGGTTTGGGGGATCTCGCTTACCTTTATGATGTGCCTCGGACGGAGGTACTTGGGCAGGCTGGCGAGAACCTCTGTTAGCATCTCACCTCGTAGGTTTGAGGCAAGCAGTAGCACGACCGCCTCTCCCAACCGAGGGTCGGGGGCGGCGGTGATGGCATAGGGGCGGTCGAGGTAGGGTCGTAGCCGCTCTTCCACCTCCTCGATCTGGATCTTGATACCTCCGCTATTGATGATATTATCTTTCCTTCCGATAATGGCGAAACTCCCGTCCGGCAGCAGGCGGGCGACATCGTTCGTCACCAGCCGCTCGTCGCAAACCAATGGGGCGTCTATCACCAAGGTATTGTCCGGTGACAAGGATAACGTCACCGAGGGGAAGGGATGGTAATAGGGCGAGGCTTCCGGCCCGTTCAGCCGGCGCAGGGCGATGTGGGACAGCGTCTCCGTCATTCCGTAGGTGGAATAAACCGTGTTTGGCATCTGCCGTATCTCCTGTTCCAAGGCCGCGTCGATCGCCCCGCCGCCGATAATCAGGATATCCGTTTGCTCCAGCCGCTTACGTTCCTCGGGTACTCGCAACGTATTGTAAACCTGCAAGGGGATCATGGCAACAAAGCGCAGGGGCGTATCCCCCCAATCCGCCAACGGGTGTCCGGAGGGTTCGCACACCTCCAGATCCAGTCCGGCGTATAGGGAGCGGACCACCATCATTTTTCCGGCTATATAGCGTAGGGGCATACATAACAAGGCCTTGTCGCCCTTCTTAAGCCCCAGATAATCGCAGGTAAGCCGGGCGCTGTTCAGCATCCGGTCCTTGCGTACTCGCATCCGCTTGGGCGTACCGGTGGAGCCAGAGGTCTGGACTTCCAGAAAAGGGGAGGGATCGTGCCATTCAGCTAAGAATGCCTGTAAATCTTCTTGTATCGGCATAGGTCAAAGGTCGTTGGTGAACCAGATGGTGTCTCCTTTTCGTTGGATCAACTTATGTTTATCGTCCTTGAAAATCTCGCCGGTTCCCAGACCTTGCGGTAGCGGGTTACCTAGCGTGGCGCACCATTGGGCGATAGCGTTCAGTCCGATTTGCGATTCCAGAGCGGAGGTGACCCACCATTTAGGTTGTTCAGGGGTACTCCCTAAGATAGTTTCCGCTAAGTGAACCCATTCCGTGCATCCGGCGATACCTCCGTGGAGGGAAGGCTTTAATATAATGTATTGGGGATGGATCGTTTCCAACAACCGCCGTTTCTCGTCCGGGGCGTTACAGCCGATCAGTTCCTCGTCGAGAGCGATGGGAAGGGGTGACTCTGCCGCAAGGCGTGCCATCTCTTCCAACTGCCCGGCACGGATAGGCTGCTCGATGGAATGCAAGTCCATCTCGGCGAGCCGCTTCAGTTTGTCCATCGCCTCCGAGGGGAGGAAAGCGCCGTTGGCATCTACCCGAAGCTCTATTTCCTTGGCAGAGAAATGCGCACGGATGTGTTTCAATAAAGAGAGTTCCCGGTCGAAATCGATAGCGCCGATCTTCAGCTTGACGCAGCGAAAGCCCTCCTTCATCTTTTCCTCTACCTGTTCCAGCATGTACTTATAATCGCCCATCCAGATCAGTCCGTTAATGGGGATACCCGCCTGCCCTCGCGAGAAGGGCGTGTCGTAATGCCGCCAACTACCCTGTTCATAATGACGCATGGCCATTTCCAATCCGAAAAGGATGGATGGGTAATGGCGCAAAGATTCGGTGTCAACATGCCCCTTCTGTTCCAGATCGAGGCAAGCCTTGGATAACGTGATCTCGTAATCCACTCCATAATCGCAACTGAGATCCGGCAGGGGGGCACATTCACCGATGCCAAAAGCCGAGGGTTCGTCTTCCTTGCGGATTCGGACCTCCCACAATTTCCGGGTCGTGTAAACACCCCGTGAGGTTCCTGCCGGTCGCTTGAAAGTCAAGCACCGGGGAACCACCTCTGTCTTATAAAACCTCTCCTTCACCATTCATTCTCAATTTTCAATTCCTTTTACGGGAACTTCGGATAATCCTCGAAGCGTGGACGGCGTTTCTCCAAGAATGCCTTGCCGCCTTCCTGCGCCTCGTCCGTCATATAGTAAAGCATGGTAGCGTCTCCGGCCAACTCCTGTATACCGGCCTGTCCGTCCAACTCGGCGTTTAAGCCCGCCTTGATCATGCGCAAAGCCAACGGGCTAAGCAACATCATCTCCTCGGCCCATTGAACGTACTCGTCCTCTAATTTATCCAAGGGGACTACCTTATTTACCAAACCCATATCCAAAGCCTCCTGCGCATTGTACTTGCGGCATAGGAACCAGATCTCACGGGCCTTTTTCTGTCCGACCACACGGGCGAGGTAAGAAGAGCCGAACCCGGCGTCGAAGCTACCCACACGAGGACCAGTCTGTCCGAAGATAGCGTTCTCGGAAGCGATCGTAAGGTCGCAAACCACGTGCAATACGTGTCCGCCGCCGATAGCGAAACCATTCACGGCCGCGATGACGGGTTTCGGGAGAGAGCGGATCTGCTTTTGTACGTCCAATACGTTCAAGCGAGGTACGCCGTCTTTACCCACGTAGCCGCCACGTCCTTTCACGTTCATATCGCCTCCCGCGCAAAAGGCCGTATCTCCGGCTCCTGTCAGAACGACTACGTTAATGTCCGGGCGTTCCCGGCAGATGTAAAAGGCGTCGCTCATCTCCGTGGTCGTAGTCGGGGTAAAAGCGTTGCGATACCGTTCCCGGTTGATCGTAATGCGGGCGATGCCGTTGTAGAAATCAAATAAGATCTCCTCATATTCCTTGATGGTTGTCCATTCTCTTTTCGTTTCCATATATTATATGTTTTGTGCTTGGGATGAATTTTTTAGTTGATGATAATATTCCTTGAGCAATCGTACGTCTTCCGCTTTGTCCGTGAAAACCTCCATGAATAGGGGATGTTCGCTCGGTTGCTCCGTTTGGGTAAAGGCGCTCATCGCCGCTGCCAACTCCTCGGCATTATGGACAGCGGAGTAGGAGAATCCCCTTTCCGTGGCCCATCCCTCCGCTGAGGTCTGGTGGGAGGCGGTAACGTAACGGTGCGTACGCTCGTTCATCTTGAATCCCGGCAAGGCTTGGAAGATCTCGCCACCTCCGTTGTTCAAGAGCAGGATGCGAAGGTTATTGTGCAAGTTACCGTTCCACAACGCATTCATATCATAGAAGAAACTAAGATCGCCTATAACGATAAAGTTTAGTTTTTGCGAGGCCGAGGCGTATCCGATGGCCGTAGACAAGGAGCCTTCGATCCCGCTCGTACCTCGGTTACAACAAACCTCAACCGTCTCGGGTACGGTGTACAATTGCGCGTAACGTACGGTGGAGCTATTCCCCAGATGCAAGGCCGATTCAGCCGGAAGCGAGCGTATCAAACCACCGATCGCCGCCATTTCGGAGTAAGCGAACTCCGGCTCCGGCAGGTTCCGGGATTTGTATTCCCAAGCCTTCGGATATTCAATCTGCCTATTCTCCAGCATATAAGCGATTTTCTCCAGAAACTCGAAAGGGTCCATCTCGATCACCGTGGTCAGGCTACCGAATAAATCCGCTACCTCTCCATCCAATGAGACATGCCAATGCTCCTTAGGCGGGTGTTTCCGCAAAAACTCTTTCAGCCGCTTGGAGACAATATGGCCGCCGTAGGTGATTACGAGCTCGGGAACTAGCTTCTCTTTTTCCTCCTCCGGGGTAGCGTACAGGATAGCGTCGAAATTCTTGATCGGTAATCCCGGTACGATACGGTTGCCGATGTGCTCGGAGAGCCAAGTGAAATGCTTGTATAGTAACTTGCATATTTTCTTCTCGAAGAGATAGATCAAGCTCATTTGTCCCGCTATCATCATCCGCTTGCTATATTTGTTCAAGCGCTCGATCAGGTCATCATATTTCCGGTCGTACACGTTCAAGCCTTGATAACGGGTGATTACCCGTACCTTCGGCAATTCGGGTGTCGTGAACTGAAATAAAGGCTCGGAGATCGGAACGTTGATATGCACCGGTCCTTTGCCGTGATGGTTCAGTTCCAACAACGCCTCGTTGATCAATCGATTGCAATACCATTCATCTTGATCCGTATGTATTTCCGGTAGCTGCACCGACTTCTTTACCAGCGAGCCGAACACCCCGGGTTGCGGCAAGGTCTGTCCGTCCATTTGCCCGATCCATGCGGCGGGGCGGTCGGCGGATATCACGACAAGCGGAACTTTCTGATAGAAAGCCTCCGCTACCGCCGGATGTATATTCAGCAAGGCCGTGCCCGAGGTACAGCAAACAGCCGCCGGCTTACCTCCGTGCAACGCTAGCCCTACGGCAAAGAATCCCGCGCTTCGTTCATCCGTCACGGAATGGCAATTGAAGAACGAATGGTTTGCCAATGTGTGCACAATCGGAGAGTTCCGGCTTCCCGGACATAGCACGATATTACTTACGCCGTGCTCTATCAGCAAGGCTACCAATTGAAGGATGTTCTTTTTATCGCTATACATTATATGATATAAAATTATAAATTACCCACTATTCTCCGCATCGTATCTAATTTATCCTCTGTCTCCTGCCACTCATCTTCTAGCTGCGAGGCCGCCAACAGACCGCCTCCGGCATACAGCGTAAAGGTTTGGGGGAGGATATTCATGCAACGGAGGTTTACGTACAGATCTGTTTTGCCTTTGGGATCCAGCCAACCGATGAAACCGGAGTAATAGCTACGATCGTACCCCTCATTCTCGATGATGAAATGATAAGCCTCCTCCTTGGGAAGACCGCAAACTGCTGGAGTAGGGTGTAATAGTTGAAGGACATCACCCAGCTTCTCGGGATTCGGCAAGGAGAAGAAGAAATCACTTTTCAAATGAGAAACCTCTCCGGCCCGGGCTGAATAAGGCCCCTTCTCCTCGGGAGTAATACCCAAGGTGGACAGCTGGCGGCGTATATAGGAGGCGACTAATTGCTGTTCTCTCCAATTCTTATGGTCCCAGCTTTTCGGTAATTTCCCGTCTCGTAAGGATTGGGTTCCGGCCAAAGCTACCGTTTGCCAGTCGCCTTTCTCGCCGGATAACAAGATTTCCGGTGTCCCACCCATCCAAGTTCCGGTTTCCGGGGTATGGCAAAGGTAGACATAGGAGCGGATATATCGTTCTTCCGCGGCGAAGAATGCCTTGCCGGGTGAGAAAGAGGGATCTTTCCAGATCGTTTTGCTACGGGATAGGACTAGTTTATCTTGGCTTCCTTTTAGCAAAGGGTTGGTAAACAGGGAGAAATGGTAAGCGTATCGTTCCTTCTCCTCGGATTCGGACGGGATTTCGATTTCATTCGAAGGGAATTCGTTTTTCTCTCGAGAGAAATCCCAATCGGATTCGGAGGGGATTTCAAAGCAATCCGGTTGGATTAAAACGATAGGTCGTTCCGCTGTCACCTGAAACGGAGCGATTACAAAACCGCTCCGTTCATTTAAGTCTTTTATGTCGTATAATAGGCAAGGAGAGCCGGCGCTTTGCATCCTGAAATGGAGCCTATCCTCACCGGGAATACGCCAAATAGCGAAACTCCGGCCTTGCTTGATCAACGTGTCTATTATTTCGTAAGAATCTCTTGGAATCATTTCTTCTTTAGTATACTATTGATTACCCGTACAGAGGAAACCAGTTTGTCGGTAGAGGTGAATATGTCTACGTTCCACACATGGGATGAACGGCCTTTGTGGATAATCGTCCCGACGGCACGTACCGTGTCTCCCTCGTGGGCGGACGACATATGGCTGCCGCTAACTTGCATGCCGACTACCATCTCGTCCGGTTTCGCCAGAATCATGGAACCTAGTCCGGCCACGGTCTCTGCCAGAGCCAGTGTAGCGCCTCCGTGCAAGATACCGAAAGGCTGGCGGGTCCGTTCGTCTACAGGCATGGTCGCTTCCACACGATCCTCTGACGCATAGGTATATTGAATGCCTAGATTACCCATTAAAGCATGTTTGGCCCGTGCGTTTAGTTGATCTAACGGAACCTCTGTGGGTTTGATCGTGGCAAGGATCGCTTTCTCGATCGCTACCGCCACACCTTCCATATTATTGGGTAAGGTCGTGAAATCGGCACAAGCCTTTACGGAATCGCGTGCGTTACCCATCGCCACGCCGGTACCGGCTAATTGAAGCATGGATACGTCGGCCACGCCATCACCAATAGCGACAACCTCTTCGGTCGTGATATTCAGCATCTCCATCAATACCGCCAACGTATTTCCCTTATTGATGAAATGAGGAGCTACCTCCAAGAAATAGTCCTCGGAGCGGAAAGCTTCCAATACCCCGTCCAGACGTTTCTTCCAATGATTTTCGAGACCCACTAGATTGTTCTCGTCATCGCTGGTAAGAATACACTTACAGGGTGCGAAATCCACCGCTTCCGGGAAATTCTCCACACCGATGATGCGCATCTTATTGAGTTCGGCCTCCTCTTGGACATGCTTGTTTTCCGGGCTATCGGTCAAGATATAGTCCTTGTGATACGTGAAGATAGCAAAACCGTTTTCCTTCGCCTTCCGGTTTAAATAAGGAATCATGGCCGGATCGATTCGTTTCTCGAACATCAATTCTCCGGTCTGGGCATTGATGATCTGACCTCCGTTATAAGATAATATGAAACCACCGTAATGATTCAATTCAAGGGCCTCCGCCAAGGGTTGAACCCCGTTGGTGGGTCGGCCGGATGCCAATACAACATGAACTCCCATCTGCTGAGCCTTTAACAAGGCGGCATGGGTCCGGGGAGTTATCTCTTTCTTGTCGTTAAGCAACGTCCCATCTACGTCTAAGACTAATAATTTGTACTTCATGGCGTCTTATTTTTATGGTTTAGAATACAAATATACATAAAATAGTTGATAGTTAGAAGACATTTCCATGAAAGGAATTTACGTATATCGGCGCAAGCTCACGACTATACTGGCGTAGCCCTACGGCACTACTGGTATAGGCGTATGCCGGTATAGGCATTGGCCTGTGTCGATACTGGTGTAAATGTCTCTGAAAAAACACGTACGTGTTCTCGCGAAAACATGTACATGTTTTTCGGAAAATACGTACGTGTTTTTTTTCAAAGCAATTCTTGGATGAAACGAGCCACTCCATCCTCATCGTTCGTGTATTGGGTGATGCGGTCGGCATTGGCCTTGACAGGGGGCTGGGCGTTGGCCATAGCGACTCCCAATCCGGCGAAACGGATCATGGATACATCGTTGAAACCATCGCCGATAGCGATCACTTCCTCCTGTTTTATCCGGGTTCGCTCTAGTAAGCGGGATAATGAGGCGGCTTTGTCGATGCCTTTGGGGACAAGCTCCAGATAGAATGCCTCGGAACGATATACGTTGATACGTTTCCCTAATTCTTGGCGGAGCTTCTCTTCCAACGGTACCAACATCTCCGGTTCGCCTACCACCAAGCATTTATCGGCTGGCTGATGCAAATCCCGCAGAAAATCGTCGGTAGCCTTGATCTTCATTTTGGTTAAGAAAGATTCGTATTGTACGTATTTATTTTCCGGATGCTCGCTTAAGATATATTTACCGTTGTAGGAAAGGATAGCCAGTCCCGCTTCTTTGGAGCGGTTGTATAAAACAGGTACGATATCGGGTGGCAAAGCCTGTTCGAAAAGTACTTTGTCTGTCATCAAGTCGATCACCTTACCGCCGTTGAAGGAAAGGATAAAACCACCATATTGCTTTATGTTCAGTTCCTCGGCTAAAGGCACGATACCGTAGGTGGGCCGGCCGGAGGCTAAGACCAGATGCAATCCTTTTTCCTGCGCTTGCAGAAGGGTTTCCCTCGTAAACGGGGTGATCTCTTTTTTACTGTTTGTCAGTGTACCGTCTAAATCCAGTACCAATAATTTATAGTTCATGCTCTTGTTTCGTGTTGATCGTGATTATTTTACCTCTTTGGGAGATATAATTATAGAGTTCTTTATAAAATGCGTGCCGGGTAAGGGTGGAAGCGTCTCCCAAGATCATCAGTTTCATACGGGCACGGGTGATCGCTACGTTCATGCGCCGCAAGTCGTTCAAGAAACCGATCTTTCCATCCTCGTTGGCCCTTACCAAACTGATCAAGATGACATCGCGTTCTTGCCCTTGGAAACCGTCAACGGTATGTACGGTGATCAGTCTGCGTAAAGGCTTGAAGAAAGCGTCTTGTTTGATCAATTTACGGATGTATTGTACCTGCGCCTTATAAGGGGAGATCAATCCGAAGTCGATATTCTCTTCCAGCACTCTCTCCTTGGATATTTTCTGTATATAGGAGCGTAATTGTTCCACGAGCAATTCCGCCTCTTGCCTGTTGACACGGCTCATGGTCTCTTCTCTCGTATTTTCCGTGAAATCGCACTCGGACGTATCGAACCATACGATGGGAGTGTCCAGTCGCAAAATTCCCCGCCCACTTACCTCGGGAGCGGATTCGAGTTCGTTATGATAGAACCATTGGGAGGAGAAGCGCATGATATCCTCGTGCATACGATATTGGACCTTCAAGAGAGAGACCGTTTCCGGTTTCGCATGGGCTATCTTTTGCATCAAGGTACGTCCTAAGCCTTCTCGTTCCGCTTCTATACATTTAATAGTAGGGGGCAATTGGTGATGATCGCCCGCTAGTATGACCCGGTCCGCCTTGCCGATCGCTATCCAGCAAGCGGCTTCCAAGGCTTGGGCGGCCTCGTCGATAAATAAGGTCGTGAAGTGCCGGTTCATCATGACCCGGTTTGCGGAGCCAACCAAGGTGCAAGCGACAACACGAGCCTCGTCGAACAGCTCTGTATCGATCTTGACTTCCAGTTCGGTCGCCCGGAATTTCAAACGGGAGAGGCGGTTTCGGATCGTATCCCGTTCCTCCCGGCTTTTCTTTCGCATATTGGATTGTATATCCCGTACCGCTTTTCGGATGCTCCATAACTCGGGATAATCCGGATGCGATTCGAAACGGCGTTCATATGTGAAAGAGAGCATCTTGTCATTGATACGAGTGGGGTTCCCGATGCGCAGGACGTTAATGCCTCTATCTACCAGTTTCTCCGAGATGCAGTCTACGGCGGTATTACTTTGGGCGCAAACGATCACTTGATTCTCCCGGTGAAGGGTCTCGTAAATGGCTTCCACCAAGGTGGTTGTTTTCCCGGTTCCGGGAGGGCCGTGTACGATAGATACTTGTTTCGCTCCCAATACCTTGTTTACGGCTTCTTCCTGCGAGCGGTTCAACCAAGGGAAGCGGATCGGGAATAATTCACGCTGTCCCGGTTTTTCCTGCCCCAGCAATACGTCCCTAAGATGGGAGAGTTGGTTGTTTTTTGCCCGCATCACGTCCGAGAGAGCGGAAAACATCGTTTTATAGCTGGTCTCGTCGAAGTAGAGTTGCACGCCGAGATCATTGCTTTTTCCTTGTATATCCATCAAGGCGGAAGGAGTGGGGAGAACTACCACCATCCTGTCCTCTTGCACGTAGCTGATCGTGGCGGAGAAATCCAGATACTTAAATTTACCACTGATATCTGCCGTAAAGAAGCAAACCGGGCGCCCGTACTCAAAATTATGCTCGATCTCCCGGTCTTCTGTCCTTTCGATCTCGATCACCAATTGGTTTAAGGAGTTATAATAACTGCGTCCCGGAGTGACCGGATACCAACAGAGGCCCTGCGCCACTCGTTTTCGCAAACCCGTACGCTCGGATTGCTGTCGGTATGTTTCCTTCTCATATTCATATTCTTTCTGCAGGAGATCATATTGATGTTGCAAATCTACAAGCGGCGATGAAATTCCCATTCCTTTTTCAATTCTATTAATCGGATAAATACAGCCCGGGCGTTCTAGGTCCCGAAGTAGGCGACAAAAGTACTAAAATTATCGTTCCGTACCCAAGTTGCGGTAAGTAAAGAAAAAGAATACCGCTAACGTTGGTAGTGTCTATAAAATTCCTAATTTTGTACGAAAACTAATATCATAAAAAAATGAATGAGAACGATGCTTTTTATAACGCATTAATAGATGTAGCTGCTTGGGATAAAGAGAATACCTTAGATCGTTTTATGAATAGTGATAGCCTCTTCAAAAAGTTTCTATATAAATTTATTACTACAGACGGTTCGTATGTGAAATTACGGAGCTCTTTAGTAGAGCGGGATTTGGAGAATGCCAAGCTATATTCGCATACCTTGAAAGGGATAGCCGCTAATTTAGGTCTGGTAAATCTATTCGATGTATCGAATAATATACTATCGCTGTTGAGAGAAGGGAATCTGGAAGAAGCGTTGCGTTATGAAGATGCATTGGGAAAACAATACGATGCCTTGCGAGATATCGTTGTTGAGTTTTGTTCTTAATCTATTGTATATTAACTATCTAATTCTAAATAAAGACTATCAGTATGGATACTATCATAAAAACTCAAATTATAGATTTGATTCACAGGGAGGTAATCCCTGCTATCGGATGTACGGAACCTATTGCCGTGGCTTTGGCGGCCGCAAAAGCGGCGGAAGTGCTGGGGCGTAAGCCAGAGAAGATAGAGGTTTATCTGAGCGCCAATATCCTGAAGAATGCCATGGGAGTAGGAATCCCGGGGACTGGCATGGTGGGGTTGCCTATCGCTATCGCTTTGGGATCGATCATCGGTAAGTCCGCTTATGGGCTAGAGGTGCTGAAAGACTTGACTCCGGAGGGATTGAAAGAAGGTAAGGAAATGGTCTGCAAGAAATGTATCGGTATAGATCTGAAAGAGAATGTAGATAAACTTTATATCGAAATTATAAGTTCTGCAGGGAACGATCGTTCAAGGGTGATCATTTGCCATGAGCATACCCATATAATATATGTAGAGAAAAACGGGGAGGTATTGACTGATTTACGTACGGCAAACGCTTCTGGCGAGGAAGTATGTGAGAATAAGGATTTACGTCTTTCCTTCTCTATGGTCTATGAGTTTGCCATGGAAATGCCATTGGATGAGATTCGTTTTATTTTAGAAACGGCCGAGTTGAATAAGAAAGCCGCCCAAGCTTCCATGAAAGGCAATTACGGACATACCGTAAGCAAGACAGTCTCGGGTGCTTTCGGCCGTAAGTTCATGGGAGATTCCGCTTATACGCATATGTTGATCATGACTTCCGCCGCTTGCGACGCTCGCATGGACGGCGCTATGATCCCGGTGATGAGTAATTCGGGAAGCGGTAATCAAGGAATCGCCGCTACGCTTCCGGTTCTTTCTTTCGCGGAGGATATCCAATGCTCGGAAGAGCAACTGATCCGTGCGTTGATGTTAAGCCATTTGATGGTGATCTATATCAAGCAAAGTCTGGGACGTTTGTCCGCCCTTTGCGGTTGTGTGGTTGCCGCTACGGGAGCGAGTTGCGCTATCGCCTATTTGATGGGAGGAAATAAGGCGCGGATTTCTTATGCGATCAAGAATATGATCGGTAATATTACCGGAATGATCTGTGACGGTGCCAAGCCGAGTTGCGCGATGAAAGTATCTAGTGGCGTGTCTACGGCGATGCTTTCCGCTTTGATGGCCATGGAGGATAAGGTGGTGACTTCCGTGGAAGGTATCATCGATGAGGATGTGGATAAATCGATCGCGAACTTGACCGCTATCGGTTCTAAAGGAATGGAGGCGACGGATCGTCTGGTGCTGGACATCATGACCGGTAAATCTTGTTAATGGGATTCTATGGAGGAGGCACCAAAGGCGAGGAAAAAAGAGATTATGCGAGTGACACTTTTAGGGTCATTCGCTAATTTTGTTTTATTGGTATTCAAGTTCGTGGCGGGTATCTGGGGACATAGTAGCGCTATGATCGCCGATGCGGTGCATTCGTTATCTGATTTCGTAACGGATATAATCGTCCTTCTTTTTGTCAATATATCTTCCAAGCCAAAGGACGAGAGCCATGATTACGGGCATGGTAAATACGAGACTTTGGCGACTTCAATTGTTGGTATCGTCTTGCTTTGTGTAGGTTTTGGCCTTTTCTGGGAGGGAGCGAACAAGATTTATGACTTTTATTTCAAGGGGATTCCGTTGGAAAGTCCGGGAATGATCGCTTTAGTTGCCGCTCTTATCTCCATTGTGATCAAGGAATTACTGTATCATATTACGGTTTGGGTAGGAAGGAAGCAGAATAGTCAAGTCGTTATCGCTAACGCTTGGCATCATCGCTCGGATGCCTTTTCCTCGATCGGTACGGCTTTAGGTATCGGAGGGGCGATTTTGTTGGGGGATAATTGGCGTGTGCTGGACCCGTTGGCGGCTGTGATTGTCAGTTTGTTTATCGTAAAAGTAGCCTTGCAGCTGGTGATCCCCGCAATCAATGACTTATTGGAGAAATCTTTGCCGAAGGAGGTGGAGGATGAGATCTTGGCGATCATTAGTGAGGTTCCCGAGGTAAAGAGCCCGCATAATCTACGTACCCGCCGCATCGGTAATAATTTTGCTATCGAGGCGCATATACGGGTGAACGGACAGATAACCGTGACTCGTGCCCATGACTTGACGAAAGAGATTGAACAGAATCTGCGTGATAAGTTCGGTCAGGCTACGCACATCGCTTTGCACGTGGAACCAATTAAATAAACGAATTGTTATTTGACCATGATGAAGAACTTATATAGGGGAGAAGTGTTCTATTTGATCGCTTCCCCGCTGGATCATGTGGAGGCTTACCGCTATTTTGAGGATGGGGGACTGGCTGTTGTTGATGGAAAGATTGTAGAGGCGGGGCCGTTCGAGGCGATGCGTTCCCGTTACCCGGATTTCCCGGTGACAGACTATTCCGGTAAATTGATTACACCCGGCTTTATTGATTCCCATATCCATTTCTCCCAGTCGGAGATACAGGGAATGTATGGCAAGCAACTTCTGGATTGGCTGGACGAATATACGTTTCCCGCCGAGGAAGCTTTCTCTTCCATGGAATATGCACAAGATATCGCTCGCTTTTTCGTGAAGGAACTGGTGAAGAACGGAACTACGACTTGTGCCGCTTATGCCACGGTTCATCCTGCTTCCGTAACCGCATTATTTTCCGTGGCTACGGAGTATAATATGTGTATCTTGGCTGGAAAGGTGATGATGAACCGGAACGCTCCGGATTATCTGATGGATACCACGCATCAGGGTGAGTTGGACTGCCGTAGCTTAATCGAGGATTGGGACGGGAAAGGACGGAATCACTATGTGATCACGCCCCGTTTCGCCATAACCAGTACGCCGGATCAATTAAAGTCTGCCGGTCGTTTACATGCCGAATATCCCAGTACCTATATACAGACACATCTTTCGGAGAATCTGGGAGAGATTGAATCTGTCTTATCGCTCTGTCCCGGTCATGCGGATTATCTGGAGGTCTATGAGCGTGCCGGATTGTTGACCGATCGTTCGATATTCGGGCATTGTGTCCATCTAACCGATCGGGAATATAAGCGGTTGGGAGAAACGGGAGGCATTATCGCCCATTGCCCGACCTCGAACCTTTTCCTTGGAAGCGGATTATTCGATATGAGGGAAGCGAACCGTTACGGCGTACGTACTACCTTGGCGACAGATGTCGGTGCGGGTACATCTTTCTCTATGTGGCGTACGATGGGAGAGGCTTATAAGGTACAACAGTTGAACGGTTATCCGATGACAGCTTTGGAGGCTATCTATAAATGTACGCTAGGCTCTGCACGGGCCTTATCGTTGGATGACCGAATCGGAAGTTTCCTCCCTGGCCGTGAAGCGGATTTCATAGTCGTGGATTATGCCGCTACCTCTGTCCAGAAATTGCGTATGGAGTATCTTCGTTCGAGAGATAAATGGACGATCGAGAATAAGCTGTTTGGCCTACAAACCCTCGGCGATGACCGGAATATGGTATGTACTTATATAATGGGCAAGCAAGTATACGGCTCAGATCCGTGCGATCATCAAGAAGCAAGTATGTAATACGACCGTTACGACGATCCATAGACGTTCGGCAGTAGCCGGGCGTAATCCCGGGAAATGATATTCTATAGCCCCGTGCTTGCAAGCGGAAAGACAATCTCCGCAATAGGTACAGGTGTAACCGATCTTCCCCTTCTTGATCTCTTCTTTATGCAGGGCATCATACCGGCAAATGTTTGTGCAAGCCATGCAATGGCAACAATCCGTGGTCAGTCGTACCCGGAAAGGAGAGAGGTACTTGAGGAAAGACACCAAAGCTCCGATTGGGCAATAGCTACTGCAATGTACCATCTTCCGTCTCTTTCTGGAAAACAATAGCATGACAAGTAGCCCGATAACTCCGACCGCTATTCCAAAAGCGGTGGCTATCTTGCCGCTCGCTCCGAATATCCGTAGCAAGATGGCTCCCAGCATGACCAGAAATAATACGCTGTATCGCATTTGCTTGTGGTAGGGGAACCTTTTTCGTTCCAATTTTCCCCGGGCACTCCATGCGTCGAATGCCCCGAAGTAACAAAGCTGGCTACACCAAGCGGGACCGGATAGTAATAAGGTGCTGATAAAAAGTATGGGCATGAATAATCCATCAAAGCGATAAAGCGGTCCGGCCAAGATTACCGCAGGGATCGGTAAATGCAGTTTCCCGGTCATAAGGAAAATGGGATCGGCAAAAATCCCTAGAGCAAGTTGCCCGAAAAAAACGATCGAGAATAACAACCACGCTCGTTTTCTCCATTTGGGACGTTCTTGCCGATCTTGCATCTTATAGCAGAGCCAACCACCGTATAGCATGGCAAGTATCACTTGTATCCATCCTCCATACGGAAATAACCTTTCGCCTATCAACAGTGGATTTTTAGGCATGACTTGAACGATCGAGAGAAGTCCCCCGACTAATAATACGGTACTGATAACAATACGTCTCGTTTTCATGCTCAATTATTTTATGCGTAAAAGTATGCCTTTTACGCGAATAATTATAGCACGGGCATTGTATTTCTGATACTAGTTACACCGATTAAACGATCATACCGTGCTCCCATTGGACAATAGTAGACGTAAATGCTATATTCGTTCTCCGTCTGGAAGAAATTACCCTCGATAGGGCCGGTCTGTCCTACGGTCTGTCCGTTAGGGACAAAGAGGTACTGATAGTTGTAACTGCCTTGTTTCAGTAAGACGGATTTCTCGTATTGATGCGTCTCCGGATTATAGCCCATCTTACTTTTCTCGTCCAATACATTATTATATAATTCACCGTTCAAATACACGTTTCCATCGGGAATTAAGTCCATGGCGAGGGTAAAGTGAACGATGTAATAGTCCGCTTCCGTATCCGGGTCGTTACAATTACTGCAACGGATGAAAAAACGGCCGTCTTGGTCTTGATCGTATTGATACGATAATTGGTCACGCCGATAGTCCGTCATCAACTCTACATGGTAATATGGATTATGGAACGAGATACTTTCTACGTGCATGCCATTGTATTTGTTGCTCAAAAATTCCATACGGCGATATTCGTTTCCTGCGGGAAAGATCAAGTTTTGATTGTTCGTATAAGAGATCTGGTTTTCTAAAATAGTCATAGGCTGAAGACCTGTTACGGCATTATCCCTGCGGTTATTCTGATAAACCCAGATTTTCAAGTCGGTCTGAGGATAGGTGATGGGGAAATTCTTGTTATTGATCGCAAAGCTGACTTGTTGGTGTGACTGATTGGTATCGATATCCGTATTTCCGCTCACCGTAGCGGCGACACTAACCATCGGCTCGAAAATAGAAAAGCAAGCGGTAAATACGATCTGGGAGGGATCATCCTCGTTATATACTTGCAAGGCATAATTCCCCGAGACCTTCGGTTGAACGTCATCGTTTGGGAAAAGTAATCGGTAGTTGGTGTATTGCACCGTAGTACCCATCGCATTGGCGAAATCCTCGATCGTGCTCCCTTGGAAACCATTCATATACTCAATCGGGGAAAGATTCGATTGCGTCCAATCGGCGTTGCAATGAACCAGATTATAGGCGTATCGCCCGAAGCCCGGATTAAAAGCATCGAAATTAACTTCGATACGGTTTTCACCGCCCAGTTCAATGAATGGATCGGAGAACATCTCGCCGGCAACCTTCACTTGGAGGGTCTTTATTTGCTTATCGCTAACGTTGGTGAAGTAAGTCACTTGAGCGTTCAACGGTACTAAAACCGTGATAAGCAGCAGAAATAGGATTTTAAAAACTTTCATTTTCTTATTACTTTCTTTAACGACGCAAAATTATGGAATTATTTCTCTATTTATTTGCCTTTCCCTGCTCTAAAGCATGAAAAAATGTTTACTTTTGCAGGAAAATTACATATAAACAATTTTAGTTGTATCATGGCAAATGTGATTAAGATTAAAAAGGGTTTAGACATTAATCTGAAGGGCAAAGCTTCGGATGTACTGTTAAACGGCGGCAAGAGCGAGTCTTACGCGATCGTCCCCGATTATTATAACGGTATTCTCCCCAAAGTTGTTGCGAAAGTAGGAGAAAAAGTCAAAGCCGGTTCTGTACTGATGATTGACAAGAACCGCCCCGAGATCAAGTTTGTTTCGCCGGTCAGTGGCGAGGTAACTGCCGTAAACCGAGGAGAGAAGCGTAAGGTGCTAAGCATCGTTGTGAAGCCGGATGCGCAGATCGAGTATGAGGAGTTCGGTAAGAAGAACGTAGCATCCCTACAGGGAGCAGAGGTGAAAGAGGTACTTCTGAACGCTGGTATGTGGCCGTTTATCAAGCAACGCCCATACGATATCGTTGCCGCTCCATTGGATACTCCGCGTGATATCTTCGTTTCGGCTTTTTACTCCGCTCCGTTGGCTCCAAACTTCGATTTTATCGTAAAAGGTCAGGAGGCTGATTTCCAGACTGGATTAAACGCCCTAGCTAAATTAACGAATGGAAAAGTGTATGTGGGTGTAAGAAGTGGTTCTGTTGTGAGCGGAATGAAAGGTGTGGAGATCGTGGAAGTAGAAGGTCCGCATCCCGCAGCGAACGTTGGCGTGCAGATCAATCATATCAAGCCCGTTAACAAGGGTGAGGTAGTTTGGACGGTTAATCCGGCGGATGTGATCGTTATCGGACGCTTGTTTAACAAGGGTGTCGCCGATTTCAGCCGTATGGTTGCTATTACCGGTTCCGAGACTACCGAGAGAGGCTACGTTAAAACGATTTCAGGTTGTACGATTAAGAGCTTGGTTAACGGTAAAGTGTTAGGACAGGAACATATCCGTATTATCAGCGGTAATGTTTTGACAGGTACCAAGGTGAATATGGATGGTTACCTAGGCGCTTATGATAACCAGATCACCGTGATTCCGGAAGGTGATGAGACGCATGAGTTCTTAGGTTTCGCTATGCCTCGTTTCAACCAGTTCAGCGCTAGCCATAGTTACTTTAGCTGGTTAGGTACTAGCAAGGAATATGTGATCGACGCCCGTATCAAAGGTGGTAAACGTGCCATGATCATGTCTAATGAATACGATAAGGTGTTTCCGATGGACATCTATCCGGAGTATTTGTTGAAAGCGATCATTGCGTTCGATATCGACAAGATGGAGAACTTAGGTATCTATGAGGTGGCTCCCGAGGACTTCGCTCTTTGCGAGTTCGTGGACACTTCCAAGATCGAGTTGCAAAAGATCGTTCGCGACGGATTGAACCTGTTGTATAAGGAAATGAATTAATAACATAAAAAACTTATAATACATTGAAAGCGTTAAGGAATTATCTCGACAAGATTAAGCCTAACTTTGAGGAAGGCGGAAAGCTGGCGATGTTCCGTTCTGTTTTTGACGGTTTCGAAACATTCTTATTTGTTCCGAACGAGACCTCTAAAACGGGCGTACATATTCATGACTGTATTGATTCAAAGCGTGCCATGACCGTGGTTATCATCGCTTTGTTGCCTGCTTTGCTTTTTGGTATGTATAATGTCGGTTATCAGCACAATTTAGCTGTGGGGGCTGAGCCGGGATTTTTGATGACTTTTATTTTTGGATTTTTGGCGGTATTGCCTAAGATCATTGTTTCGTATGTGGTAGGTTTGGGTATAGAGTTCGCTGTCGCCCAAGTGAAGAAGGAAGAGATTCAAGAAGGATTCTTGGTTTCCGGTATCTTGATTCCGATGATCGTTCCGGTCGATACTCCGTTATGGATGATCGCCGTAGCTACTGCTTTCGCTGTTATTTTCGCGAAAGAGGTATTTGGTGGTACGGGATATAATATATTTAATGTAGCATTGGTTACACGTGCGTTCTTATTCTTCGCTTACCCGGCAGCAATGTCTGGTGATCAAGTGTTCGTTCGTACGGCTGATACGTTTGGTATTGGGGCTGGCCAAGTGGTTGACGGCTTTTCCGGAGCTACTCCGCTGGGACAAGTCGCTATCGCTGGTAAGGAGATGATCGGTTCTTTCCAAGCTGTTGACGTATTAGGCAACCCGATCTCTACTTGGGACGCATTTATTGGTTTGATCCCGGGCTCTATCGGTGAGACTTCCGTATTGGCTATTTTGATCGGTGCGGTTATCTTGTTGGTTACGGGTATCGCAAGTTGGAAGACAATGGTTTCCGTGTTCGTGGGTGGTGCTTTCATGTCATTGATCTTTAATATGGTCGGTACAACGGTCGCTATGTGCGTATCTCCGCTGGATCACTTGTTCTTAGGTGGTTTCGCTTTTGGTGCCGTGTTCATGGCTACAGACCCTGTGACTTCCGCTCGTACGGAGACAGGTAAATACATCTATGGTTTCCTTGTAGGTGCTATGGCCATTATTATTCGTGCGTTGAACCCGGGTTATCCAGAGGGTATGATGCTCGCTATCCTGTTGATGAACGTGTTCGCTCCGCTGATCGACTATTACGTTGTGGAAGCTAATATCTCTCGCAGATTGAAACGTGTAATAAAATAAAGTAAGAAGGAATATGGCTAAATATAAATGTAAGGTATGTGGCTATGTCCACGAGGGAAATAAGGCTCCTGACACTTGCCCGGTATGTTCCGCTCCTGCTTCCGAATTTGAGGAAATCAAGGAGGAGGGCGCCGCTAAGAAAGGCATAAACCGGGATAGCAATGTTTATACGGTTGTTTATGCGGCTGTGATGGTTGTGCTAGTGGCTGTCGTATTGGCGTTTACTTCACAATCATTGAGAAGTTTTCAGAAACAGAACGAGGATAACGATAAGAGACAACAAATTCTGCGTTCTATCAACGTAAATGTTTCTTCTTCTGAGGCTGAGACCAAGTACAACGAGTTGATCAAGGAAGCTTTCTTGGTAAATGAGAATGGTGAGAAGGTTGAAGGCGACGCTTTCGCTACGGATGTAGTTAAGGCTGCCGCTGAGCATCAATATCCGGTTTTCGTCGCAAATGTAGATGGTCAACCGAAATATATCATGGCTTTGCATGGAGCAGGTCTTTGGGGTCCGTTATGGGGTTATATCTCTGTAGATAGTGATAAGAATACTATTTATGGTGCTGACTTCAGCCACCAAGGTGAAACTCCGGGTCTGGGAGCAGAGATCTCTAAACCGGTGTTCAGCAATGAGTTCAAAGGTAAGAAGATCTTCATGAGTGGAGAATTCAAGTCTGTCGCTGTTGTTAAGCCGGGTAAGAGCGTAGCGGGACAGGATTATGTAGACGGTATCTCAGGTGGTACAATTACCAGTAAAGGTGTGGATGAAATGTTATTCAACAGCTTGAGCGGTTATGTTAAATTTTTGACCTCACAAAATTAAGTAGAAGATGGGATTATTATCTGAAAAGAATAAAGAAGTTCTGTTAGGCCCGTTGAGCGCTAACAACCCGGTTGTCGTTCAGATGTTGGGTATTTGTTCTGCGTTGGCTGTAACATCAAAACTTGAGCCGGCCATCGTGATGGGTATCTCGGTGACGGCTGTCGTGGCTTTCGCTAACGTGATCATTTCATTGATGCGTAATACGATTCCGAACCGTATCCGTATTATCGTGCAATTGGTGGTAGTTGCCGCTTTGGTGACAATCGTTAGTGAGGTGTTGAAAGCTTTTGCTTATGACGTAAACAAACAGCTTTCCGTATTTGTCGGTTTGATCATTACGAACTGTATCTTGATGGGACGTCTGGAAGCGTTCGCCTTGGGTAACGGCCCATGGGAATCGTTCTTGGATGGCATAGGTAACGGTCTGGGATATGCGATTATTCTTATTATCGTAGGTTTCTTCCGTGAATTGCTGGGATCTGGTACCTTATTGGGTTTCCAAGTGATTCCGCAGGCATTCTATGATCTGGGTTACGTGAACAATGGTTTGATGATCTTGCCTCCGATGGCGTTGATCGTGATCGCTGTTATTATTTGGGTTCATCGTGCTAAGAACAAGGAACTTCAAGAAAATTAATGTTAACGATTAAACGAATAATAGAATGGAACAATTATTAAGCACATTCGTCCGCTCGATCTTCGTTGACAACATGATCTTCGCATACTATTTGGGTATGTGCTCTTTCGTGGCTGTCTCAAAGAACGTGAAGACCGCTTTAGGATTAGGTATAGCAGTGACATTCGTACTTTTCTGTACGTTGCCGATTAACTATATGCTTGAGAATTATGTATTGAAAGAAGGTGCGTTAAGTTGGTTAGGCCCGGAATATGCGGAGGTGAACCTTAGCTTCTTGGCGTTTATTATCTTTATCGCCGTTATCGCTTCTTTCGTGCAGTTGGTCGAGATGGTAGTCGAGAAATTCTCTCCGTCTTTGTATGCTTCCCTTGGTATCTTTTTGCCGCTGATCGCTGTAAACTGCGCTATCTTGGGTGGTTCTCTGTTTATGCAACAAAAAGCGTTCCCTAATGTAGGTGTCGCCACTGTTTATGGTTTAGGATCTGGTATCGGTTGGTTGCTGGCTATCGTAGGTATGGCGGCTATCCGTGAGAAATTGTCATATTCAAATGTCCCCAATGCTTTGAAAGGTTTGGGTATTACTTTCATCATCACGGGTTTGATGGGTATGGCATTCATGTGTTTCTCTGGTCTGAAGATTTAAGTATTAACGCATTAAACAAAATATAAAGATGACTTTATTAATGTCGGGCGGACTTACGATTGGTGTCAGCGCAATAGTATTCTTATTGATCACGCTGATCTTGGTCGGTTTGCTTTTGTTCGCCAAAGCAAAATTGGTGCCTTCAGGGAATGTAAGCTTGAAGGTTAACGGAGAGAAAGATATAGAGACCCCGATTGGTGGAACTTTGCTAGGTGCGCTACAGAGCGGTGGCATCTTCTTGTCTTCCGCTTGTGGTGGTGGTGGTAAATGCGGTCAGTGCCGTGCTCAAGTTATTGATGGCGGTGGCGAGATCCTACCTACTGAGAAAGGTTTCTTCTCTCGTAAACAAGTGAAAGATCATTGGCGTTTGGCTTGTCAATGCAAGGTGAAAGAGGATATGGTCGTTCAGGTACCAGACGAGGTATTTGGCGTTAAGGAATGGGAATGCGAGGTTATCAGTAACAAGAACGTCGCTACATTTATCAAGGAGTTTATCGTTGCGTTGCCTAAAGGTGAGCACATGGACTTTATTCCGGGTTCTTACGCTCAGATCAAGATTCCTACATACTCAATGGATTATAACAAGGATATCGATAAGAGCTTGATCGGCCCCGAGTATCTGCCGGCTTGGGAGAAATTCGGTTTATTCGGTTTGAAGTGTAAGAACGACTCACCGTCTATCCGTGCCTATTCTATGGCTAACTATCCTGCTGAAGGTGACCGTATCATGTTGACCGTGCGTATCGCTACGCCGCCGTTCAAACCGAAACCACAAGTTGGTTTCATGGATGTGATGCCGGGTATCGCTTCTTCTTATATCTTTACGTTGAAACCGGGTGATAAGGTGACTATGAGTGGTCCTTATGGTGATTTCCACCCAATTTTCGATTCTAAGAGAGAGATGATGTGGATTGGTGGTGGTGCTGGTATGGCTCCGTTGCGTGCCCAAATCATGCACATGACGAAGACGTTGAAGACTACGGATCGTAAGATGTCTTACTTCTATGGCGCGCGTGCCTTGAACGAAGTGTTCTATTTGGAAGATTTCTTGGAAATAGAGAAAGAATTCCCAAACTTTACGTTCCACTTGGCGCTTGACCGTCCTGATCCTGCCGCTGATGCTGCGGGTGTTAAATATACGGCTGGATTCGTTCATCAAGTAATCCATGATACTTACTTGAAGGATCACGAGGCTCCGGAAGATATCGAATACTACATGTGTGGTCCGGGCCCGATGTCAAAGGCCGTAGAAAATATGCTGGATAACTTGGGTGTACCTCGTGAGATGTTGCACTTCGATGATTTCGGTGGATAAAATAGGATTTCTATATCTACAGATAGAAGGCGGGGGTTAAGATCCTCGCCTTTTTTATTTTGGCCCTGAAACTCCTCTTTACGAAGATATACTTCAAATGCTATAGGATATATACTGCATGTGTCATAGGATATATACTTCATTAACGAAATAAGTCGTACTTCTATGTCGGCACATTAAAAATGTAATTATTTTGAAATAATATGCAGCGTTTATCGTTTTATAAGCATCTAAGCTTATATAGTCATAAAAACAAGTTAGACATGAAGCCATTGATTTTATCTTTTTTTGCGGTTTTATTAGGATACTCATTCTTTTTCGATAAAGATGATGAAATAAAATTGCGTAATGTTGACCAGATATCGTTGGAATCTAATTCTACGATGCCTGAGAGGGGTGATTCTGTCACTTTGTATGCGAAAAGGCTCCCTAATACTCCGGAATATATTTTACGAATCGCAAAACCGGAGGATTATCTCTTTACGAAATAAAATTTTCGTGTTAAAATATTTGTTTATTTGACGAATATTGCTATGTTTGTGCCCATGTAACTTTTAATGCGTGGGATATGGATTTGAAATCTACTCAATATATAGAAAAAACAGGAAGTGTCGCAAAGGCATTCCTGTTTCTTTTTCTTCTCTTTCTATCAAGCATATATAATCTGTTTAAGTTTGCCAGCCTTGAAAATGAGGAGGTAGAAGTATCAGATATGGTGCTACCTTCTAAGACTTCCGGTGATGTCGAGTATATAGAACAAGATGACTTATCTGCAAACTGTAAATTCCTAATCGATAGAACTACTCACTGGTTGGGCTGAGTAAGCCCTTATCTGATCCGTGCGAGTGCATAGAAGGATAAGGGGGACTTATTTTAGATAATTAAACGATTTTCTCCAATAGATTGTATTCCGGTATATCTTCGAGGAAAGCATACGTCTGTTTCTCATAGTCAATTTTGCAACAAAAATGACGGATGCCGTTGCTTACGGTTAAGTATTTTACGTGTAAGACCATGTTATAACGTACGATTTGATCGAATACAGCGCTTGTTATCTCGATATGTGGAGCTTTATATTCAATAATCATTAGAGGTGCTAGAAACCGATTGTATGCAACGGTATCGCATCGCTTGGATGTTCCGTTTAGTTTTACCGCTACTTCATTCGCTAAAAGTTCTTGAGGATAGTTTTTTTCCGTGACCAAATAGTTCACGAAATGTTGTCGTACCCATTCCTCTGGCGTTAATGCGACAAATTTTCGGCGTACAGGATCCCAAATAGAAGGCTTTCCTGCTTTCTCCGTAACTTTGACTGAGAATTTTGGTAGATTTAATGGGAGCATTTGCTATATTTGCTATTTATATTCTAACTAAAATGCACCTCAAAGGTAGTTATTTATGAGAACAAAACAAGAAATCGTAGAAAATTGGCTGCCTCGTTATACCGAGCGAAAGCTAGAAGACTTCACTAAGCACATATTACTCACTAACTTTACTAAATATGTCGAGATATTTGCGGATCATTTTAATGTCCCGATTTTGGGATTGAAAAGTTCGATGCCCAATGCCTCGGCAGAAGGGATTACCATTATCAATTTTGGGATGGGAAGTGCGAACGCTGCTACAATCATGGATTTATTATCAGCAGTCATGCCCAAAGCGGTGCTTTTCCTCGGTAAATGTGGAGGATTAAAAAGAGCGAATGTATTAGGGGATTATGTATTGCCAATAGCGGCGATCCGAGGTGAGGGAACGTCGAATGAGTATTTACCACCTGAGGTACCTTCATTGCCCGCTTTTTCAATGCTTCGTGCCATTTCTTCCGCCATACGTGATCATGGAAAAGATTATTGGACAGGTACGATTTACACGACAAATCGTAGGGTTTGGGAATACGATAATGATTTCAAGGAATATCTTCGTAGTACGCATGCCACTGGTATCGATATGGAAACCGCAACCTTGCTTACTGCCGGTTTCGCTAACCAAATACCTACGGGTGCATTGTTGATGATATCGGATAAACCGATGGAAGAAGATGGTGTAAAAACAGAAGCGAGTGACCGGAAGGTAACTCAACAATTTGTAGGAGAACAGGTAATGTTGGGAGTTGAAGCTCTTCAACAGATTTTGGATGGTAAGAAAACCATCCGTCATATCCGTTTTAGTTGGTAATAGCGAAACCTCATAATTTATGGCAAAAAAAGAAATTACTTTCGAGGAGATTTGTAGGGATATAACAGCAAGGAAGTTTCAGCCTGTTTATGTGTTAATGGGCGAAGAGCCTTTCTTCATCGATCAAATAACAGATTTGTTATTAAAAAGCGTATTAGAGGAATCTGAGAGAGATTTCAATCAGATTATTCTATACGGCGCAGATACAGATGCCATTTCTATTATCAATGCGGCACGTCGTTTTCCGATGATGTCCGAATATCAATTGATAGTTGTTCGAGAGGCTCAATTAGTGAGAGATATAGAGTTGCTGAGCAGTTATGTGAAGAATCCTTTATCATCAACTATTTTGGTCATAAATTACAAATATAAGACTTTAGATCGTCGTCGTGCGTTAGCGGCCGCAACCGATAAAAACGGTATTTTATATGAGTCAAAAAAGATTCCGGATTATAAAATGCCGAGTTTTATCACCTCTTTGATGCAACAGCGTTCTATCGGTATCGATCCAAAAGCCGCTCAAATGCTCTCAGATTTCCTTGGAAACGATTTAAACCGTCTCAATAAGGAATTAGATAAGCTGGCAATTATCTTGGCTGAAAAGGCCTCAAAACGCATCACACCGGAATTGATCGAGCAAAATATAGGGATTAGTAAAGAATACAATAACTTTGAGCTGATAAAGGCACTTGCCATGAAGGATATATTAAAGGCTAACCGGATCGCTCAGTATTTTGAGAAAAACCCTAAAAGTAATCCGATACAGATGACACTTCCTGTATTATTTAACTATTTCTCAAACTTGCTGATTTGTTATTATTCAAAGGATCGATCGGAATCAGGATTGATGACCGCACTTGGTTTACGGGGAACTTATCAAGTAAAGGACTATCTTTTGGGGATGAAAAATTATCCAGCGATGAAAGTTTTTAATTTGATCAGCGATATCCGAATGACTGACGCAAGATCTAAGGGAGTGGAAAACTCTTCAGCGACAGATGCAGATTTACTAAAAGAATTACTTTACAAAATCTTACATTAAACAGAAATCATAGACTTAGTGCAGGCAAAAGGGCCTTTTTTCCTAGAATGATGAAAAAGTCAAACTGGAAAAAGAGGCCTTTTTGTTTATTTATCAATTAATTACGCATATTTTATCTCTCTGAGATTTTAAAATTTATTCAATCACGTACCTTCTTCCTCAAAAATTCCAAGAAATCCATACTTAAAGCTATAATCGGTATAGCTATAGATTGCCTTCATTATCCGTTAAAGGAAAAATAGACAAGTTGGCAGTAAAATAAATAGAGTAAAATTATATTGTATACAAATATAACCGAGGAATGGATGTTTACAATCATATATACAATAAAAGTATTTGAGTAGATTACAAATGTTGGTGATTTTTGTAATCATTATATAGGCGTTACAAATGTGTTGCGTTTACATTACTAATATAAATCATGGATTATTATATATTTCTTTATCCACGTAAGATTTGCTATAAATTATAAATAACCAGTTTTTTATATAGAAATATTGATTGTTTACATTAACTAAACATATTTTTCCGTCTACAAACGTATAAAAATCCCCTAACTATACATCATATGTATTATTATATTTACATATAGATCAGATATATATGCTATTTTCCTAAAGTTTTTCTAAATACTCTATACCTCCTTCTTGAACACGGTTTACAGTTCTACCCGTCACATATGTATCGGAATGACACATATGTATCAATTTAGTTTTATAAAAATAAATTGCATAAATGGAAATATTGATTTATCTTTGTATCCAGTTTACTTTATGGACATTTATCTTAGTAAACGGTCATAATGGCAGTATTCTAGTAAGAATTTAAGATATATATGAATATGAGAGATCGTATTTTAAAAATAATGGAACGTGAAGGACTTACCCCTTCTAAATTTGCCGAATCAATCGGTATACAGCGTTCGGCAATGTCACATATTATATCTGGTAGAAATAATCCGAGTTTGGATGTTCTGCTAAAAATACTGGAACGGTTCACTTATGTTGATTCTGACTGGCTATTGTTTGGCAAAGGCGAAATGATCCGAGAACATGTGTTAACTGAACCTAATTTGTTTACAAATATGCTTGAAAATCGTCCCAATGTACAAGTTGTTGCCGAAAATCGCAAGGAAATTGGGGTTGAGATACCTGTAAACATCCAAAAACAACCTGTTGTAGAGCAAGTTATATGCCAAGAAAAGCCTTCTAAAAATGTTAGTAAAATAATGATATTTTACTCCGACAATACGTTTGATACTTTCGTCCCTGAAAAAAACAAGAAAGACTAAGGTAAACTGTTCGGTATATACGTTATATTCATGTATCTTTGCGGATAAATTGAGTAATCGTGTATATGAAGAAGTACATCTTAGACATGAAGGTAACTGAAAACTGTCACCTTCATAAAAATTATTGCCTGCTAAAGTTAACCTCGGATGGGAATCTTCCAGAGATGCTTCCCGGACAATTTGTAGAGGTTCATGTAGAAAACTCTCCTACAACATTCTTACGTCGTCCGATTTCTGTCAACTATGTAGATAAGTCTAAAAATGAGTTGTGGTTATTGATTCAACTTGTTGGTGATGGCACGAGAAAAATGGCAGAATTCCGTCCCGGTGATATTGTAAACATAATGCTACCACTGGGTAATAGTTTTACAATTCCTTCCAAGGAACAGGAGAACAAAAGACTTTTGCTGATTGGTGGTGGTGTTGGAACCGCTCCGATGTTATATCTAGGAGCTTGTTTAAAAGAAGCCGGTTTTGAGCCTACTTTTCTACTTGGGGCTCGTTCTAAGGATGATGTATTGCAATTAGATGAATTCCAGAGATTTGGTAAGGTTTATATCACAACCGAAGATGGTTCGCTAGGCGAGAAAGGGTATGTGACTAACCATACGATCCTTAAAGAGGTTCGATTTGACCAGATTTATACTTGTGGTCCTAAACCAATGATGGTGGCGGTAGCGAAATACGCAGGTGCGGAAGCTATTTCTTGCGAGGTTTCTCTTGAGAACACGATGGCTTGTGGCATAGGTGCTTGTTTGTGCTGCGTAGAGAAAAACAAGGAAGGTCATAATGTGTGTGTATGTACAGAAGGTCCCGTATTTAATATTGAGAAATTGTCATGGCTGAATTAAATGTAAACATTGGGAATTTACCGTTGAAAAACCCGGTAATGACAGCATCCGGCACGTTCGGATATGGTATAGAATATGCTGATTTCATGGATATTTCACGTTTGGGGGGTATTTTCGTGAAAGGTACCACTATCCAACCTCGTGAAGGTAATGATTATCCAAGAATGGCGGAGACTCCTTCCGGAATGTTGAATGCCGTGGGGCTTCAGAATAAGGGCGCCGATTATTTCGCTGAGCATATTTATCCGGAGATCAAGGACATCAATACGAATATGATCGTAAACGTGAGTGGGTCTTCGGTTGAAACGTATGTCGAGTGTGCGGAAAAGATCGCAGAGTTAGATAGGATTCCCGCTATCGAACTGAACATTTCTTGTCCGAACGTAAAGCAAGGTGGTATGGCTTTCGGCGTTACTACGTGTGGTGCGGGGGAGGTTGTTAAGGCTGTTCGAAGGGTTTATCCAAAGACACTTATTGTAAAACTTTCTCCTAATGTAACTGATATTACAGAGATCGCTAAAGCTGTTGAAGCGGAGGGTGCGGATTCTGTTTCGTTAATTAATACGATGCTTGGAATGGCCATCGACGCAGAGAAACGTAAACCTATATTATCTACAATAACTGGAGGTCTTTCCGGGCCTTGCGTAAAACCTGTAGCTCTACGTATGGTATGGCAAACGTATCATGCGGTAAAGATTCCAATTATAGGTTTGGGAGGTATCTCAAACTGGAAAGATGCCGTAGAATTTATGTTGGCGGGCGCTACCGCTATCCAGATAGGAACCTATAATTTCGTGGATCCAACGGTCTCTATAAAAGTGATTGACGGGATGAATGATTATTGCGACCGGCATGGTTTTAAATCGGTAAAAGAATTGATTGGAGCGTTGGATATTTCCCGTTAATAAGAAACAGGAATAGAAGTCGTTTTTAGAGAAATATATGATGTAAAAAAAGAGCATTGTTTTAATCATAAAACAATGCTCTTTTTATTTTAAAACAGTATTGCTTTTTTACAAAATAATCCCTAATTGTTTCCACAACCAATTATTCCATTCGTCATATTGTTCCTGGTACCAATAATGTCCTGTCTCCAAATAAGGATGTAATTCTTTTGGGGAAGTTATACTATTATAGGCGGAATACATGGATGTTGGCGGGCAGACCTCATCATTATATCCCCAACTGAACCATCCCGGAATAGAGAGGCGGCGTGCGAAATTAACCACATCATAATAACGTGATACGTGTATTTCCTCTTTATTTGGAGAAGCCTGGTTATAAAAATAATGAGGCCATCCTCCGGCACGATGCTGTAGGAAGGCGGAATGATCGCACATGGCCGGATGAACGGCGGCGAAGAAAGTAACTTGCTTATGTAAGGCGGCTGTTATAACGGATAAAGCTCCCCCTTGGCTGGAACCGGTTACGCCGAGAGACTTGCCATTGTATTCCGGCAAACCGCATAGGAAATCGACCGCACGGATAGAGCCTAGTACGACCCGGTTGTAATAAAAAGCGTCTCGATTGTCATTATTCATTTTCCAATATTCCCATAAAGCGCCGTTGAAGAGCTTATCGTAATAATCCTGCGTCATGGTGACTGGAATGCCATGAATACCGATTTCCAAAGTGATCGCACCTTTCTCGGCGGTTGTCACATCCCCATAATACGGACGGATTCCTGCGCCGGGCACACGTAGCAACGCCGGATATTTTCCCTCTTTTTTCGGCATACAAAGAATGCCATAGGTACGTGATCCGGGACGAACATTCTGGAAACTAACATGATATACGTTGACTGTTTCGGTGCAACGCTCCGGAAGCAGCACCATGGTTGGTCGCAAGGGAGTGCGACGGGCTTTCTCTATTGCGGCTATCCAATAAGCGTCAAAGTCGGAAGGATTCTCGGCCGTAGGAAGGATTTGCTCCGGTCTGTAGGCGGCGTTCGCTAGTCCTTCGTAGGTATTGCCATTTACATGGGCTTTTACTTTACAACGATAGAAGCCGGGGTGTTTCATACGCCCTTTTACGGTTAGCTTTCCTTCTTTCAGCAGGACATTTTCCTTGGTTTCTTCCGGGTACATTTCCGGCCCGAGAGAATAGTCGATCGTTACGTCTTTCAATAGATTCTGGGCCGTATAAACTTGAATCGTGAAAGAACAAGGCTCATTTAGATCATAAGTCCAATCCGCATGATCCGGCGAAACGACGACACGGATCTCATTGCCTCTGACTTGAGAGTTTGCGCAATATACGCATGCGAATAATGCGAAAATACAAATTAGTAGTTGTCTCATATATAAATAATTAAATAATAGAATCTTAGGTATATATGGTTTTTAAGCGAGTGCAATGTTAAAGAAAAAGTTTGATTTTATTGTTATGTCCCGGTTATTTTTTAGCCGTAAAGAGTTGATCTTGAATACACTAATATTTAGCAAATCCCTTTTCTATTAAACTTTTTGCTATTATTTATTTGCGATTAATAATAATATGCTACATTTGCGATTTCAATTTGATGATTTAGGTTAACAAATAAGAGTATCTGATATGAGTACAGCAAAACTACTGTTGCATTGCCCCGATACGCCGGGTATTTTGGCGGATGTAACGAATTTTTTTACCGTAAATAAAGGTAATATCATTTATTTGGATCAGTATGTAGACCATGTGGAGAATATCTTTTTATGCGGATCGAGTGGGAGCTAAAGGATTTGCTGGCACGCTATACGGCGGGAGAATGGAACGTGGAGATTCCTTTGATTATCAGCAACCATAAGGACTTGGCGCATGTAGCCGAGCGATTCAGCATCCCCTTCTATCATTTCCCGATCACGAAAGAGACGAAAGAGGAGCAAGAACAAAAGGAACTGGCTTTGCTGGCGGAGCACAAGGTAAACTTTATCGTGCTGGCACGTTATATGCAAGTGATTTCAGAACAAATGATTAACGAGTATCCGAACCGCATCATAAATATCCATCACTCTTTCCTTCCGGCTTTCGTGGGGGCAAAACCGTATCATGCGGCTTTTGAGCGGGGCGTGAAGATCATCGGTGCTACCAGTCATTACGTTACGACCGAGTTGGATGCCGGCCCGATCATCGAGCAAGATGTCGTACGTATCACGCATAAGGACACGATCAGCGAGTTGGTGAATAAAGGAAAAGACTTGGAGAAGATCGTTTTATCCCGTGCCGTACAAAAACATATCGAGCGGAAGATACTGGCCTATAAGAATAAGACTGTCATTTTTAGCTGATGGACACGAAGCGTAATATATTAATTTACAGCATATTGCTCTGCAAATCCTTTTTCTCCTATTGGCAGAGCTCTGCCATTAGGGTGGCAAAGGGCCCTGTCTGCCGAGTCTGATTATTTTACTTCTAGCACCGCCGGGCAATGATCTGAATGTACGGCATCATTTAATATGTAAGCCGCTTTCACCCTAGACTTCATCGCTTCGCTAACCATGCAATAATCAATACGCCATCCCTTATTTTTCGCCCTGGAATTAAAACGATAACTCCACCACGTATATTCTTGTTTCTCCGGATTCAGCAAACGGAAAGTATCGATAAAGCCTGCCGATAAGAAACGTGTCATCCATTCCCGTTCCTCTGGAAGGAAACCGCTGTTCTTGGCGTTCCGGATCGGATCATGGATATCTATCGGCTCGTGGCAAATATTATAATCGCCGCATAATATCAGGTTCGGACGGGATTTTTGTAACTCAACTACATATTTCTGGAAATCTTCCAGCCATACCATCTTGAAATCCTGTCGTTCGTCCCCGCTAGTTCCGGAAGGATGATAAACGCTGACGACAGACAGATCCCCGAAATCCGCACGGATAAAACGGCCCTCGTTGTCGTACCGCTCGATTCCCATTCCATACTCGACATGATCCGGCTCCTGTTTCGTGAGAATGGCCACGCCACTATATCCTTTCTTCTGTGCGCTGAACAGATAGGACTTGTATCCCAACGCCTCGAAAGTCTCGGCCGGAAACTGATCCGGTTGTAATTTCGTCTCTTGGATACATAACACGTCCGGTTGCTCTTGCGCCAACCATTCGGGCAAGCCTTTACCTACGGCGGCCCTTAAACCATTGGTATTGTATGTTATTATTTTCAACTTCTGAAGATTTAGTTATATTTGAATTTATTGGATTATTCTCTATTCCGTCACGAAGATAAAAAAAGAGAACTGAATTCAATCAATGATGCAAGAAAAAATATGAATCTCATGTCACTTCGGATGATATTAATCACTCCATCAATATTACGACCGGGTTATCTTCTTCCGTCAACTTCTTGAGAGCTTTTATCTCCTCCGGCCAATCCTCTTGCCCGGTATGCTTCTCAAACCATTCCAAGATCTTTCCCGCTGGAACAAGCTGAGCGAATTCGCCCGAAGGTGTGGCGAAAGTAGGCTGTAAAGGTAAGAAACCATTCAGATCATCATGTATTCCCTCCTTGAAAGGGGCGACTTTCACATCTCCGTTTATTTTGTCATAGATAGCGTTATAAACTTTCCATTGTTCCTGATGGTGTAAATTCACTACGAATCGAAGCCAAAGTATGCGATCACTCTCACACACGTCCAAAGGGTAAAAGGCTTGATCTTTCTCCGGATTATACCGATCTTTCCGGTCCCAACGCATCGTCCCAAAGTCAAAACGCTTCACGGGGGTCAATCCTGTTGTTTCCACTTGATAAATCGTGTCATTGAACGTCTCACGGAAAAACAAATCCTTTCCTTTATGCCAAAAGATTTGTTCCGAGGGAACCAGGCAATTTTGACGACCATCTTTAAAAGTTATATAAATTACATCATATCCCGTTTCTGTATGCTGATGTATATTCATCTCCAGAATATCTGTCATAGCTCCCGACAGAGGGCTATGCGGCTCTCCATGCGACGGAAATGAGGCTAACAGCGTGGTATCACGAAAAAGGATGATCCGATCCGGCTTGTCTTCGGTGGCGGGTAAATGCTCTACCAGTATATCCTTGTCCAAATAATCGTATGTATCTACGCCATAAATACCATTGGTCACCTCCAGATCTTGTTGATCACCCACGAAATTCCCATCCTTGTCATAAACGACGGACCGGCCATTCCCTGCCGGGAAATAAACATGTCCGGCTGCGGCATTCATCCAGCCGAAAAGCGACTGGCTACCTTCCGGATCATTCCCGATATGTCCGATCGAGCTAACGAAGCGACCTGTAGCTTTATCAAATGACAAACATTGTTTTTGATTGGAGGATACGATCAACCGATCGCCGGAAATCCAGACTACAGGATCGCTTCCAACCAAGGCATGGTCATTAGTCTCCAAAGGCACGTAACGTATTTTCCGAAAATAATCCGAAGCCTTCAATGTCGTTGGATGTAGATAAGCCGCTTCGATTGGAATCACTTCCAATCCTTCTGTTTTCTTAGTCTGCCCGCATGAAAAGAAAACACTCAAAAACAGGACGGATAAGCCTATGAAAGGTTTTATTTGTAGTATCATAGTATTATATTTTATAAATCATCTTGTACTTTGGATAAAGATGCGAGTCCTCCAATCGCCCCAAGGTTCATCGTTTCTAATGCGGAACTTGGTACTATTACCATTGATCCCTTTTCTTTTAGACCTTCAAAAAGCATATTCATACCCCGTAGGTGAAGAGCGACAGGGTTATTTCTGTATTCTTTACTGGCTTGCGCGAATTTTTCCGCGATTTCTGTTTCCGCGGTTCCCAGGATAACTCTCGCCCTCCTTTCACGCTCAGCTTGCGCCTCCTTGCTCATCGCTTCCGCCAAATCTACAGGAATCGCAATATCTTTAATACCAACAGTCTGGCATGTAATGCCCCAAGGGTTCGTATTTTGATCCAAAAGGATTTGTAAATCTTCCGCTATTTTATCTCGTTCTTGTAAAAGAGTTGACAACTCGTGTTTTCCTATGGTGTCTCGTAAGCCTGTCTGAGCAATATGCTCGATGGCTTCTTGATAATCTTGTACTTCCAATACCGCTTTTTCTACATCCCAAACGGTCCAATATACCACGGCATCTACATTTACGGGAACTGTATCTTTTGTTAAAGTTTGCTCTGCTTTAAAAGAACTCACCCTTACCCGTTGATCCACATAGGCTGATACGCTATCAATAATAGGTAATATGAAGAATACGCCTGGTCCCTTTAATCCCTGAAATTTTCCCATGCGTAAAACTACCGCATGTTCCCATTGATCTGCGATTCGCATAGATACAGACAATAATCCTAATGCAACCATAAAAATGATAGACAACTCTATCCTATGAAGCGCAAACAAAGCGAGTGATAAAATAATGGCTAATAGCATAACAGAAACTGATATCGGATTAGCCCAACCTTTTGTTTTTAAATTACTTTTCATGGTGGTATTTATTTAAGATTTCACATTTAGACAATTCCGCTTTTATCTCTTCAATCGTAAAGCCATAAGTTGATGCCAGTATTGAGAACTGAGTACATATATCTTTTAGCTTTTTATTCCTCTCTTTTTCCAGAAGAATGGAATCAACCTGATTGATGAATGTCCCAGAACCTTGTTGAGTTGTTAGAACATCCCTTATCTCTAATTCTTTATAAGCTTTTGATACAGTATTTAAATTTACCTTCAATTCTACGGCAAGAGCTCTTACTGTAGGCAATTGCTCGCCCAGCTTCAGTTGGCCGGATGCTATCCCAAATAGAATCTGATCTATTATTTGGCGATAAATAGGCACTCCATTAGAGTAATCTAAAACAAACTTAATCATATTGTACTATTTGTATAGCACAAATATACAATTAGGGAGGATGAAAAACAATAGTGATTTGTCTTTTTAACAATATATATAGTTTGCGACTCGGTATTGTTAATTAAATAAAAAGCGAAGGGAGGCTAAGAAGCTGTTTGTTTTTTAACTAAATATGGGCAATAAAGTATTACATTTGCACCAAACCAAATAAAAGGATACCAAAGGCTATGCTAGAACACTTGAATGAGATTTTAGACAGTACTCAGATTACTACTTCCACCGCCGCCGTGCGGTTGGCGATCAGTTTTGTGCTGGGCGCCATTATCGGGGCTGAACGGCAATTTCGCCGCAGGGACGCTGGTATGCGAACCTTTACCTTGATCTGTATGGGATCTGCCGCCGCCATGTTGATATCTATCTGGATACCACAAACCTATCCGAATTTCTTGAATGGAGATCCGGGGCGTATCGCCGCCCAAGTCCTTACAGGTATTGGTTTCTTGGGAGCAGGAGCTATTATTCAAAGTCATGGAAGCGTGCATGGACTCACTACGGCGGCTTGTATTTGGGTAATGGCTGTAGTAGGTTTGGCCGCTGGTGCCGGTATGTTCTTGGCCGCTTCTATCACTACGGCATTTACCTTGTTCGTATTAGTTTCTTTAGAAAGGTTGGAGCGACGTATGTATTTGGATGGTGTTAATAAAATACTTACGATAATTTGCTCAACCTCGACTCCCGATCTTAAAGGTATCCGGAAAATCTTGGAAAATAGGAGCATATTTATCGTAAGTCTTTCTTATGAGCATAATTACGACAAGAATACATCGACAATTACCTATAAAGTCAATGTGAAATCCAAGTCCTCTTACAGTGAGTTATTCACTGAGATTCGAAAACTTGGTTACATTTCACAAATACGTCTTCTAGCTTGACAATGCCGTTTATTCAAGTTCACCCTTTAGCATATGCCCGGCGATACGAGCCGCTTCCTCAACGTATTTACCGCAAGGACGTTTGGCATAATACTGTTGCGTGCGTGCGGAAGGAGCGGGATTCGTCGATGTCTCTTCCGGAGGAAGAAGGCTACGGCAAATGATCGTCCCATGTTTCTCCTTGAATAAAGCCGCCATTTTTTGTACCATGCCATAGTTGCGGGCACGCGCCTCTTGATCTAGCGGATCAAATACCGGATACTTAAATCCGGCTAACATCGCCATTGCGTTTACGGTACCACAAACCTCACGCATGCGTCCGACACCTCCTCCAAAAGATACAGACATCTTTTTCGCCAGCTCTAAATCCAACTCGAAGACATCCGAATAAGCGAGGAATACAGATTGAGCGCAATTATATCCGGACTCGAAGTTGTGGACCGCTTGGTTCACACGCTCCTCTATATCAAAGGATTTCATAGTCAACACAAGCTCTGTCCGCCTTTACCGGGCCAATAATTCCTTTAGCGACCGCTACATGTTCCGGATGATTAGCGTACGTATTTACATCTTCCAAGGTAGGCAATTCAGTAGTTAAAATAATATCCCAAGTCTCCGCCGGATTACAATTAAAATCTACACGGATCATTTTCAATACGTCTATCTTATTGATTAAGGCTTCCAGTTTATCCTTAATTTCTTGCATTTTGGCTTGCTTCTCAGCCGGAGTTTGAAACTCCCTCAACTTAAACATTACAATGTGTCTGATCATAATCGCTATACATTAATTATATATATTACATCTGTTCATCCAAATACGAGTCCTTGTATCCAAGGAAATATAAGATACCATCAAGGCCAATCGTAGAGATAGATTGCTTGGCGGTCGCCTTTACCTTTGGTTTGGCATGGAAGGCGATACCTAGGCCGGCGATACTAATCATCGGCAAGTCGTTCGCCCCGTCGCCAACCGCTACGGTCTGGCGAATATCTACGTTTTCCACTTGCGCGATCAGGCGTAATAACTCCGCTTTACGCTTTCCATCTACGATATCGCCCACATAATTACCCGTTAGCTTGCCATTCTCGATCTCAAGCTCGTTGGCGTATACATAGTCGATATTATATTTTTGTTTAAGGAAATTGCCGAAATAAGTGAAACCTCCGGAAAGGATAGCGATCTTGAAGCCCACCTTTTTCAAGATACGCATCAAGCGGTCTACACCTTCTGTGATCGGTAGATTCTCGGCGATCTCCTGCATCACGGATACGTCCAAGCCCTTTAATAAGGCACAACGCTGGCGGAAGCTCTCGCAGAAATCGATCTCTCCACGCATGGCTGCCTCTGTAATCGCTTTTACTTGATCGCCAACTCCGGCACGTATCGCCAACTCGTCGATAACCTCCGTCTCTATCAAGGTAGAGTCCATATCGAAACAAATCAGACGGCGCATACGGCGATACATGCTATCCTCTTGGAAAGAGATATCCATCTCAAGCTCCGTGGAAAGTTTCATGAACTCCGCTTTCATGCACTCCTTGTTTTTCGGGGTGCCACGTACGGAAAACTCCACGCTCGCCTTAGGAGTACGGGCATTCTCGTCCAACGGGATACGTCCCGTGAGCCGCTTGATATCATCAATATTCATATCTTGCTCCGCTACGATCCGGGAAACACCCGCGATTTGCTTGGCCGTAAGCTTACGGCTTAATATCGTGATGATATACCGGTTCTTGCCCTGCATACCTACCCATTTACTATATTCTTGCTCTGTAATGGGATTGAAACGGATATTGACGTCTAATTCGTAACTCTTGAACAGTAGTTCTTTCAATATATCGCCGGAATTTCCTTCCGTGCTTTGAAACAAGATACCCAATGATAAATGGTTATGGATATCCGCTTGACCGATATCGAGGATAACAGCGTTGTTCTTGGCTAGAATCTCCGTAAGAGCCGCCGTTACACCCGGACGATCCGCTCCATTGATATTTATCAGTATTATTTCGTCGTTTTGTGCCATATTTGTCATTCTATTAGGCAAAAGTACGTAAGAATTATCGAAAAAGAGTATATTATATTAAACATTTTTGCTTATATTTGTTTTATCGTATTAACGACAAAATGTTTAATGAGAACCTGGCAACCTTAAAAAGTCCTGACCGGCAGGCGAAATGTATGAGAATCCAATTTGAAATCAAGGAAAAGTTGCCCGACATTATTTCTGAAATACTTCATTCAGATAAGTGGCTGACTTTAGTGAGAGATGAGAATCATGGATTGCGACGTGTGACGATTAAAGATCCCTACTTTGATTCAGAGGCATGCGTCGATATCTGGGAGCATGAGATTCATGTAACGACAGCTTGGTCTAACTACACCTATCGAATCTATCAAAAAGGTAATTCTGTTTGGTGCGAATACATTGGCGCTTATAGAGGATTGCTGGAACAAAACCTTTTGCCGACGATGACTCCGAAAGAAAATATTCTGGATTCGGAAGTATTGAACAGTTCTTTGTTTGGTGACAGAAAGGAGACCTTGAGAAATTACAGCGCGGAAAACCTTAAGCTGAAGAATTTTAGGCGGGATAATTTCGCCGCGGAATATCAACTGGCTTCTCCGCAAGACCATCCTAAGATCGTATATGATGAGTTTATTAAAGAAGGGGTTCCAATTCCCCCTCCTGAAGATAGAAAAGAAAAGTCCGGTAATTAATACCGGACTTTTTTTATTTGAGGATCATCGCATGATACCCGAATCCTCGTCACTATTCCAAAGTTTCTTGTTGGCCTCCTTGAACTTGCGGCCGAAGTCAAAATTCCAAGAGAAGGTTAGCATCAACATTCGGCTGAAGTCGTTCGCGTACATGTTCGTACGGCTGGGAGCGTAAGCGTTCCGATTTTCCTCTACCCGTTTGTACTGGCTGGAGAAAGGCATCATCAATCCGGCTCCAACGGCGAATTTACCTTGATTGTACCGGAACATAAACATATGGATATTCTCGCCGCCATGCAATAATTCGCCGACAAACGTATTATAGCTACTTTGTATCTGGAACATAGCCATGAATTTCTTGTACATAGCCATGACGGAAGCCCGGTAATACCAATTGTTATAGGTATGCGAGTAACTATTTCCTTCGCTGATATAACGATTGACTCCACCTGTCACGGATAGGCTTATGATCCGCTTGATGATAGGGCCGACACGTAATGTCAAGTCACCGCTTAGTTTCTGCCATCCTTTTTGGTTATCGGTAATGCGAATGAACTTATTATTTTCTCGTATCACTTCCTCCATGATCCGGTCCGGGCTATTACTGTAATAAAAGTTTAAGTCTCCGGTGAATATTCCTTTTTTATATAGATAATTGGCTTGCATGTCATAACTCTTATAGGGTTTCAGATAAGGATTTCCCCGGCGTATCTGGAGCGTATCGATGTATTGCTCGATGGCGCTTAGCTCCGATAGGCTAGGTGAGACATTATTTACGCTACCGTTCACCCGGAAATACATATTATCCGTAAAGTTATATTGTAAGGATACCTTTGGGCGGAACGTATAATATTGATAATCTTCCTCACCTTCTTGCTTGAGCCATGAGCGGGAGACACCTATTCCGGCGGTATAATTCAACTTCTTGACACGTCCGCTGAATTCCGTATAGAGATACGTCTCCGACTGTTTCATCTTGGTTCGTCCTCCAACCGTTCCGCTGTAGGTGTTATCCGTCCACGATTGGGTGTGTTTCAATCCTCCTCCCAATCGACCGGCCTCGAATTGCCGTTCGTAGATTCCCTCGCCGATGATGGAATATTTGTCTCCGTCCACGTTCGACAAGATATCCGATAAGAGGATATCGTTTTTCCATTCTTGATACATTTGGTTTGCGTTCGTATGTATGTACGTACCTACCATATTAAGTATCAATGTCTGCTTATGTGGTAAGGAGCGTTGGTAATAAAGGTCGAGGGAAGGACGTTTGGTAGAGTTGCTATTTGGATTCCAAGCGTATGTCTTATCCTCGGGATTATTGTTGGTATACAGGTTCTTGCCGCCACCTTTATCCTCGTCTGATAAGAAATAGCGTAGCGTGGCATTGAAATAATAATGGTCGTTATCTACCAGATTATAATTAAGAGAGAGGTTATGAGAGGTCTCGGACATTCCTCTTGGCAGACCTTCCGAGGTACGTTCCATCGTCTCGCCACTCTCAAAGCGGAAGGTCTCGACTCCTTCCGTCCAGATATGATACGGATTCCGGTAGCGGACGGCGTATTGCAATCCGAACTCCGATTTCTTATGATTGAACTTCGTCGATACCTGATCGTCTCCAAAAGAGGTGGTCGGCGAATTACTAAGATCCAGATTGACAGAACCTCCGCTAGTTTCCCTCTGGACAATGTAGTCGAGTACGACAGAGGCGTTACCGTAACGTAAGCCCGGATTATCATGATATTCTATCCGGATTACCTCCTGTGGCGATAAACCCCGGATATCGGACAGCTCTACCTTGATACCGTTGATACAGAATTGAATCGTCCCTTCATTCGATAGCGATACGCTATTCCGGATCGGGTCCACTTCCAAACGGGGAAGCATCAAGGCGTTCAATAGATTGATGCCATTGCTGGAGGCCGCTTTTTGCTCGGAGGTAGGGAATGCGATCTTACGGTCCGCCGTATTACGGATAGCGGAAGCGTTGACCGTGACTTCATCTAAGGATATAGAAGCGGATGCCAATGAGATCGTACCGAGATCTATATTCTGGGAAAGTCCCAGCACGGAGACTACCGAAGTCTTGTAACCTATGGAGGAAACAGATACTTGATAATCTCCGGCCTTGACTTTCTCGATCCGGAAAAGTCCTTTACTATCCGTCGTCGTCCCTGTGATGAATGCGGAATCGGCTGTTTGAAGCGTGATATTCGCGAACTCAAGAGGAGACTTGTCGGATAGATCGATGACTTTCCCCCGGATCTGTAATTGTTGTGCCCGAATACCCCAAGAAAAGGATATAAGAAGGGCTGCCATAATGATTTGTTTCATTATAGTACGATTTAATGATTAAGAAATAATGTGTGTATGTGCTTGTTACTTAGTCCAAATCTCTTCTCCGTTCAGACGGATCTTCTGGATATTGTTGATACGGATATGCAACGTGAGATTTTTATCTTGCCCGGCGTCCCTCGCCCCGCTAACCAATAATAGAGAATCGTGGCGGCTGACTTCCGGCAAATACCGTTTCATTCCCTCGTAATAGAGTAACGACCGGTCCTTTGCTTCCAGTATTTGCCCCCGGGGAAATTTGGAGGCGGTTCTCGTATCGACTTTTATGTTTTCCGCTTTCAACTCCGGATTATCTATCTGGATAATCTGAAACTTTTGCGTGAAACCTGTAAGGCATTTTTCCGACGTAAACTGGGCAACGCCGAAAGTGAGGACTGGGACGATATATAATGTCGCTATCAGGGCGATAAATACGCGATTACTTTTTTTCATGATTGTCTTCATTTAATGGTAGATATATATAATGTATAGGCTTTCGTAAGCTCGTCGATACCTACATCTAGCAGGTGCATCTCCTTGAAGACGGCGGGAAGTACCTCTTCCACGAACTGGTTATGGCGCATCTCACGGATTTTCTGCTCGGCGTCGGAAGCGACGAAGTAGCCGATCCCACGCTTGTTGTAAATAATATCGTTGGCTTGCAGGCGCTCGAAGGAACGCATGACCGTATTTGGATTTACCTCCATCTCTACCGCCAGTTCCCGTACGGACGGGATACGGCTATCGGCTTTGTAATTACCACTCAATACCCGGTCGCAAATCCGCTCGGCTATCTGGATAAATATGGATTGATTCGTATTGTAGTTCATCTTAGTTCCTTTTCTTTAAGTTTTAGATAAGCGACGTATAAGACCACGAGGGTCGCGATGAGAAATGCGGGTGTAAAGGCAAAGCTCAGCCAATACACGGCGGTATAAAACGGGGAAGATTCATAACAAAAACTATTCATACCCGGCTGGATATTCAAGATGTTTATGCATAGATAAACAATCCCTATGATAGAAGCGATTATCAATATATATCCACCACAAGCGATTCCTAAAGCATACTTCTTGAATGTGACGTAAGAGAGGAACATCAAGGAACCGACAAACGCCAGCATGGTGAAATCTTGCAAGGTCATGATAATGTCCTTGAATGCTACAGGCTGTATATGAATGAGCATTGAGGCTATTCCCGTCCCAGTCCAGAACGTGACTTGGTATGCTAAGAATACCACGATGCCTTCGATTAGGATAGCGGCATATTTCTCTTGGTTGCTCGCGGGAAGCGTTAAGAACAATCCTCTAGGGCGGTGTATCATTAAGTTTACGTAGCTACAGAAAGCGATAAAAGTTCCTAATGATCCCAATACATATAATGTAAAGGTACGGAATCTCGTATCCCATAAAATGGAGGATAACAGGAAAAAGAAGAGGACTCCGAGGATGACCAACACCCCATAAGCTAATTTCTTCTTATTCTCTATCCAATCTTTGCGAAGTAAAAGATTGATGCGTTGTATACTGAAATCTGTTTTCATAACTATGTGTATTTAGGAGTTCATGATTCTTTGGATCTCTTTGGGATACGTTATCGCCGCGTTAAAGAGCAACTCTAAGGATACGGCTGTCTCTTCCTTGTCCTCCCGTGCGGTGACGCCTATTGTCCCTTGCGGGGTAGGCTCGGAATAAAGAGCTTTCTCTTCCGGCAGGAGCGGTCCGAAATAAAGTTTCTCGCCGATCTCGTTCAACGTCTTATTCAATAGGATTTGCCTTTGGTCTAAGATCAATACCGTGTCGATCAAGCTTTCCAGATCCCTGACCTGATGCGTGGAGATAATAACCGTCTGATTGTCATCTATCAAAGAGGCTACCAGTCTGCGGAATGTCGCTTTCGAGGGAATGTCCAGCCCATTTGTTGGTTCATCCATTAGAAGCAGGGGCGTATGAGCGGCCAGCGCCAAGGTTATCGCCACCTTTTTCCGTTGTCCTTGAGACATTTTCGACAGGCGATCGGATAGATTGATCTCAAACGATTCTACGCAAGCCTTGCAGATATCGTCTCTAAATGTCGGATAAAAAGGTGCGTACATCTTTATATATTCTATGGCGGTGACCTCAGGCATGGAGATTTCCTCCGGCAATAAGAAGATCTGCTGCAAGAAACGAGCGTTTCTCTCGGAAGGAATTTCCTCCAATACGAGGCAAGAACCTTGATCCGGAAAGATCTGTCCGCTTAGAAGGTTTAGAAGCGTAGTCTTTCCTTCACCGTTCTTTCCCAATAAGCCGCAGATGTGTCCCGATCCAACCTCAAGATTGATACGATCAAGTACCTCTTTTTTGCGGCTATAGCTGAATGAGAGTTCTTTTAATGTAATCATATGTTTTGCTGCTTTAGTGTATTAGTTTAATAGTACACTGTAAATGTAGTGGAAGTTTTTGAATAAACAAGAGGGAAGGGTATTTTTTTCCTTTTATTTTTCAAGATGGCAGTACAAGGTGATTAAAGAGAATCTCTTAATGTTATTAGCCTCTTTTCCAAGAAGGATTAGCGGTTTGTTCTTGAAGCATTGCTAATTTTTCAGTTGGTGCATGATCATCTAACGGCTGTTGGAAGATCATGCACCAACTGTTAGATGATTATGCAACAGTTGTTGGATAATCTATACTTAAAGATGAAATCGCTAAGGATTCCCTGTTATCGGTCTAAAGGTAGGGGAGCGGGAAGCTAATGATTCTTGATAATTTTGCAGTTCTCTCAGGGAGAAAAAGGTACTCTACTTCTAAATTTATGTTGCAAAACAGTTAATTTTTTATCGATGTGTGCGCTAAAACATATAAAAAAGCTTGCTAATTTGCAGAAAATCGCTATATAATTTGGTGGAAAGAAGTATTTGGTTTTATATTTGCACCCGTTAAAGACAAGTAAGTGTCTCTTTAGCGAAAGAAACATGCTTGTTTACGATCCTGAAAATCAGGAGTCGGGAGTTTGTCCCTCGGGAGATTCCCCCGATTAAGTTTAACGTAAAATTGAAAATATGAAGGTAAGAGCTTATGTTCTCATCGCATCGGTAGCGTTATTAGGAATGTCTGCCGGTTCGAAAAAGGCGAAACTTACCGAGGGTGTGAACCCCGGTGATCTAGCTCCGAGAATAGAGTTTTTGGGAAACGACGCTAAAGCCAGTTTCCACAACCAATTAGGACGTTATACATTGCTCAACTTTTGGGCGGCTTACGATGCGGAATCGCGGGCTCGTAACGTGCAATTGGCGAATGAGGTTAACAAGTTTGGTCCGGACAAAATCGCGATGTGTTCGATCTCTATGGATGAGAAAGAATCTATTTTTACCGAGACGGTAAAGATTGACAAGTTGGATCTGTCAACGCAATTTCACGAAGGACTGGGTAAAGAGTCAGAGTTGTACAAGAAGTATGATTTAAGAAAAGGTTTCAAGAACTTCTTGATTAACGACGAAGGAGTGATAATCGCCGCCAACGTCACACCGGAAAAACTGACCGAGATTCTGAAAGCAATTTAATCAGTATTATTTAGCAAAGAGGGCTGTTCCACTTCAAGATGGGACAGCCTTTTTTTATCGATTCACGAGTTTTCGTTTCGAGATGATGAAATAGCATGTATAGTCTGAGAAGGAAATGTACACTTTCTTTTTAAGTCCGTGTTTATTATTAACTCTTTTTGATTTATTAACCCTAATGGATAGGGTGATTGAGAAGGTCCTCTGTCTTTACTGTAAATGAACAACTAACATCCTATATATAATGAGATCTATACTTTTCTTTATTTGTTTGATCTTTACCTTTGAGGGACAGGCGCAAGAGGTAGAAAAATCCCATATGTGGAAAGTAGAACTCTCCGGTGCCTTGAATAATAATTCAGCATGGGAGGTAGAGCCATCTGTTACTTATCTACCGATTCCTTATGTGGGAATTACTATGGGGTTGCTTTTCTGTAATACGATTGAGAAAGATAGTTATACGGGGTTTTCAAGAGATAATCAGTGGTTCTGGGATTCAGATGAGAGTAATCCGGGCTGTCATTTCTTTGCGTTACGTCCGGCCATCCAGTTAGTAACTCCCACTTTTAAATTCGGGAAAGACAAGGATACGGGACTCTCTTTGGTCGTTTCACCTGGATTAACCATTCCTTTGCCTGTCAATCAAGAGTTTAATATAAGCTATGTTCCAAACACTCCCGGGGTATGGATACCTCAAAAATTCGATCATATAAAGAACAAGGGAGGTAAATCGTTATTTTATCATATTAAAAGTATGTTGAGCCTCGATATAGACCAGCGGTATATATTCTCTTTGGGGTATATATTCTCGAATTTTGATTTATATAGTGGAGGGCGAAACTTCGTTGTAGAGGGAAAAAGGCTTAGTATGCCCCGGATTCGTTTTATGCATTCGTTCTTTCTAAGTATTGGATATCGCTTTTAAATCGTTTCATACATTGTCTTTCTCGTTTAGCCCAAAAAGGGAGAGCTGTTTTTAAGGCTCTCCCTTTTGCATAAGCTTATATATAATAATGTATAGGATTTATCGAATTGCTTCTACTTCTTCCGTACGCAAAGGGATCTTCTTTCCTAATAGACGAGCGCCGTTCTCGGTAATCAGATAGTCTTCCTCGTTACGTATGCCACTGAAATCTTTATATGTAAACAACTTCTCGTAATTGATGAATTCGGTGAACTTGTTCTGGCCTCTCCATAAATCCATTAATTCGGGGATGAAGTATACGCCCGGCTCGATGGTCAAGACAAAACCCGGTTCCAGCTTACGTCCCAAGCGCAATGACTTACGTCCGAATTCCGTACTCTTCGGCTGTCCGTCATAACCAACGTATACCTCTCCCAGATTCTCCATATCATGTACATCCAATCCCATCATGTGACCTAGGCCACAAGGCATAAACATGGCGTGAGCACCGGCTTTTACGGCCTCCATCGGATCTCCTTTCACGAAACCAAGGTCCTTTAAACCCTCCATGATCACTTTACAAGACAACTCATATACATCCACGAAAGGAATACCCGGGCGCAAAGCCGCTACGGCAGCCTCATGGGCGGCTACTTGAATATCATAGATGTCTTTTTGACGGGTCGTGAATTTTGAGTCGGCCGGGATGGTGGACGACATATCTCCGGCATATCCCATCTCAGTCTCGGCACCGGCGTCCAATAACAGCATATCACCGCTCTTAATCATATGACTATGATCATGGTTGTGCAAGGTCTGCCCATTGATCGTGGCGATGATAGGGAAGGAGAGCTGGTAATTGTTGGCGAAAGCTACTTCCGCAACGGCAGCCGCTACATCCGACTCCCGGATTCCCGGACGTACGGTACGCATGGCAGTCAGGTGCATATCGGCGGTTACGATACAAGCTTTCTCGATCTCGGCGATTTCTTCCTCGCTCTTGTAATTCCGTTGGTTTACGACACCCATGATGAAAGGCACGGAAGGTTTCTCCGCGCCGGGTACGATACCCAACCATTGGAATAACTTGATCTGGTGTTCCGCACGATATGTCGGCAGATAATGGATTGGCTGGCCTTTTTGCTGGGCATTCTTCAAGTAAGTCTCGATCTCCTTGAAAGGACGGACTTCCTTGATACCTGCGGCCTCGCTCTTCTCTTTTAGGGTGGGCTGCGTACCCATCCATACAATCGCGTCTATAGTCAACTCATCGCCAAAGATGATCTCCTTATCGTTATCGATATCGATGATAGCGGATAACCCGGCGTATGGCAATCCGAAGAAATACAAGAAGGTAGAGTCTTGACGGAAGTGATACGTATTATCGGCGTAGTTCATCCCACTCTCGTCGTTTCCAAGGAATAGCAACAAACCGGAACCTATGGTTTGTTTCAGCTTAGCCCGGCGGGCCATATAAGTTTCTTTACTGAACATAAGGATTATTTTTTGTTAGTGTACCAAAGATAGTAATTAATGTAATATACTAGGCCGACATTCGAAATTATTTCTTACATTAGCCCATGTAAAATGTAACCTCTGGTACCTTATGAAGATTCAAAGAATTCAAGAGCTTACCGATGCCTCCATCGTCTGTGGCTCAGAGAAACGGGAGAACGATGTGCAGTGCGCTTTTGCCAGCGATCTGATGAGTGACGTGCTTACGCTGGATTGTGGTGATGTGCTGTTGGTGACAGGACTTTGTAATTTGCAAACGATCCGTACCGCGGAGATGGCGGAAGTTTCTTATATACTTTTCGTGCGGGGGAAGAAAGTAACCCCGGATATGCTGGAGCTGGCTCGTGAGAACAATATGGTTCTTCTGGAAACAGATCATTCTATGTATCATACGGTCGGAGAGCTTTATAGCGCGGGGCTCCTTCCTATATATTAAGAAAGGAGGTCGTGAGATATGCTATTTAAGTTTGAGTTGGAGGGCGGTAATTTCTCGAAGGCGGGTTATGCGTCTAGCCAGATAAAGAAGGTCTTGAAGCAATTGGCTATCGATCCCCGGATCATTAAGCGGGTGGTCGTGGCGCTTTATGAGGCGGAGGTGAATATCGTGGCTCACGCTTGGAGAGGAACGGTTGTCGCTGAATTGGACGCTGATAAAATATCTTTGGAACTGAAGGATGAAGGGCCCGGAATCCCGGATATATCGCTAGCTATGCGTGAAGGGTATTCGACGGCATCCGAGGCCGTGCGTGAGATGGGATTTGGTGCCGGAATGGGACTTCCAAATATGAAGAAGAACGTAGATGAATTAACGATCGAGAGCCAAGTAGACGTAGGTACCACGGTACGTATGGTCACATGGTTTAATAAAGAAGGAGCGTAGACCATGGAGGAAGCTAATTTTTATCATGCCTTGAAGATTGACAATGACCGCTGTATAGGCTGTACGCATTGCATGAAAGAGTGTCCTACGGGAGCGATCCGTATCCGGGATGGTAAGGCTTTGATCCATAAGGATTGGTGCGTGGATTGCGGCGAGTGCTTGAAATCGTGCCCGACAGAGGCTATCTATGTGGAGCAGGATGACTTCCAGCGTATATTTGATTATAAATGCAGGGTAGCGTTGATGCCCACGGTATTTATCGGGCAGTTCTCAAAGTACACGACCGAGAAGGAAATTATCAGCGCCGTTATGGAACTGGGCTTTACCCATGTTTTCCAAGTAGAGTTTACCGCCGATATGATCCATAAGGAAATGGTACGGCAGATGGAAAACGCCGAGGAAAAGCCGGTGATCAGTTCTTTTTGTCCCGCTATCGTCCGGTTGATACAAGTCCGTTTCCCTGCGCTGGTGGATAATATCTTATTGGTGAAAGCGCCGGTAAACGCCTCGGCCACTTATTATCATAAGATATTGGAAGGGCAAGGTGTTCCCTCGGAAGAGATCGGTATCTTTTATGTTACGCCTTGCGCGGCGAAAATCGCCGCCTTGAAGGGAGCGGAAGGTTACTCATCTACGATCAAAGGCGTGATAAATATGGATACCCTATATAATAAGGTATACCATATTCTTAAGAATCGCCCGAGAGGATATGAGCCGGAATGTGAGCTTCCTCGGCCATTAACGAAAAAAGAGATGCGATGGAGCCAGACAGGAGGGGAGGCCAAACATTTCTCCGGTCGTTGCCTCGCGATCGATGAGATCCATAATGTGATCGATTTCTTGGAACGAATGGAAACGACCAGCGAGGTACGTAACGTAGACTTTCTGGAACTGAGGGCTTGCGACCGTAGCTGTGCCGGAGGTGTATTAGCCGTAGCGAACCGTTTCCTCACGGCCGAGCGTATCATGAAGCGATCCATGAACCGGGATAAAGTACCGATGATATACGCCGCCGATAATTTCGAGGCTTTATCCTATTTGAGGCAGCATATTACGATCCGTCCGGTGCAACCGAATCCCAAACGGTTGTACGATGGAACGATCGATGAGATGCTGAAGAAAATGGAGCAAGTGCGGAAATTGATGTGTTACCTACCGGGAATCGATTGTGGCGCTTGCGGTAGCCCGAACTGTCAAAGCTTGGCCGAGGATATCGTACGCCACGAGGCTCAATTCAGTGATTGCGTATTTATGCAACGTAATATGGAGAAGCACGGTAAACTAGATCAAGAGCATGCCTTCCGTATCGTTGAGAAGACATGGGGGAAAGATCGTTTAAATAAGGATTGTTATAAGAAAGGAGCTAAATATGAAGGTTTGTGATTTAGTGAAGATGTTGAATCTTACTGTATTTTGTGGAGAAGAGGGCCTTGATACAGAGATAACCGGGGGCTATACGAGCGATTTACTAAGTGATGTCATGGGACATATCGAGGAGGGTATGCTATGGATTACCATGCAAACGCATCAGAATATACTGGCCGTGGCTACTTTAAAAGACGCCTCCGCGGTATTGATCGTGAACGGAACCTCTCCAGATGATGAGACCTTACAAAAAGGTAGGGAAGAGGCTGTCCCTCTTTTAGGAACTACACGTTCCGCGTTCGAGGCTTCCGGTATGATTTACCGCTTATTACAGAATGAGAATGGATGAAACAGTATTTAGCTGATTTACATATCCATACTTGCCTGTCGCCATGCGGCAGTCTGGAAATGAGTCCATCGGAGATCGTGCGTCGTTCCTTAGCGAAAGGTTTGGATGCTATTGCCATTACGGACCATAATACGACCTTACAATGCCCGGAGATTCAATCCCTTGGCGAGAGATTCGGACTAAGGGTCTTTGCGGGCGTAGAAGTTACGACCCGTGAGGAAGCGCATTGTCTGGTTTATTTCCCGACCGATGAATCCCGTAAGCGATTCCAACGATATTTAGAAGAGCATCTCCCTCCAATTCCAAATGATCCGGAACGTTTTGGCGATCAAGTTTGGGTGAATGCGGAGAATGAGATTCTAGGAGAAGTACCCTATCTTTTGCTCTCCGCCTTGGATCAAAGCGTAAACCAAATAGCCGCTCAAGCACGTAAGGTGGATGCTCTATTTGTAGCCGCCCATGTAGAACGTCCGTCATTCAGCTTGATCAGTCAATTAGGTTTTATAGACCCCTGCTTATCTTTAGATGCTATTGAATATAATAATCAGCAAAGATACAGTAAGTTATTGTCTATTCACGGGTATTTGAAAGAGCAGACTCAATACTCAGCCTCGGATGCTCATTGCCCCGAACAAATAGGTACTCAGCCCTCCATTTGGCAAACGGAGGAATTAACCTTCGATGGCTTACGAAAGGCTTTTGATCAAAAAGACAATCACTTAATTTTCGCCTCTCATGGATAATCTCTCGTTTCATATCACGGATATAACCGCTAATAGTATCAGAGCAAAAGCTTCTGACATAGAGATAGATATACAGATAAAGGACACATCCATATGTATTCGTATCGCGGATAATGGCTGTGGTATGGATCCGGAAACAGTCTCTCTGATCCGTAATCCGTTTTATACGACTCGCACGACACGAAAAGTGGGTCTAGGCTTACCTTTCTTGATACAAAACGCGGAGCAAACAGGCGGGAATGTGGAAATATCTTCCATACAGGGAAAAGGTACGGTAGTTGTTGCTTGTTTTGTCTCATCTCATATTGATTGTCCGCCTTGGGGAGATTTGGCGGGTACAATGGCTATGCTTATAGGCAGTAATCCAGACATAAACATTCATTTCTCATATCATTCAGATCTGGTTTCATTTGATATCAGTACGCGAGAGCTTAAAGAAATCCTAGAGGACATGCCATTAAGTCATCCGAAAGTCATGCTTTATTTGAAGGAGTTAATAGCGAATCAAATAGTTGCGTCAAGCTGAATTAATCTTTTCATATAGGTGATCTGATCTTTTCACAGCTGTGATACGATCTTTTCACATCCATGAAACAAACGTTTCACAGCCGTGAAAAGATCTGTGTCTTTACTCAAAGCAGCTACAAGCTTTGCTTGAATGCACTAATTTATCCTTATCTTGCTATTAATTTTATAATTCCCATTATGTTTAATAGAGTTATTTGGTTCTCTCTCATCACAATAAACCTCGTATACATTCTTAAACTGCCTTGTACCGTATGACATTTTGATAATCTTGTAGTCTGTTGGGAATATTGGTACAAAATTCTCTAATTCGTATGTATCTGTAAAACAATAAACTTGCAGCCAATCAACAGAAATAGCGTATGGCTGCATTTATATTCGTCTAGTATAATCCACATTCCCCATAACCGGAGAAGCGGAAAAGGCTGCATTAATCCGGCTCATTCGATTTAAGATTATGGGGGTAAAATTGTCTTGTTTCATTTCGCAAGTCTTTTATTTTTGGGGGAATTACACCGTAAACAAAGACGGCGATCGTTTTACGGATCGCCGGACTTGCTTCTGTTGGGATACCGTTAGTAGACAGCCCCCCAGCCGTCTAGTTATCTCTACCCAACACGAAGTAACATAAAAAAAGGGTGAATCACAAGAACTCACCCTTTGCGTTTTATTTTATTAACAAATTCTACTCTTTTGTTGATTTGCTTCCAGTACCTTTAATTACATTACCATCTTTACCGATAAGTGTTTGCAACACTTTTATTACAACCTCTACTAATAGACCTACGGTATACTTCCAAATAGGTTCCATTAAATTTCATCGGGACTCTCCGAGTCTCCCCCGCTACTTACTGAGACCCCATCGAAGAATGACGCACTCTTATAATCCGTTGATTTCAGCGCCGCCGCATAGACATATGATCCCCTATCCGCATTTACGGGCGTTTTCAACGCCGTAGCTAATTGTGGAATCTTCGATTCATTTAGAGTTATTTCCGTAGAACTACTCGCTACATCTTGCTCGGTAATGACATATTCATAATTTCGCACCATTGACGTAGTCATAGATAAGCCTCCGCTTGATTTTACCTTATAGGACACAACGATTTGAACTTCCACAATATCACCCTTAACAAATTCCTTAGAAGAGGATATTACAGCAGTTAATTTGTCTCCGGTAGCTGTAAAAGTCGTACCCATAACTACAGACCCATAGCCCGCATACAGAGTAACGCCCGCCTCTATCGCTAATGCCATTTTACTAACATCATCCGAAGGTAAATCCGGTTGATCTCTTAACCATGCCATTATAGGAGCGTTTAGTTTCATAAACTGATTTCGAGAAGTGCCGTATTTTGCTGGATCAAAATGGCGATCAATCCATGCCGCATTAATCTTTGCGAAATGACCCAATGAACCAAATGCGGATCGTTGAGATACTTGCTTTGTACTCTTTGACTTGTTTTCACGAATCCTCTTAGAAACAATAACACGTCCGTGAACAGTACGGAATGTGGCATCACCCGTTGACTTACGAGATATGCCGATACCCATCGTTTTATCTAGTCCCATAGTATTTAATAGCTGGTTTCTATGCTCGAGCAGAATTACATTGAGCGTATTCCAGCGTCCGGCAAAGGTGCAAATTAGTATTAACCGAAGCAAGGTCATTGACATTCCGAAGGGATGCCGAAGATAGTAGCAAGATGTAACGATAAAATGGTATTTATATATCAAAATGTCAAAATGATTAGTTTGCAATAGGCTTGTTTTTTATAATTATTTAACTAATAAATGCAAAAATCCCGCCTATGTATCTTCACATAGACGGGAAATCGCCATAGATCAGAACGTCTTCCGATCGGAAAATGCCCTACCCATTGCCAAGAAAAACCAACGGTCACAATAGGCAGTTATAACGTATTCGGGCACAACAACGCAAAGATAAGATTTAATTTAATGAATCGGATCATATTCATAAGTCTTATATACGGAACGATCAAAATTAATGACTGTAACACGTACTGGTATACATAACCCGCTTGTTATAAGATATTTTCGAACACGATAAAATACGTCACACAAAGATGTTATATCTTCATACTCCAAAGCGATCATTTCCAGCCCGCCATCCTTTATAATGATTCTAATCAAATCTCCATATTTTATTTTCATATATATGTATTTATTATGTTAATAATCAGTTAGATACAGGAGGTCTAAGCGTAAAATCCACGCCCGTTCTACTTAACGGGCGAGAGAAGCACATCATTCAACAAATCTTGATACTGGACCTCTAGTCCTTTTTCGTCTAGCACTCTCGAGTTACGATATCTGTTTCTCTCGATACATGTTTCCATAGCATCATCAAGACGCTCAAACAATTCCGAAGGTGAGTAAGCGTAGGGATCGCCATACAGCTTAATGTAGACCGTTTGCCTTCCATTTCGTGACAACACGTGTACACTTTCGATTGATCTTGCGGTATCTGACACATAGAAACAGATACCTCTAGGTTTAGCCCTTACAGGTCTAATCGAATAATACATAAAATCCGGAAACAAGGTCGATCCGTAGGGACTTTCTTGTATCCTCTCGATTTTTAGGGGATCATAGACAGTAACCATAAGCAAGTTATTTTTTATTGTTTATACTTAGCGGTAAGATAGCCGATCGTATATATAGAAGACAGACTATCTACGTTCAATATTATATCAAAATATTCCATACCCTCAATCTTTGAATAACGATAAGAAAAAGACGGATAATATTCTTTTACTATACCTATTAAAATATCTAATTCCTTCCTATCTACAAATAATTTAAGTTCCATAATGAATGCATATTTTATTGATTATCAATACATAAATATACAAATTAATAATGTTAATTACTATATGTATTATATTATTATTTCTTAATAAATTTATTGATATGGGGTGCGCCGGAGGCGCAATATCGCCGCTGCGAAGCAGCCGTAAAGAGCGGAAACAAGAGGGGGGGATATACGGTTGCCAGTAGCAAGACAAGGGGTGAAACCCCTACCCGATCCAACTTTTTACCATGATTACGCTCGAGGATAAGAGGCATAATAAAACCCAACGTAAATGATAGTAAGCACTTTTGTATGATTCGCTTCGGGAACGCTGGCGGTTCCCGGCAGCGGGCACGGAGCGAAAGCCAGCGGCAGGCGGCACGAGGCTATTATTAAAACGTTCGGAGCGGAGTTATCACGCCGCTTGGGAGCGAGAGAGCGAAGCGATAGAGCGACTGATCGGCGGGATAGCGTAGCAGATCGTATAGGGACACACGAACATATAGTATCGGCAGTGACGAGGAACGAGGAACGTAAAGCGGTGCCGAGCGAAGCGAAGACGCACTACACGCAATGAGTAACTGTAGATGAAAAGACGCTTATATAAACGCCTACGGTAGCGATCTTTGCGGACTGCGGAGCACAGCCGTAGGCGAGCACCGTATAAGGACGCAAAGAACGCATAACAACAAAGACAGCCCCCACCCGACTGATATGTAACTTTGAATTGAGCTTGATCTTGGCATAGAGCGAAGCGGAATCACGGAACGAAGGATTCTTGCGCCCGCAACGAAGCGCAGCGAAGAGAGGACGCATGAAGCCGTAGTGAGTGATGGAGCGGCACGGTAGGGCTATTTAACATAACAGCAACTTTTAGACGGGCGAATGCGAGCGGTACGGGAGCATAAAGCACGGCTAACAAGTTTTGTTATGTTATATAGCCCGGGGAATAAAGACTAGACGCTACAGGAAAACACGTATATCATTGAGTACCCACGCAGAGAACGGCACAATGGCGGTAGTAATAGAACTGCCGTCCAGTTTGGAGCAAGTATTCAGAGACCTAGACACATGTACTGAATAGTGACATAATGACTAGGTGACAGGATAGAACGCCGCCGAGTGCCCGGCGGCAGCGGTTGATTGAGTGCCCCAAAGCGTAGCGAGGGGCACGAAGAGACCGCCCCTTACAGACAGTAAGTAATCAGTATTGTATGGTTATAGTGCGTTCCGGTAATCGGTTTGGTGGTCTCCTATACAATCGGACGTGAGCAAGCCCGGACTCTATTCGATCAATCACGCAGTCTCGATCATAGGTCATAAAAGCCCGAGCTAAACGTATGCTTTCGTCCATTCCGTTAACGGAATAGTCCATGTACTGAAACGTAGTCCTAAGCCGGGACAATGTTTCTAGCGCATAGAACATAAATAGCTCGAGTTCTTCGTTATCTGTGATACTCTTATTATCGATTACTATGGTTTCCATTATTGATATATTATTTGTCGTTTATTATCTGCGAACCTACTGTATGATACATGTACGAAGTTTCGCCTAGTATAGAATATACATTGATCGTAAGGGATTCCAGATTTTAAGACGGCACTAACCACACGCATCGCATCGCCGCTAATCCTAATGTCCGCAGCTTCCCCCTTTATATGTTGCGATCCGTAGACTCCCTTCACAAGCCTATTCAACTCCGCAGTTCTATACCCGCTATTGATCGTTATAGGCTCGTTTAGATAGTCCCTTAAAGGCTGTAACGTACAGGACACTAGATTACATAACGCACAAAACGCCTCCGGTGTTGGCTCGTTTCGTAGGTTATTATAATAGGCTATCTCGCTATGTACCAGTTCGGACAGCATGAAATTCTTACTTAGTTGTATATCCATATCATATATTTGTTTGTAACGCTCCGCTATGGGGGGGGACAATATACGGTTGCCAGTAGCAAGCCAAAGTACGCTATATCGGGACTCCTTCGCATTCTACCTTATGCAGATATTTAGCGAGAGAGCGAGAAAAAGCATATTCATGCGTTACAAGCCTTAACGCATCTAAATATTGCTCCGTAGGGAACGGAATGTCTCTTTTTGCCTTAACCAGTTTCCGAATGAATATCTTATCAGCCTTTGTCGTATCCTTCGATAGAGTTAATCTAATGGGACGTTTCGTTACAACGCCCGGAGCATACTCGAAGATCGCTACTGATTTCATTCGTGATTTATTTTTCGTAAGATCGTTTATTCTGAAATCAAAGTATTTAGCTGCATAAATATAGAATAAGTCCTCAATATCTGACTGTAGCTTCAACATATCCGTACTTATGCTAAATACCTCTCCGGTAGATAGTTCTAATAGAGTTTTGCTATCTTTCCTGATCGATAGCTCAACACGCCACACATCACTAGTCTCATCAATACCGTTTAGTTTCCACAATTGCCGGATATAGGGCTTATCCTTAACCTCTCGAAGTTCTTTTGTCTTGTTATACAGATATGAGCATACAGAACTTGCATGGCTACCGAAACTCACATAGTTAATATCTCGCACATTTTTAGCAGAACCTCTAAGTTTACATTTGCTAGCGTCGGATCGTTTTATCCGATCGTAAATGACTGAGCGAATAGCGTTCTTTAATTCCGCTGTATTAGAGACATCACATGATTTTATTTTAGCCTCAATAGCATCTACTAATTGATCCCTTTTATCGGATTCCGTGTCGGCTTGTATGGTGTATGATGGTTGGCAGTTCTTTAAATAACGCCCGGAAAGAAATGAGTTTATTAATCTTCGTGGAGATAAGCCGTTGACAAACCTATTACAATCGTAACACAAATCTAATCGGCTGATTGACTTATATTTTAATCCATAAGAGGCAAGGAAATTGACAAATCTATATGAGAAATCCGGTTGATAAAGTTCTCTATTGGATAGTTTTACTAAACATCCTCTCCTATCGATGATTTTTGATACTGGATTCGTTAAAATAGTGGCATAATGATAGCAGTATTGACCATTCCCATTATGTTTAATAGTATTATGAACGATCAAAAAATGACTACTCTGCGATACATGATACACAAATAAAAAACCGCCTAGTAACCTTATATTACTAGACGGTTCCATTTATTCTGAAAGAAGAAATTACTTATTCATCTCTGCTTCAATAGCATCGAATTTATCACCCATATTCAAGTTGTAGTAAATACCTCTTAAAGCGGTCATATATTCTCTTTCTTCTGGTTTCATTTGGTGAGCTTTCTCAAAGTAAGGAAGAGCTTGCTTAAAGAATTCCTTAGCTTTGCCTAATTCCTCTTGATATTGTTTTGCGTCGTTGATCATATTAGCCTCACCTTGCTTGTTTACACCTTGGTTATAATATACACGACCTAAGTTAGAGAGAGATTCGATATAGTCAGGATTGATCGCCAATGCTTTCTTGAAATACTCTTCAGCTTTAGCGTAATCTTTCAAACCAGTCTCATAAACACGGCCCATTACATCGTAAAGCTGTGGATTGTTGGAATCCTTAGCGATAGCTGTGTTCAAATATTCAATAGCTTTCTCATTTCTATTAGAATAGATGTAATTGTTTATAAGGCTCATTAAGAAATACTGTTCCTCAGGGAATTTATTCAAACCTTCTTCCAAAGTCTTCTCTAAATTCACGGTATCCTTAGCTTGCTCATACTCATAGCATAAGTATTGATATACCTCGCTTGCTCTATAATCCGTATTTTTAGCACGCTCTAACGCTGCGATAGCTTTTTGAGAATCGCCAAGTTGGGTCGCTGCTACAGCGGCATAGAACTGAACTGTCATGAAGTTTGAATCTCTTTCAGCGACAGCCTCACCTTTAAACATTGGCATATCAGATATTTTCAGGTATTGCTCGAAGAAATCGTAAGCTTTGTTATAATCTTTCTGATCGAAATAGTAAGCACCACCATTGATGTAATATACGTGGTTTGCTCCTAGGATACCTTTGATATCTTTCGTGAACTTAGGTTTAATTTTTCCTTTTTCATTAGGAAGTTGATCTAACTCATATGCTTTCTCAAAGTATGGCAAAATACTACCCAATGCCTCGTACATAACAGGCTCGTCCGGTTGTTGGCCCAAGACTTGTTTAGTTCTTTCGTTGCTGAACTGTTGATCCTCGATAAAACCGGCAACATACCAAGTTTTAGCGTCATCCTTTGTTTCAGGGTTTTCCAAAGCTCCTTTAATAAGAGTTCTGGCTTCCGAGAAATCAGGAGTTGTCCCCTTAGCTATACTTTGAGCCTCATTTACAGCTTTTTTCTGTGCAAAAGAGACCGATGCTGCGACACATAGTGCCACTGTTAATAATACTCGTTTCATTGCGATAGTAATTTTGAGATTAATATTTCTATTTGTTTAAAATTATTCAGTTATTTCTTCGTTATCATTTTGTTCGTTATCCTCCTCTGATTCCGGTAGATCAACATCGGTACCTAGACTAGCTTGATTCTCACTCAACTCTCTTCCCTCATTCTCTTGTCTGGCTTCTTGTTCCGCTTTTTGCTCGGCAATCTCCTCTTCACTCTCAGACAATACTTTACATACAGAAGCGATTTCGTCGTTGCGCTTTTCTAGATTAATCAAACGAACACCTTGAGTAGCACGTCCTATTACGTTCAAATCGGCCACTTTCATACGGATAGCGATACCCGACTTATTGATAATCATTAAATCGTTCTCGTCCGTAACATTCTTGATGGCAACTAATTTACCGGTCTTCTCCGTGATATTAATGGTTTTTACGCCTTTACCGCCACGATTCGTTATACGATAATCCTCGATAGAGGAACGTTTTCCATATCCCTGCTCTGATACGACGAGTACGGTCTCTTTTTCCTTGTCCTTGATACAGATCATACCAACGACTTCATCGGTATTATCCTCGTCCAAAGTCATACCTTTCACTCCGGAAGCCGTACGGCCCATTACACGTACCGCGCTTTCATGGAAACGGATCGCCCGGCCATTACGGTTCGCTATGATCACCTCGTTGTTGCCATTCGTCATACATACTTGGATCAAGCCATCGTCTTCACGCAATGTAATAGCGTTCACACCGTTTTGACGAGGACGGGAATAGGCCTCCAACAAGGTCTTTTTGATCACACCTTTCTTCGTACAGAATAATAGGTAATGAGAATTAATGAATTCCGTATCGGTGGTTAATTTCTTAACACGTATAAAGGCTTGTACCTTATCATCCGGCTCGATATTCAGAAGATTCTGGATCGCACGTCCTTTAGCGTTCTTAGCTCCTTCCGGAATCTCGAATACCTTCAACCAATAACATTTACCTTTTGCCGTGAAGAATAATAAGGTCGCGTGCATGGATGCCGGATAGATATACTCAACGAAATCCTCGTCTCTAGTCTCGGAACCCTTCGCTCCTACACCACCACGGCCTTGCGCACGGAACTCACTTAACGGGGTACGTTTGATATATCCCATATGAGATACGGTAATGATCATCTCATCATCCGCATAGAAATCCTCCGGATTTAATTCCTCAGAGGCGTAAACGATATCCGTCTTACGTTCGTCGCCAAATTTATCCTTGATTTCCAATAATTCATCTTTGATAACCTTCATACAAAGGTCCTCATTCTCCAGAATCTCATTCAAATAAGCGATCAACTTCTCGATCTCCTCATATTCCGCACGCAATTTGTCTTGTTCCAGACCTGTCAACTGACGAAGTCTCATCTCGACAATAGCACGTGCTTGAAGCTCAGATAAAGAGAAACGTTCGATCAAACGCTCGATAGCCTCTTGCGGGCTCTTGGAAGACTTGATAATCGCGATTACCTCGTCTATATTATCGGAAGCGATGATCAAGCCTTCCAATATATGAGCTCTCTCTTCCGCTTTCCTCAATTCATATTTTGTACGCCGGATAACGACCTCATGACGGTGCTCAACAAACGCCTTGATTAAGTCTTTTAAGTTAAGCAACCTCGGACGGCCGTTCACCAAAGCGATATTATTAACGCTGAATGAGGATTGCAGAGCCGTAAGCTTATACAATTTATTCAGTACGACACTCGAGTTCGCGTCACGTTTCACGTCAACTACGATACGCATACCGCTACGGTCGGACTCGTCATTGACATTGGAAATGCCATCGATACGCTTCTCGTTTACTAGGTCAGCGATATACTTGATCAACTCAGCCTTATTTACCAAATAAGGAATCTCGGTAATAATAATCTTCTCATGATTATTCTCCACCTCAATCTCGGCTTTACCGCGAAGGATGATACGTCCCCTACCCGTCTCGAAAGCGTCTTTCACGCCTGCGTAGCCATAAATTGTAGCGCCTGTAGGGAAGTCCGGAGCCTTGATATATTGCATTAAGCCTTCTACCTCGATATCTCCCTTGGCATCGATATAAGCGATACAACCATCTAATACCTCGCTCAAGTTATGAGTCGGCATATTCGTAGCCATACCAACGGCGATACCCGATCCACCATTTACAAGTAAGTTAGGAACACGAGTCGGCAATACGGTCGGCTCCTTCAACGTATCATCGAAGTTAAGCTGGAAATCTACCGTGTCCTTATCGATATCCCGGAGCATTTCTTCGGCGAGTTTACTCAGTCGTGCCTCTGTATAACGCATAGCGGCAGGACTATCACCGTCCACTGAACCGAAGTTACCTTGTCCGTCTACTAACGGATAACGCATAGACCATGTCTGGGCCATACGAACCATGGCGAAATATACAGACAAGTCGCCATGTGGATGATATTTACCTAAAACTTCACCAACTATTCTCGCAGATTTTTTATAAGGTTTGTCGGATGTGTTACCCAGTTCATTCATTCCAAATAAAATACGGCGGTGAACCGGCTTAAAGCCATCCCTAACATCAGGAAGAGCACGTGAAACAATGACAGACATTGAATAATCAATGTATGCCGATTTCATTTCCTCTTCGATGTTAATCTTAATAATTCTGTCTTGATCAACCATTTAGTTTTATATTAATTACACTCAATATCTCACCTCTGAAAAATTGCACTAAGGTAAGGTTTTTCCGTATACTACGAAAGAATTTGTCTTGAAATTTTGCGCCTCTGGGCTTTTCAAGGCTTATTAAGGAATAATGGCACGAAATTTGATGATAGTTGGAATAGATTATGTAACTTTGCGTAATCAGTACATATATAATATAGTATGAAAAATTATTCGAAAAGATTGATTGACGTGATTGAGTATAGCCGTGAAGAAGCGGCTAGGCTCCAGAATAGCTATATCGGGCCGGAACATTTGATGCTAGGCATCATCCGGGAAGGCGAAGGCGAGGCAATGCGTGTCTTGCGAGAGCTACATACCGATCCGATGGATATTAAACGCAAGATTGAGCAAGAAATAAAGAATACATTCGATTCTGAGGATTCTGTCCAGCATGAGATCGCTATAAGTAAGACTACAGAACGTGTCTTGCGTATGAGTATGCTGGAATCTCGTTTATTCAAGGAAGATGAGACCGATACGGAACATCTTCTATTGGCGATATTGAAAGAGGAGTTTAATGTCGCTGCCAAGGTGTTGAACGATGCGGGTATTACTTATCGTTCCGCATATAATATATTAGTAAGCGGAACCGGTTTGAATAATATGGAGGAATTCGACGAGATCAGCGACGGATATACGGATGATGACGAAGATGACGAGGACGAAGGTTTCTCCTCTCGTCGTGAGGCATCTCGCCCCTCTTCCGGTACTGGAGCGGGAGCCGCTCAACCGAAATCCCCTAATGATACACCTGTTCTGGATAACTTCGGAACGGATATGACACGTGCCGCCGCAGAAAACCGTCTAGACCCGATTGTGGGACGTGAGAAGGAGATCGAGCGTTTGGCCCAGATATTAAGCCGTAGGAAGAAAAATAATCCGGTATTGATTGGTGAGCCGGGTGTGGGTAAGTCGGCTATCGTAGAGGGATTGGCTTTACGCATTATTCAGCGTAAGGTTTCCCGGGTGTTATTCGATAAGCGTGTGATTAGCTTGGATATGGCTTCTATTGTCGCCGGTACGAAATACCGCGGACAATTCGAGGAACGTATTAAGGCTATCTTGAATGAGTTATCGAAGAACCCGAATATCATCCTCTTTATCGATGAGATTCATACGATTGTTGGCGCTGGTTCCGCTTCCGGATCTATGGATGCGGCGAATATGCTGAAACCTGCGTTGGCTCGTGGTGAGATTCAATGCATTGGCGCTACTACTTTGGATGAATATCGTAAGAATATCGAGAAAGACGGTGCGTTGGAACGTCGTTTCCAGAAAGTGATCGTTGATCCGACTACGGCGGAAGAAACTTTGCAGATCTTGCGTAATATCAAACCTCGTTATGAGGAGCACCATAATGTGATCTATACTGAAGATGCTTTACAAGCGTGTGTAAAATTGACAGAAAGATATATCAGTGACCGTAATTTCCCGGATAAGGCGATCGATGCTTTAGACGAGGCCGGTTCCCGTGTACATATATCTAATATCATTGTTCCGAAAAGTATCGAAGAGCTTGAGGCAAAGATCGAGGATACGAAGAATGAGAAATTAGCGGCCGTGAAATCTCAGAACTTTGAGTTAGCCGCAAGTTTCCGCGATAAGGAGCGTCAGTATTTATTGCAACTGGAGGCCGCGAAAGCTAAATGGGAACAAGAGCTTCAAGAACATCGGGAGACCGTTGATGAAGAGAAGGTCGCTGAAGTTGTTGCCATGATGTCTGGTGTGCCTGTTCAACGTATCGCTAAGGCAGAGAATGTCAAGCTTCTGGAAATGGCGGACGTATTGAAAAGTAAGGTGGTCGGGCAGGATGATGCTGTTCAAAAGATTGTAAAGGCAATTCAACGTAACCGTGTTGGCTTGAAAGATCCGAATAAGCCGATCGGAACTTTTATGTTCCTAGGACCGACGGGTGTAGGTAAAACTCACTTGGCCAAGAAGCTTGCTGAATATCTATTTGATTCGGCGGATTCTTTGGTACGTATCGATATGAGTGAATACTTGGAGAAATTCGCTGTTTCCCGTTTGATCGGAGCGCCTCCCGGATACGTTGGTTACGAGGAAGGTGGCCAGTTAACAGAGAAAGTACGTCGCAAGCCCTATTCAGTGGTCTTATTGGACGAGATCGAGAAGGCGCATCCGGATGTATTTAACTTGCTGCTGCAAGTCTTGGATGAAGGCCGTTTGACGGATAGTCTGGGTAGACGTATTGATTTCAAGAATACGATCTTGATCATGACTTCCAATATTGGTACCCGGCAATTGAAAGATTTCGGCCGTGGCGTTGGTTTCAATACCCAGATGGCTGGTGAGCCGGATAAGGATTTCTCCCGTAGCGTGATCCAGAAAGCGTTGAATAAAGCATTTGCTCCAGAGTTCTTGAACCGTGTGGATGATATCATTATGTTCGATCAGCTTGATAAAGCCGCTATTCATAAGATTATCGATATTGAGTTACAGGGTCTGTATCAGCGTGTATCAAATCTGGGCTATGAGTTGTCGATCACAGACGAGGCAAAAGATTTCATTGCGACAAAAGGCTACGATATCCAATTCGGTGCCCGTCCGTTGAAGCGTGCGATCCAGAAGTATCTGGAAGATGAGATGGCGGAGATGATTATCCGTGCCTCAGTAGGTGAAGGCGATACGATTATCGTAGACTTTGATAAGGAAGAGCAGAAAATCACGACTTCGATAAAAAAGAAAGATGCTGAATAAGTTTGTCTATGAATATAGAAGCCGGGCGTGAGTCCGGCTTTTTTTATGTTCGTCCATCTTATTCGTCTGTCATTTTGACACACAAAAAAAGCATGACCTAATTGAATAGATCATGCTCTTATTTCTTTTTTTACTTAAGTACGCAGGATGAGACTTGAACTCACACGCCGTAACCGGCACTACCCCCTCAAAGTAGCGTGTCTACCAATTCCACCACCTGCGCATTTTAGGAAGGGTGCCCAGAACAGGACTCGAACCTGCACGATCGCAAAACCACTCGCACCTGAAACGAGCGCGTCTACCAATTCCGCCACCTGGGCAATCAATACGAGAAAGAGCGGAAGACGGGACTCGAACCCGCGACCCTAACCTTGGCAAGGTTATGCTCTACCAACTGAGCTACTTCCGCATATACAACCGCTTTGTTCTCGATTGCGAGTGCAAAGGTAGTGATTTCATTGAAACCACCAAGCCTTTGCGTTACTTTTTTATTGGATTTTTTTGACCAATTCCGTAAATAGTTGTGTCATAACAGATGCTGCTTTATTAGCCGCTACGATAACATCGGCACCATCATTTACAAAGTCGTCAGCGAAGTGATAACCTTCGTTCGTGATGACAGACATACCGAATACACGCAAGCCCGCATGACGTGCCACGATTACTTCCGGTACCGTACTCATGCCGATCGCATCTCCCCCGACTTTTCCATAGAAAGCGTACTCGGAAGGAGTCTCGAAGGAAGGGCCTGTCAAACCTACATATACACCTTTCTTTAACGGGATAGATCGGGAGGCGGCTATTTCTTCCACATAGCGGATAAATTCACGATCATAAGCACGGGTCATATCCGGGAAACGAGTGCCGAAATCCTCATTGTTCGGACCGATCAGCGGGTTCGGCATCATATTGATATGATCCCGGATGATCATCAGATCACCTACCTTGAACGTATTATTGATACCTCCGGCGGCGTTCGAGACCAAAAGGTTCTTGATTCCTAAGAGCTTCATTGCACGTACGGGAAAAGTGACCTGTTGCATTGTGTAGCCCTCATAGTAGTGAAAACGGCCTTGCATAGCCAAGACTTGCTTATCCCCTAGTTTGCCACAAATAAAATTCCCCTTATGCCCGGTAGCGGTAGATTTCATAAAATGTGGGATCTCTGCATAAGGTATCACTATAGGGTCTGTTATTTGATCGGCTAAAGAGCCTAAGCCACTACCAAGGATAATGGCGGTCTCCGGGTTACCTTCGATCCGGCTAGCTAAATAGGCGGCCGCTTCCCGATATTGTTCGGTTTTAATCATTTCCATATTTAATCAATTTAACGTTTCATCAAGTTATAAGCTATCTCTGCCGCTTTCTCCATAATCTCGTCCTCTCCCGGTACCTTCTTATTCTCCATCAATATTTTACCATCACAGATAACGGTATCCACGCAACTGCCGTTGGCGGCGTATACAAGATTTGAGACGAAATTGAAGTTCGGGGTAAAAGCGGGGGTGTTGAGATCTATCAAACATAGATCGGCTAAATACCCTTCCTTGATCTGCCCGGCTTTTAAACCGAACATAACGGCTCCTTCCGCAGTAGCGGCTTGCAGCATCTCATTTGCGGTCAAGGCTTCGGGATCCTTTCGCCAAGCTTTTCCTAACAGGGAAGCCAGCTTCATCGCCTCGATCATATCCAAGTTATTGGAAGAGGAACAACCGTCCGTTCCCAATCCCACGGTAATACCCAATTGGCGCATTTCCTTGAACTTAAAATGCATGCCGGAAGCCAGTTTCATGTTTGAGGCCGGGTTATGTACGACTTTCACCTCATGATCGGCCAGCATACGAAGCTCATCATCATCGACGTAAATTCCATGAGCGATGATCAAGCGTGGAGAAAGCACACCCAACTTATATAAATAACGTACGGGAGTGAGTCCGAATCTATCGACAGAGTCTTTCACTTCCCCCTCTGTCTCTGCCAGATGCAGATGGATCGGGATCTGATGTTCCATAGCGAACTGATGCGCCCATTTCAGAAGCTCACCGGAAACGGTATAGATAGCGTGCGGCCCGATCGAGAAGCGAACCCGTTTGCTGTAGTTATCCACATCTTGGATCAGTCGCTCGTTATGGCGTTTGCATTTCTCCGCCTCTTCTTTATCAAAACCATCGAAGCAAACGCCGGCTATGATACCTCGCAATCCCATCTCCTCCGTCACATCGGCCGTGACACGAGGGCGTTGATACATGTCGAAGAAAGTGGTCGTGCCACTTTTTATCATTTCCAAGCACGCTAATTTCGCTCCCCAATATACATCCTCACGGGTCATTTTCGCCTCATTCGGCCAGATCTTTTGCTCAAGCCATGGCATAAGCGGCATATCATCGCCGAAGCCGCGGAACAAAGTCATGGCAGCATGTGTATGAGCGTTCACGAAACCGGGAATGACGGCTTTACGGCTACCATCCAGTATCTTATCGGCAGGAAAAGACAAGCCCTCTCCTATTTGCTTGATCTCTTTTCCTTCGATATAGATATCAATCGTCCTATCGTTAAACAGGACATTCTTTATTAATATACTCATCTTCTTCCTTCTTATTTATATAAACGGTAGAATTCCGCTACCGACTCGATTCCCTTGAAGAAGATATCCAACTCCTGACTCTCGTTGGGCGAATGGATCGCGTTTTGCTCCAAGCCGAATCCCATCAGTACGGTCTTGATACCTAATACCTGCTCGAATGTAGAGATAATAGGAATGCTACCTCCGCGACGAACCGCCAACGGTTTCTTCCCGAATGCGATGCCAACAGCCTTTTCTGCCGCTTGATAAGCTGGCAAGTCTATCGGACAAACATATCCTTGCCCGCCATGGCTGGGCGTAACTTTCACTTTAACATAAGGTGGGGTCACACGAGCTATATACTCCTCAAACATTTGGGAGATCTTGGCATGATCTTGGTGTGGAACCAAACGAGTGGAAACCTTGGCATAAGCCTTTGAAGGCAATACAGTTTTGCTTCCTTCCCCCGTATATCCGCCCCAAATACCACAGATATCGAAAGAAGGCCGACAACTATTACGTTCTAGCGTAGAATAGCCTTTCTCTCCGAAAAGAGCGTCTACCCCGATCGCTTTCTTATATTTTTCCTCGTCGAATGGGATTTGGGCGATCATCTCCCGTTCTGCGGGAGATACATCCTCCACGTCGTCATAAAAACCCGGGATCGTGATGCGTCCATCCACGTCGGTGATATCTGCCATCAATTTGCAAAGTACATTGATCGGATTCGCTACGGCTCCGCCAAAATGACCGGAATGCAAATCGCGGTTCGGTCCGGTTACTTCTATTTCCCAGTAAGCCAAACCACGTAAGCCTGTCGTGAGCGACGGTGTTTCAGCGCTGACCATGCTTGTATCGGAAACGAGGATTACATCCGCTTTCAATAATTCTTTATGTTCCCGGCAAAAATCTTCCAAGCTAGGAGAACCTATCTCCTCCTCTCCTTCGAAAATAAACTTCACGTTACACTGTAACAAACCTTCTTTAATCGCTGTCTCAAAACCTTTTACTTGAATCATACCCTGTCCCTTATCATCGTCTGCTCCACGGGCCCAAATGCGTCCGTCCCGGATCACCGGCTCGAAAGGTTCACTCTTCCACAATTCCAAAGGTTCGGCGGGCATCACGTCGTAATGAGCGTAAACCAATACGGTCAGAGCTTTGGGAGATACCATTTTCTCGGCGTATACGACAGGATTGCCTTTCGTAGGCATTACCTCGGCCTTATCCGCACCAGAAGACAACAGCACCTCAGTCCAACGCTGGGCACATGTCAACATGTCCGGCTTATTCTCATGCTTGGCGCTGATTGACGGAATGCGGATTAAAGAGAACAATTCTTCAAGAAAACGATCCTTATTGGATTCGATATAAGATTTTACTGACATAGCGTTTTATTTTATCAAGTTTATAAATTGTAGCAAATATAACGAAACAGATGGGGATTGCAAGGAGTTTTATGGTATTTTAGCCGTGTTACTACAATAGGCGTGCAGTAACACGGCAAGGCGGGTTGCAGTATACGAAAGAGTTTCATCCCATGATCCATTTAGCTCGTTCACCTAATATACGGTACATGAACCAAGTAAACGCCCATGAGATTATGAAAATCAAAAGTGCCATTATGGGTACTTGCAAAGGTATCGGTAAATCAAACTTCCCGATCAAGATAAAGATCGGACCTACGACAAAATAATGTACGATATAGATTCCGAAACCATATTTGGATATTTTCGATAGTTTTTTAGCTATGAGAGTATTATGAATACGTACCTTTTGAAGAAGAATAAATACAGCTGCCGTCATTAAGACTACATTCGGACTACAGAAGGTGAAAAATAACTCCATATCCAATTCTGTTGCCTCGGGATTCGCTGCGGCCGAACTGAATCCACAATAGGTTATGGCATAACCAACCACAAACATGGCTGCGCAAATAGCGAAGGTTTTCCAAATATTCCAATTATTACCTTGTTTTAAGTAATGTCCTAATAGGAGATATCCGTTGAATCCTGCGAAATAATAAAACATGCCGAATTGATTCCACGTCGCTTCCCCGTATAAATATTTGCTGATATAGGCAGACATATAAGGCAAGAAAAGAGATACGAACCATATCCCTAAATAGACCCTCTCTTTGGAACGATCCGCCTTCTCGATCCATGCGGAGAAGAATGGCATATACAGATACAATCCGATGAGTAAATAAATATACCACATATGGTTTTCCTTAAAACTGAAATTGAACGGGATCATGGCGATGTCTTTCAATGCGTCGGATAAGGATTGTGACTCATTTCCTTGCACATAGCAGAAAAACTCACCGATTATCTCTTTCGGCAAACCTAATAGCCCTGTAACCCAAGGGAATATATTGTATAATACAGACCATATCAAAAAAGGAAATAATACCCTATATATTCTCTTTTTATAGAAAACACCTAAAGATTGTTCCCGTATAGGCAATAGTAAAAGTCCCGTCATCATAACGAAAAGAGGAACAGAGGGCCGTAAAAGAGAGCCGTAAACAGCGGCCCAATGTTTATATTCCGGTAAACTTCCGAGTGTAGGTGAGATATAAAAAGGATCTATACAATGTACTCCGATAACCATCAGCATAGCTACGGTTCGTATTACATCGAGCCACACGATATGTGACTGTGTTGTTGCGTTGTTCATGGATTTATGTGTTAAATTTAAAAGATGGGTGACAAAGATAGAGCTTAGCATGAGAATTTTGTTTATCTTTATTGTTAATTTATTGTATCAAGTATTATGGTCAAACGAATTATCATTATCGGCGCTACCTCCGGTATCGGCTATGAGGTTGCTAAGATTTATTGGAAACGAGGATATCAACTGGGATTGGCTGGTCGTCGGGTTGATCGGTTGGAGGAGTTTCGTAAGCAAGATCCGGAGCATATCCAGATAAAGCAGTTGGACGTGACCGCCGAGGATGCCGCTGATCGTTTAGACGAATTAATCCGTGATTTGGGAGGAATGGACATCTTCCTGCTTAGTTCAGGGATCGGCAACCAGAATAAAAACTTAGATACTTCCATTGAACAAGCTACGATACAGACGAATGTGACAGGCTTTACACGTATGGTACTAGCGGCCTATCGTTATTTTTCCAGTCAAGGTGGCGGGCATATATCTGTAATCAGCTCTATTGCCGGAACCAAAGGATTAGGTGTCGCTCCCTCCTACTCGGCTACCAAACGATACCAAAATATTTATATAGACGCTTTAGCCCAACTTTCCCGTATGGAGAAACAGCCTATTATACTTACGGATATCCGTCCGGGATTTGTCCGTACGGATTTATTGAAAGACGGCAGGAATTATCCTATGCTGATGTCTCCCCAATATGCCGCCCTGCGTATCGCCAACGCTATAGACCGGAAAAAGAGAAGGGCGATCATCGATTGGAGATACGCTATCCTTGTCTTTCTCTGGAGACTGATCCCTGAATGGCTTTGGGAACGGCTGCCGATACGGAATTAGGATCGGATATGTTAGAGGTTCATCTTTTTTGCTTCTACATTAGATTTTCTCTTGCGCCGGGAGCATGCTGAAGGACCGCACCGACTATCTGGCAACTATCCAATTCATCACAATCGCCACATGTATTAAAGCCTTTTCCGGATACACATTTGCATATTTCACAATAATCACTGCAATACGCAAATTTCACTCCGTCCGCACGACAACCCATACAGTTTATAGTTGCGGCTGTAATTTCGGGCGCATTGTTCATGGCGCTCCACTTTTGTGCGGTTTTTTCTCTTAGCTCATTATCATTCTTAACTGTGGCTATGCGGGCATCGCAACTTTCGCAATCTAATCCGCAACAGGCTATCAATTGTTTCATTATTTAGTTGTCTATTTATTTTCTTGTTTGTTTCTGTCCTTGCTTTTACTTTTCGGCAAACATAATAAAAATTCCTACCTTTGCGCCCAATTACTAATTTTTTAATCTATACAGATGGGTTTATTTATTAAGAAGCCTTTAGCGGATTTGATGACCGAGGCAAATGATTCGGGCAGTAAATCGCTGAAGCGTATCCTTGGCCCGTGGAGTTTGATCGCCTTAGGTGTCGGTGTTATTATCGGTGCCGGATTGTTCTCCATTACGGGTGCGGTGGCCGCCGGGTATACGGGGCCTGCCATTACTTTATCTTTCGCTATCGCCGCCTTGGGCTGTTGTTTCGCCGGGTTATGTTACGCCGAGTTCGCTTCCATGATCCCGGTGGCAGGTAGCGCATACACCTACTCGTACGCCACGATGGGTGAGTTGGTCGCTTGGATTATCGGTTGGGATTTGGTGCTCGAGTACTGCGTGGCCGCTACGACCGTTAGCATAAGTTGGAGTCGGTATTTGGTCGTTTTTCTGGAAGGATTCGGAGTGCATTTACCGCAAGCCTTGACGGCTTGCCCTTGGGATGGCGGTATCGTGAATATCCCGGCTTTTTTGATCGTGGTGTTAATGAGTATTTTGTTGATACGAGGAACGGAAGGCAGTTCTATCTTCAATGGGATCATCGTATTCTTGAAAGTCTCCGTAGTCTTGGTGTTCGTAGTCTTGGGATGGAAATATATCCGTATGGAGAATTATACGCCTTATATCCCCACTAATACAGGGACTCTAGGCGAGTTCGGATTTTCCGGTATCCTACGAGGGGCGGCTATCGTATTCTTTGCTTTCCTCGGTTTCGACGCTGTAAGTACGGCGGCGCAGGAAACCAAGAACCCGAAACGGGATATGCCGATCGGGATCTTGATGTCATTGGTGGTTTGTACTATATTATATATGCTGTTTGCCCACGTGATGACCGGAGTCGTACATTACTCCGCTTTTGCTGGCCAGAATGGAATCGCTCCTGTGGCAATAGCTATCGATCATATGGGACAAATGGATGCTTCTGGTGTGATTCGTCCGGATTACCCTTGGATGAATCGGGCGATCGTAATAGCTATTTTACTGGGGTATTGCTCGGTTATCATGGTAACGTTATTAGGACAGAGCCGTGTATTCTTGAGTATGAGCCGGGATGGGCTGCTCCCTCCCCTATTTTCCCATATCCATGAGAAATTCCGCACGCCGGCACGAAGTAATTTCCTGTTTATGTTATTGGTCGGTGCATTGGCAGCTTTCGTTCCGGCGAGCGTAGCGGGCGAGATGTGTAGTATCGGGACTTTGTTCGCCTTTACGCTAGTTTGCGCCGGGGTATTGATTGTCCGTAAGACAATGCCGGACGCTCCCCGGTCTTTCAAGACCCCGTTGGTTCCGTTCGTGCCTATCGCCGGTATCATAACTTGTCTGGTGATGATGCTTTTTCTCCCGGCTGATACATGGATTCGTTTGGTATTATGGATGTTAATCGGTCTGGATATATATGTCTGCTATGGCATCAAACATAGCAAACTGGAACATATGCAGAAACATCGCTCGGGACAGACCACATTGGATATGATCGGTATTACCCTATCCGTGCTTTGCGTGATTACGGGGCTTTGGCACCAGCAAACCGTGGGATGGGGCGAAAGTAAAGTCTTATTGATTATCTCATTCGTATTCGCTTTTACGCATCTAGCTTTCTATCTTTACAGACTCGGGAAGCAGTTTACGAGCCTTACCCGTTAGCGATTCAGCACGATTAGTCTCGATGGCTCACGCGACTAGTCCCGATGGTCAACACCAGTAGTGGTGAAGGCTTATGCGAATAGTCGCGTTGACCTTCACCACTACTGGCGTACTATACCACTTCCTTTGATACGATTTATCGGATTCTAGCTCTTAAAAGTAAGCCTCTTATTCATCATAAAATTAACGGCTCCGTAAACGAAAAGTCCAAGGAACTGACCCAGATATTCATTTAGATCGATCACCTCCACCATTAAAAGCAAGAATATGAATTGAGTAGCGTAAGCGCAACCAAAAGCGATTAGGAATAAAGGAATCTCCTTCCAGAAATTACCTTTCCCGGAAGAAAATACCCAGTATTTACTCCAAAAGAAGTTATTCACCAAGGCAGCCACATATCCAGCCATGTTCGACCACAAGTAATTACAATCCAGAATATCCATTAATATCCAGATTACCAATGCGGTGATCAAAGCGTTAGAAGAACCTACAATGGCGAAACGAAGAATACGAACAGATTCCTTCATGCTGTTAATTATACGTTTCGAATGACAAATATACGGGTTTATTTCTATATTTGTGCTGTACTTTTGATCAAGTATGTAACATTCTTAAAACAATTATGAGTATGATTAGACTAAATGTATTTATTCAAGTAAGTGAGGAGAATCGTCCCGCCGCATTGGAGACTGCGAAAGAATTGGTTGAAAAGTCTTTGAAAGACAATGGCTGTATTGCTTATGATATTTTCGAGAGCGCTACTCGTAGTGATGTATTGATGATTTGTGAGACGTGGAAAGACGCTGAATCCTTATCAGCTCACGAAAAAGCTGAGCATTTCGTAACGTTGGTTCCTAAATTGCAAGGATTAGGTGCGATGGAACTTGAGAAATTTACATTTTAAGGGTTTTATGTAGGATATTATTATCAGCCTGAGCATGCTAAAAAATCATAGTTATGAATCCTTCAACTTATAACTATGAATGAAAGAAAACATAACTATGATTTTTTTAGTGTTATCGCTCGTTGATGGAGATATATTCCCTATCGTCCAAAACGTTCTTGTAAGCCGGACGGATGATGCGTTTTCCGTCAAAGTTCAACTCCTCGATACGGTGAGCGGTCCAACCCACGATTCGGGCCATGGCGAATAAAGGCGTATAGATTTCCTGTGGCAAACCGATCATCTCATAAACGAATCCGGAATAGAAGTCCACGTTCGAGGAAACCCGTTTCTTAGTTCCTTTATGCTTGGCGAAACATTCGATCGCTCTTTCCTCTAATAACTCAAGGAAGGCGAATTCCTCAGAGCGACCTTTCTCTTTTGCCAGATCACGAGCCAGTTCCTTTAATACGACCGCACGGGGATCGGAAATCGTATAGACCGCATGGCCGATACCATAGATCAAGCCTGTCTTGTTATAAGCCTCTTTGTTAAGCATCCGCATGAAATAAGTATCGATCTCGTCCACGTTCTTCCAATCCGCGATATTCTCTTTCAAATGATGGAACATATCTACTACCTGAATATTGGCGCCTCCGTGCAACGGGCCTTTCAATGAGCCGATACCAGCTGCGATAGATGAGTACGTATCCGTTCCCGTAGAACTAGTGACGCGTACCGTGAACGTAGAGTTATTACCACCACCATGTTCTGCTTGCAATACCAAGAGCAAATCCAACGTACGTGCGTCCAGATCCGTGAAATCACGTTTCAGCATGTGAAGGAAATTTTCTGCGATCGATAAGTTCTCGTGCGGATGACGGATGTGTAAAGAACGCCCCTGTGTGCTATGACGATAAATATTGTAGGCATAAGCGATAATCGTCGGGAACTTAGAGATCAATTCAATAGATTGGCGCATTAAGTTATCTCGGGAGGTGTCGTCCGGGTTTGCGTCGAAGGTATACATCTCCAATACGCTACGAGCCAATATATTCATGATGTTCTGTCCTTCCAGATCCAGAATATTCATCTTGGTCTTTTGCTCCAAGGGCATATTATCGTTCAACAGTTCTTTAAAGGCTGATAATTCCTCTTTATCGGGGAGTTTACCAGAAAGTAATAAATAAGCCACTTCCTCAAAACCGAACCGTTTTTCCTTGATGAAATCACGCGCTAAATCCTCTACGTCGTAACCTCTATAGAATAACTTACCGGGGATCGCTTTAAGACCGCCCTCTGGCAAGCGTTCGTATCCTACTACATTACCGACTTGGGTCAATCCTACTAACACGCCGCTACCATCTTCGTTACGAAGGCCACGTTTCACATTATACATTGGGAAAAGTTCGTTGTCGATCTTGCAAGCCTCTCTGGCAGCCTCGGACAATTTGTAGATTAAATATTCTTTCTTCAACATGACTATACTGATTTAATTGTTTCGATAATAGAGATGATACGATCACCAAATTCTTTGGTGCCGAGAGATTTGCCGTTCGGCATAAAACGAGCCAAGTCATGAGTGGCCTCTCCAGCGGAGAAAGCTTGCTCCATAGCGGATGTAATCAGGTTAGCCGCATCACTCCATCCCATATATTCCAGCATCATCACGGATGATAATAATAAGGAAGAGGGGTTTACGAGATTCTTTCCCGCGATATTCGGAGCGGTTCCATGTGTTGCCTCGAAGATCGCATGACCACTGTTATAGTTGATATTAGCGCCGGGAGCAATGCCAATGCCACCTACCATCGCCGCTAATTGATCGGAGATATAATCGCCGTTCAGGTTCAAAGTAGCGATCACGGAATATTCTTCCGGAATTAATAGAGTGTTTTGCAAGAAAGCATCGGCTATGACATCCTTGATAATGATTTTACCGGCCTTTGAAGCTTCCACTAAGGCGGTATTGGCCGCTTCCTCGCCTTGCTCTTTCTTGATCTTCTCATATTGAGGCCATGTGAAAGTGAGATCCGCAAACTCCCGTTCCGCTAAAGCGTATCCCCATAGTTTGAAACCACCTTCCGTGAATTTCATGATGTTACCTTTGTGTACCAAAGTCACGCTCGGTAATTGATGCAATATTGCGTATTCGATAGCGGCACGCACCAGACGCTCCGTACCTTCCACAGAAACCGGCTTGATGCCGAAAGAGGAAGTTTCCGGGAAACGTATTTTCTTCACTCCCATTTCCTCGGTGAGGAACTTCAATAACTTTTGTGCCTCCGGAGTCCCTTGTTGCCATTCGATTCCGGCATAGATATCTTCCGTATTCTCACGGAAGATATACATATTCACTTTCTGCGGCTCCTTTACCGGAGATACGACTCCTTTAAACCAACGAACCGGACGGAGACAAACATATAAATCCAACGTCTGACGGAGGGCCACATTTAATGAACGGATACCTCCACCAATCGGAGTTGTCAACGGTCCCTTAATACCGACGATGTATTCACGGAATGCTTCCATAGTCTCATCGGGAAGCCAACTTCCGGTTTGCTTAAACGCCTTTTCACCGGCTAAGACCTCTTTCCATTCAATGGAACGGGTTCCGTTGTAAGCTTGCTTGATGGCAGCGTTTACTATCTTTTGGCTAACGGGAGTGATCTCATGCCCCACGCCATCTCCTTCAATATAAGGGATCGTCACGTGATCCGGAACGAAAATATGATTACCTTTCTTTGTTATCTTACTCATGATATCAAGATTTTTTTGTTTGTCTTAGTGAGCTGTATTTAAAGCGGAACCCGCCTTGAACCATTTAATTTGTAAATCATTATACGTATGGTTAACCGGGAATGATTCTTGCGTACCATCCGCATGAAGAAGAACGGCCGTCAACGGTTTGCCCGGCTGAAAATCTTTCAATCCGATGATCGAGATATGGTCATTCTCACGGATCTTGCTATAATCCTCCTTATCGGCGAAAGTCAGTGCTAACATTCCTTGTTTCTTCAAGTTTGTCTCGTGGATACGGGCGAAACTCTTGGCTAGGATCACTTTTACATTTAGGAAGCGAGGCTCCATGGCTGCATGTTCCCGGGAAGAGCCTTCACCATAGTTTTCTTCCGCTACGACGATCGAGGAAATACCATTTGCCTTGTATTGTTTCGCTACGGCAGAAACTGCTTCATATTCATTGTTCAGTTGATTCAATACAGAGTTTGTCTTCCCGTTGAAAGCGTTTACGGCTCCCATCAACATATTATCCGATATATTTTCCAAATGCCCACGGAAACGTAACCATGGACCGGCCATCGAGATATGATCCGTCGTACATTTACCTTCAGCCTTGATAAGAAGGGGCATATCCGTGAAATCCTCTCCATTCCAAGGAGCGAAAGGCTTTAATGCTTGTAGGCGGTTGGATTCCGGATCGATGTTCACCACTACGTTCTTACCCGTAGGTGCCAGATAGCCGTTATCCTTTACCTCGAAACCTTTCGGCGGGAAATCCGTGCCTTTCGGTTCTTTCAGTTTCACAACCTTACCATCCTCTGTCTTCAAGGTATCGGTCAAAGGATTGAAACATAGATCACCTGCGATGGTCAAGGCCAGTGTCAGTTCCGGAGAAGCGACAAAAGCATGTGTATTCGGATTACCGTCCGCACGTTTAGCGAAGTTACGATTAAATGAAGTAACGATCGAATTCTTACGGGTATTATCATCCGTATGACGTTTCCATTGTCCGATACAAGGACCACAGGCATTCGCCATAATGGTTGCGCCAATCCGTTCAAAATCACCGATAATACCATCTCTTTCCGCCGTATAACGGATTTGCTCGGAACCCGGGTTGATGATCAAGGGTGCCGCTACCGGTATTTTATCCTCATAAGCTTGGCGAGCAATGGATGCCGCACGGCTTAGATCTTGATAAGAAGAGTTGGTACAGGAACCGATTAATCCGACCTCCATCTTTCGGGGATAGCCATTCGCTTTTACTTTTGCGGCAAACTCCGAGATAGGCGTAGCTGCATCCGGCGTGAACGGACCGTTGATATGCGGCTCCAATTCGGAAAGGTTAATAACGATTACACGATCGTAAAACTTATCTGGCTCGGCACGAACGTCCATATCCGCTTCCAGATATTCACCAATAGCTTCGGCCCAGCTCGCTACCTCGTCACGTCCCGTGGCACGAAGATATTGAGCCATTGTATTATCGAATGGGAATAAAGAAGTAGTCGCTCCTACCTCGGCACCCATATTACAGATCGTAGCTTTTCCGGTCGCTGAGATGGAGGCGGTGCCCGGACCGAAATATTCGATGATAGCGTTCGTTCCACCTTTTACGGTTAAGATGCCCGCTAGCTTAAGAATCACGTCCTTCGGCGAGGCCCAACCATTCAAACTACCAGTTAACTTAACACCAATTAGTTTCGGCATCTTCAGTTCCCATTCCATTCCGGTCATGACATCCACGGCGTCGGCTCCTCCTACTCCGATAGCGACCATTCCAAGTCCTCCGGCATTCGGGGTATGTGAATCAGTTCCTACCATCATACCGCCGGGAAACGCATAATTTTCCAATACCACTTGATGGATAATGCCTGCTCCGGGTTTCCAAAAACCGATTCCATATTTATCGGAGACCGATTTCAAGAAATCATAGACCTCGCTATTGCTTTTGGTAGCCGTATCGATATCCGTCTTGGCTCCCATATTCGCTTGGATCAAATGGTCGCAATGCACGGTAGCCGGTACTGCGGATTTTTCTTTTCCGGCGTTCATGAATTGTAAAAGCGCCATCTGAGCGGTGGCATCTTGCATAGCCACACGGTCGGGACGGAAATTCACATAATCCTCACCTCTTTTGAAAAGGCGAGTCGAGCTTTCATCGTATAGATGCGCATATAAGATTTTCTCGGCCAAGGTCATCGGGCGACCACCGATACGTTCGCGGGCTGTGTCCACTCTTCTGGGGAAATTTGCATAGAAATTTCTAAGCATGTCAATGTCGTACACCATATTCATATTCGTTTTTTATTGTAAGCCTTTTCGCAAATATATTTATCTATAACCAGCTAAAATGTAATAAATAAGACATCTGCCAATGAGTCTTTGTTTTTATTATCAACAAATATATAATATAATGAAATACAATTTGTTCGATAATTTCTATGAGGTTATAGAGGTTATTTATAATCTCCCGGATAACTTAGAAAAACGGGCTAATCGCACGTTTATTAATAAAACGTACCATTAGCCCGTTTTGTTCAAGCCTTGGAGCTGTTTTTTCTACTTATCGAGACTTTCTTTCCATCTTTGGGCATAACTATGCAAAATAGATGCGATACCCTCTCCGATCCGGACATAATCTTCCCGTTTAAGGTTGGCTAAAGATGTGCGGATAGACCACTCGGGAGCATCAAAACCTCCTCCGTTCAGTAAAACCAAGGAAGTTTCCTGTGCCAGACGGAAAACGACATCCAGAGGTTCGTAATTCTTTTTTAGATATTCCACGAAATCATCCCCATAGAATTTCTTAGCCCAGACAAGCATATCGATCTCACTATAATATCCCGCACGCAAAGGGTCGTCTAATAAGGTGAATCCGGTGCTTTCCCACAATGTGTGTAAACGCTCGTGGATCATATCCTGCATCCTTTTCTTATAGGTATTTTCCGCATCTAATAGAGCGAAAGACGCAAACAGAGACATTTGTGTTTGCTGTGGCAAGGAAAGACCGGCCGTATGATTCAAGGCTACTTGACGGCTATCGGCTACCATACGATCAATAAAGCGGATATCCTCGGGATGTAAGGATAGACTGCTATATCGTTTTTTTAGAAGCTCCTGTTTATCTCTTGGCAATTCACGGATCATCCGGTCGTAAATATTATCTTGATGTAAAGCGATTACCGCCAATCTCCATCCGGTTGCCCCGAAATATTTGGAGAAAGAGTAGACACATAACGTATTCTTTGGTAATTCGGCCATCATCGAGCGAAAATGCGGAATAAATGTCGCATACACATCATCCGTAATAATCATGAGGTTGGGATTGTCGTTCCGTACGATCTCAACGATCCTATTCATCAATGCTTTTGTCAATCCGTATGAAGGCGGGTTGCTCGGGTTTGTTATGAAAGCGGCTTTCACGCTAGGATCTTTCAGGACATCTAAATCTTTTTCTTGATATTGCCACGTGTGATAGCCGTCTTTTGTCATCTTCAAGGCTTTTATCTCTATGACATTAAAAAGATAACGAGCCTGTTCCGGAATCTCTATATAAGGAGTGAATACCGGAGCGAAGAGAACGATCTTGTCTCCCTTATTCAACAAGAAATTCTGTTGCAAGGAATCGAAGATATAACACATGGCGGCAGTTCCGCCCTCGGTAGCGAAAAGGTCGAATATTCCCTCAGGGGGCTGGTTATCACATAATTCTTGGTCTAAATAATCCCGCACGAGCATTTCCGTATATTTCAAGATACGATCGGGAACCGGATATTGATCACCAATGACACCTTCCGCCCATTCATATACAAGCTCATTCTCATCTACACCTTTTTCCGTGACCAGATATTCATAGGTACCCTTCAATAAAGTAGCGCCGGGAGATTGCGCATGTTTCTTTAGAAACTGTACGAAGCGAGACGCGATCCTTTTGCGGTTGGGAACCCCTGCGGCTCCGGCCATCTCATCTGCCAATTCGGTTTCCCGCTGGCATTCCTCCAAGGCGAACTGCCCTAATAGGAAGAATGCCTCCCGTGGAACCGTACTGATCCAGTTTGGATTTCCCCTTCCTGCGTTCAGCATGATGTGCGTACTTTTACGAGCGCTCTCATCCGCTAACTCTATCAAGATGTTCTTTAGCTCGAAAGGGCTAATCTCCGACATCTTTTTCTCATATTCTCTCGTGACATGTATTTTCTTCTTGTCCATACATTATATATATTACATGATTAGCACAATAACGACACCCCAGATGATTAATAAAGTATTACCCACCGCATAGGTAACGGTATAGCCTAAGGCTGGAGTCTCACTTCCTACGGCATCTTCCACCGCTCCTAATGCGGCAGTTGTCGTACGTGAACCCGCCGTACAACCTAAAGTAATAGCCGGGTGGAACTTAAAAACGTAACGTCCCATCAGAATACCGATGATAAGCGGGATAGATGTCGCTAAAGCACCGATAATAAATAAACTTATACCGACTTCCTTCAATCCGGTCACGAAACTGGGACCCGCCGTGATACCGACTACGGCGATAAACATATTCAATCCCAAATTATTTAATATCCAGACGGAAGGCTCCGGAATACGCCCGAAGGTCGGATGCTTAGAACGAAGCCATCCAAAGACGAGCCCGGCTATCAAAGCACCTCCACTCGTACTTAGGCTAATCGGGACACCCCCGAAATGAATCGCGAGCGAACCTAAAATTCCCCCTAAGAAAATACCGATACCCACGAAAATCAAATCGGTCTGATTGGTTGGGCGATCGGGATATCCTAAAGCCGTCGCCGCTTTATTTACCTCTGATTTCATGCCTACCAATTCCAGCATATCACCGGAATCTATCACCGTAGCGGCCAAGACCGGGATATTGATACCCGCACGCCTTACGGACTTGATGCTAACACCATGCATGAACGATTGATTGCGTAAATAGCAGATCTTTTTCCCCACGTATTCCTTATGGATCACTAGTACGGGTAACGTCTCTGCCGGAAAATCGAGCAATTCAATGTCATTGACCTCGTCGCCAATCCAGTTCTCCTCTCCGATCACGAATTCCCGGCGACCGCTTAGGACAACCTCATTTCCGGTATGTAAAACCAAATCCGGTTTAACATCGGTTACTACATTATTAATACGGACACGCTCCACGAACAAATGCCGTCCCAATTGGTCTAAATACACCTCCAACTGCTTTACGCTTTTGCCATCCTTGAACCATTCATTACTAATCTTATAGGCCCGGAAAGTTACCGGACGGGCGGCAGGCATAAAGCCCGGTTGCTCGCTCTCGTCGTTATTTCCCATTTTAGCCTCTAGCTCTTTACACGCTTTTTTCACGTAGTCGAGTCCTCCTAAAAGACGTGGCCCGATATCACTCACTAACCATGCGGATCCTGCCGTACCGAAAATATAAGTTACCGCATAGGCCACGGGCATTACATTTACCATAGCACTTTTATCCGTATCGCTAATATTCATCTGTCCGATCGTATCTTCGGCAACTCCTAATACTGCCGACATCGTCTGGGAGCCCGCCAATAATCCTGCGGCCTCGCCTGCGTTATATCCCATAAGTTTCGCTAACAAAAAAGGAGCGATCAAACAAAATATACACATGACGGCGGCGAAAAGCATTTGAGGAAGACCTTCCTTTTTCAATCCCCGGAAGAACTGTGGCCCAACGCTATATCCTACAGCGAAGAGGAACATCAAGAAAAAGACGGACTTTAACGGTCCGCTTATATCGATTTTTAATTGCCCGATCAATACACCGACCAATAATACGCTGGTAACCGTTCCCAGCGTGAACTTCTTTATCTTAAACTTGCCAATCCAGAAACCGAGAGCTAAGGTTATGAAAACAGCTAGCTCCGGATAATGTTGAAGTAAATTAGTTATCCATTCCATATCTATTTATTTGATGTTAAACAAAAAAGATGCTATTGGAACAGGGATTCTTTGAAAGATGTTGTTACTTTTCGGGATTATTTATATAAATTTGCGACCGCTTAGGTGATAGAGTTTGTCTACCGACAACTCTATAAAAGGGAATCCGGTTAGAATCCGGAACAGTGCCCGCTACTGTGAAGCTCTTGAAAAGGAAAGCGTTCTGCTATGCCACTGTCTTAAGAAAGATGGGAAGGTTGCTTTCCGAGCCAGTCAGGAAACCTGCCAAGCGAAGTAATGATTAATTCCTCCCGGGGTCAGGAGTAATTAAGAGGATAGAAATATCACCTATATCTAAAAGATGTTGGAGACGTAATAATACGTTGTCTCCGTGGGATTGATATGTAATCTAATTATTAATATATTCATATGATGAGGAAACACTTACTATCTTTCTTCTTGCTGGTCATCAGCCTAGTTTGTCGTGCGCACGATGGCGAGAATTTTGTAGCATCCGATTTATTCGCCTCTTTACAACCGGGCGATAAGGCCGCTTTATTGATGGTACATTTTGGAACAACCCATGATGATACCCGTGCCTTGACAATCGACGCGATCAATCAAAAAGCGAAAGAAGCTTTCAAAGATGTTGAGTTGCGTGAGGCATGGACTTCTCGCATTGTAATGCGCCGCTTAAAAGCTCGTGGCGTAGAGAAACTGAACCCGATCGAGGCCTTGGAAAAATTAAAGACTGATGGTTATACACATGTCTTGATCCAATCCACGAATATAATCGAAGGTATCGAGATGGAATCCTTACGTAAGGATGTTGCCACCATGAAATCTTCTTTCAAGGAGATTCGTATCGGTAATCCTTTATTGTATACACCGGAGGATTATGAGGCGGTAATCGCCGCTATCATAAAAAATGGGGCGAAAGAAGGCGCTACTTTATTGGTAGGCCATGGCACTTATACACCGGCGACGGCCCAATATGCTATGTTGGATTATATGTTGAAGGAGAAGGGATTCAAGGATTATTCCGTAGGAACCATCGAGGGCTATCCTACTTTTGATACGATGGTAGCCCAAGTAAAGGCCAATGGAACGAAGAAAGTCTTGTTGATGCCATTTATGTTTGTTGCCGGAGACCATGCGAAAAACGATATCGCCGGTGATTGGAAAGAGGAATTGGAAAAGAAAGGCTACGAGGTAAGCGTATTTATGGAAGGTCTGGGACAGAATCCGGATATCCAGAAGATCTTCATCGAACATGCCCGTTTCATGGCTAAACATAAGATGATCGATATCGTTGATAAGAAGAAAGCTTATGCGGTAGAGAAGGACTAAAAAAGTTCACTACACAATGTTTTTTATTCCTTTCGGAAGAAAAAGTAATTCCTTCCGAAAGAAACTAAATTTTCATTCGAAGGAAAATGGAATTTCTTTCGAAAGGGATTTCACATGCATACAATAAACAGTTATAATGCTAAATATATGAAAAGAGTTTTGACAATCTTACCGTTGACAGCCTTATGTATCAGTACGATGCAGGCACAACACAAGAATGAGTACACGAATTTCGCCGATACGACATTCAATATTCAAGAAGTCGTAGCGACCGCCGCACGCAAGCCACGTCCACAAATCACGAAGTTGGACGTACCTATGAAATATCTTCCTATTTCAATTAATAGCATTACGGCGAGTAGTTTGGAGTTGAGAGGTATCCGTAATATCCAAGATGCGGTACGCTTTATGCCGGGCGTACGATTCCAAACATCTTATGGCGCATTTCAACAATTGTCGATCCGTGGTTTCGATCATTCTATCATGATGATAGACGGTATCCGCGATGAACGTTCGGCAATAAACAACTCTTATCCCGTACCCGATCTATCCTGTATCGAGTCTATTGAATTATTAAAGGGACCGGCTTCTGTACTTTACGGACATTCAGCCGTAGGTGGAACCTTGAATATCGTTCGTAAATCCCCGTCAGAGAAACAGAGCGTTAACGCCCGATTGGCCTACGGTAGTTACGAGAATAAAGAGGCGACGCTTGGCATGGGCGGTAAATTGGTCGGTCCGGTCAATTATTACGCCAATGTCAACTTTTCCGATCAAGAGGGCTGGCGTGATAATGGCAACCGTCGCTTTTCCGGTTATCTGGCATTGCAAGCTAAAATGACGGAACGTGACCTATTAGATGTTCGTGGAGGTTTTAACCGCGACTTCTATGGAACGGAGATTGGTCTTCCCGATTTAATGGCAAATGATGTATATAATGCGCAAACAGGACAGTTATATCTCCATAAAAATGATATGCTACCGGGACTTGACCGTGAGGCTCGCTACAATAACGAGTCCGACTTTATGAAGAATCACGCTTGGAACATATCGACGCAGTACACACATACTTTTTGGAACGGTGCGAAACTAACAGATCGCCTTTCTTACAATAACGACGATATCAACTATTTTGGGACGGAAGCCCTCGACTATCTCGAAAGTGATGATCCGATCTATGATCATTATTATATGAAAAACGGCCAGAAAAAATATATCTGTTTGGACAGCGTATATCTTTCTTTCCCGCTTCGCTTCTCCCATATCTCCAAGACTGTCGCCAATACGCTCGAGTTGAGCGGTAAATTCAAGACGGGTGAGATAAAGCATACGTATATGGGAGGTTACTCTTTCGTCGCCTTGAATCGTACCAGCTATTCGGGCTATAATTTAGGGGATGATGTTCAGGGTCCCGGCCTTTATTCGCATGTATCCGTTTATGATCCGCATAGCATGGGATATATGACCAGTAAATTCTCGAAAGCGACGGTTACGCATCATTATTCCAACAGCCTTTATCTTCAAGATATGGTTGAGTTCAACGAGCAATGGAAGGTATTAGCCGCTCTACGTTACGACTTTTTCCGTTATATGTCCGCCAGCGCTACAACTCCTACCGGACGACGTGAGTATGAGGAGCATTCAAGCTTCAATATGATAAAGAATAAGGCGTTGACTTATCGTTTCGGAGCGGTCTATCTGCCCCATCCGAATACATCCATTTATGCGTCTTTCGCCTCTTTCTTCAAGCCGATCCGTACGTTCTATCAAGATAACGTCATTTATGTAGGAGGTGATGGAAATCGTTTCGAGCCTGCTCGCAATGAGGAAGTATTTAAGCCGGAGAAAGGATACCAAGCCGAGGTGGGGCTTAAATATCAATTGAACAATATATTAAGCGCCAATGCCAGCTTGTTCTATATCCGGAAGATGAACAGTACGGCTACGTTGACCAACAACTATCAAGTGGAGGTAAACGGCGAGACTACCACGAAGAGCGTAATCGGACAGGTGGGTGTACAAGATTCCAAGGGTTTTGATTTTGATGTCACTCTTTCTCCGGTAAGCACCTTAGCGCTGACGATCGGTTATGGATTGAACGACTCCAAGATCCGGGAGATGAAAGAAATAAAGGATCCGGAATTGATCGAGGCTATCTATGGCAATAACCCGGATGAGACAAAGCAACAATTGAATAGCCAAGAAGGAAACTGGCAGAGCAACGTACCGAACCAGACTTTCTACGCATACGGCAGTTATACCATCCCTCGGGGTGTCTTGAAGAATCTGGAATTTCACTTGAGTAGCAGTTATACCGGTAAAGTATACCGTAATACATCTAACAACTCTTGGTTCGATCCGTATTGGGTAACCGATTTCGGTATGTCTTATTTGTTGAACAACAATATTCACCTTACATTCAACTTGAATAACTTGTTTGACAACAATTATTATAACCAAGCGCTCGGACAACAGATGGTGCCAAGCATGCCTCGTAATTTCCAAGTGGCTATCTCCTATACATTATAATATATAGAACATACGCTCATGAATCTATTGACAAAGATCACGCTATTTATACACAGGATACTGGGCACGGCGTTCAGTATCCTGTTTCTCGTTTGGTTCCTATCGGGATTGGTAATGATCTACCATACGTTCCCGCGAGCGGACCGGGCCGATAAACGGGCGAAGATGGATATTCTCTCTCTGGAGAATCTTCCTTCGTTAGACCAGATAGAGAAACGTTTACCGCAGAACGAGCGGATAAGCCATGTTACCTTAAACAGCTATTTGGGACAAACTGTTTTTCATATCCGGACGGAGAAAGGGAGCTATGATATTCCTGCCGACTCGACGGAAAGATTACCCGTAATCGACTGGAATCGTATCCAACGTGTGGCATCACAATGGAATACCTCTTCCATAGCGAAGGTAGATTCCTTGTACACCTTGGACCAATGGATTCCATTCGGTCGTTTAAAAGAGGAATTTCCGATCTATAAATTCCATTTCGCCGATCCAGAACGACATGAATTATACATATCCTCTAAATCCGGGGAGGTTTTGCAATATACGGATAAAAACAGTCGTTTCTGGGCTTGGCTCGGGGCGATCCCTCATTGGGTTTATTTCACTTCCTTGCGGCAAGACGCTGAATTATGGATAAAGGTAGTTGTCTGGTTATCCGGCATTGGATGCGTTATGTGTATCGCTGGGATCTATTTAGGAATACGGGATTTCCGGTTAGCGAGGAGACGTCATTTGATTTCCCCTTATAAGAAGTTCTGGTATAAATGGCATCATATTCTTGGGGTGTTATTCGGTTTATTTGTCCTCACCTTCTGCTTTAGTGGTATGATGTCTTTGGCTCGTGTACAGGATTGGGGGTTGAAAGCCAAGCTTGATATAAACCCGGTTCAAGAACTGCGGAAGATGGCTCCTTCCCCACTCGATTATCCGTTGGATTACAGGGCGGTCATACAAGCCTATCCCGGCCAGATCCGTCAATTGGAATGGAGCAGTTTTGGTGATATACCCTTTTACATCGTACAAACAGACACGAAGGATATTGTCGTGAACGCAAATAAGAGTGACGGGATATCTTTATTGAACCTGCGACCGGAAGAAATCCGTTCCGTATTGTCTCAGATACATGGTATCGGGACCACGGCTGATATCAAACTGTTGGATGCTTATGATACGTATTATATCTCACGAAAAAGGAATTTAGAACTCCCGGTCTGGAAAGTATCTATTCAAGACGTGGATAATAGTTGTTATTACATTAATCCCCGTAATGGACAATACCGTTATGTAAATACGCCGTCTCGTTGGAACCATTGGATGTATCCGGCATTGCATAGCTTGAATCTGAAATTCTTGGTAGATCATCCGGTCTTATGGAATATCGTGATGTGGGGAACCATGTTGGGAGGCACGTTCGTTTCCTTATCCGGTGTATGGCTTGCGATAAAATATATCAGGCGAAAAGCGAGAAGAAAGAAGTAAAGCCTGTATATTTGTATTATATTTATTGAGAACATTGTATTATAAAATAGATTTGAATGAATAAAGGCAAGATTATAGTCGCCGGAATCGGCCCCGGTAGCGAGGCCGATATAACGCCTGCGGTTTTGGCCGCTATCCAAAGCTCGGATGTCATCATAGGATATAAATATTATTTCCGTTTTATCACCCACTTGCTTCGTGAGGGAACGGAATGTATAGATACAGGTATGAAACGTGAGCAAGCTCGTGCCGAGCAAGCTTTCGCTTATGCCAACGAGGGAAAGACGGTTTGCGTGATCAGTTCCGGTGACGCCGGTATTTATGGCATGACTCCTCTGATTTATGAGATGAAGAAAGAATCCGGAAGCGAGATCGAGATCGAGTCGTATCCGGGCATCAGCGCTTTCCAGAAAGCTGCGTCCTTGCTTGGCGCTCCTATCGGACATGATTTCTGTGTGATTTCCCTCTCAGACTTGATGACTCCTTGGGAACTGATCGAGAAACGGATTCACGCGGCGGCCATGGCCGATTTTGTTACGGCGATCTATAACCCAAAAAGCGAGGGACGTTATTGGCAACTCTATCGCTTAAAAGAATTGTTCCTGCAAGAACGCAAGCCGGAGACTCCGGTCGGTTATGTACGTCAGGCCGGACGGGAGGAGCAAGAAGTATTCGTCACTACGCTCGCAGATCTGGACCCCGAGCAGATCGATATGTTCACGGTAGTCTTGATCGGAAACTCACAAACATATCTTTCCGGGAATCATATGATCACTCCCCGGGGATATTATGGCGAGATCAAACAAAAGAAAATGGATACGGGTATCGGACAGGACATCATGATCCGTAGTTTCCGTACGATCGAGAAGGAATTGAAAAACCAAGAGATCCCGTTGGATAAGAAATGGGCGTTACTCCATGCCATTCATACGACGGCCGATTTCGATATGGAAAATATCCTTTATGCCGACCCGGATGCTGTCTCTACATTATATAATAAGATCAGCGGCGGGGAAGTTCCTACGATCATCACCGATGTCACGATGGCTGCTTCCGGCATTCGTAAGGGAGCTCTGCAACGTCTGGGTGTCGAGGTGAAATGCTACCTTCAAGACGAGCGGGTCGCTGAGATGGCTTCGAGCAAAGGAATTACCCGTACCCAAGCCGGTATTCGTCGGGCCGTGGAAGAGCATCCGACCGCTCTGTTTGTCTTCGGGAACGCCCCGACCGCCCTTATGGAATTATGCGATTTAATACGTAAAGGTAAAGCCACTCCAGCTGGCATTATCGCGGCTCCGGTAGGTTTCGTACATGTGCAGGAATCCAAACATATGGTGAAACCTTTTATCGGTATACCGAAACTAATCGTGGAAGGTCGTAAAGGAGGTAGTAATTTAGCGGCTACGCTAGTGAATGCCATCCTTTGTTTTAATGACGCAGAACAATTAAAGCCGGGAAGAGACGTATGAACCGATTTTATGTCATAGGGCTGGATGATAATATGCGGCAATACTTTCCGCCGGAGATATTGGAGATAATCTCGTCCCACCGGGTGTTCTCCGGAGGCGTGCGGCATCATGAGATCGTACGTTCGCTCTTGCCCGAGAAAGCGGACTGGATCGATATAAAAGTCCCGTTGGACGAGGTCTTCGATCGCTATCGTTCGTACGACGGTCGGGAAAGCATCGTTGTATTCGCTTCCGGAGATCCTTTGTTTTTCGGATTCGCCGTTACGATTCAAAACCGATTGCCGGATGCGCAAATCCGCCTGTACCCGTCATTTAATTCCTTGCAACTCTTGGCACAAAATCTATTGATGCCTTACCACGATATGCGGATCGTCTCCCTTACCGGACGGCCTTGGCACGAGTTCGATCGTGCCTTGATCGAAAGTGCGTCTAAGATAGGCGTGCTCACGGATCGGGAACATACGCCTACGACTATCGCTCGCCGGATGCTGGAATACGGCTATGATAATTATACCATGTTCGTGGGAGAACGGTTAGGAAATACCGAACGGCAGAGCATCCGCCAATTCAGTATACAAGCCGCGGCAATGAATAATTTCGTTCATCCGAATTGCTTGATCCTAAAGAAAGAGCGTGACGGGCATTCCCGTAAATTCGGCCTGCCGGATTCCGCGTTCGAGCATTTGAACGGACGGGAGAAGATGATAACCAAAATGCCGATCCGTTTGTTATCTTTAAGCATGCTGGATCTGAGAAACCGGGAACGTTTTTGGGATATCGGCTTTTGCACGGGTTCTGTCTCGATAGAGGCTAAATTGCTGTTCCCGCATTTGCATATCACGAGTTTTGAGATCCGGGAAGAGGGACGAAAGTTAATGACTGAGAATTGTCATCGTTTTGGGACTCCGGGTATCGAGGCTATAATCGGAGATTTCTTATCGGTGGATTTATCAGCGTTGGAGGCTCCGGATGCAATCTTTATCGGCGGACATGGCGGGAAATTAGTGGAGATCCTTATGGTAGTTTCCCAAAAAATGAAAGAGAACGGTGTCATCGTCTTCAACTCCGTATCCGACGAAAGCAAAGCGCTTTTAGAGGAAGCGGTCCGCCAAACCGGTCTTCGGATATCCGCCCAAACCCGTATCACGATTGATGATTTTAATACGATTACCGTGAATGTTATTTATAAATTATGAGTACAATATCAATTATTCCAATATCCGATAGCAGCCGGGTGCTTGCTGAGCGAATTCTTGCTTCTTATCCTGAGGCGAAGATCTTACCATTCGGCTCTTTCTCAAAAGAGGTTTTTCACGAATCCAGTAGTTTGGTATTTATTGGAGCGATGGGAATTTGCGTACGCAGTATCGCTCCCTTCGCGGAAGATAAACATACCGATCCGGCCGTGGTTTGTATAGATAGTACCGGCAAATACGTGATTCCTGTCTTATCCGGACATATCGGTGGAGCGAACGATCTTTCCAAAGAGTTAGCGAACCTATTAGGAGCCGAAGCGATTATTACGACACAAAGCGACAACGCAAACCTATGGGCGCTCGATACATTAGGGAAGAAATACGATTGGACCTTGATCGCCAAAGATAGCAATGCCGCCATCTCCACTTTTGTCAATGGAAAACCGACAGCGCTACTCCTTGATATACGAGATAAAGGAACGGATTATTTGGAGCGTACGGTCCCGTCTCATGTCTCTATCTTTTATTCCTTCGAGGCGATACCGCAGCAAGACTATGAGTTATTGATGATCGTCAGTCCCCAACAATACGATACATCCATCCCTACGATCACCTATATACCGAAAGTCCTCCACCTAGGAATGGGTTGCCGCAAGGATATGCAAGGCGATCCTACGGTCGTTTACGAACATATTAAAGATGTATTGCGTGATAAACGCCTATATCCGGAAGCTTTGGCGGATGTAAATACAATCGATTTGAAGAAATGCGAACCGGTGCTGACATTATTGGCTTATGGAGTTATGGAATGCCCTTTCCACACCTATACATCGGAGGAGCTGAAAGATATCCCGGTACCCAATCCCTCGGAGAAGGTACTGGAGGTAACCGAATCCTCAAGTGTATCGGAAGCTTCCGCCATTTATGCGGCTCATGGCGGTCCGCTTTTGGTCGAGAAGCAAAAAGCGGATTTAGGGAAAGGAAATGAATATACCTTTGCCGTAGCGTTAGATCGGGCGGCCTGCCGCAAGGGACATATCGAGATCGTAGGAGCCGGTCCCGGCGATCCGGACTTGATCTCTATCCGCGGACGGCAAATGTTGGAGAAAGCGGATTTGATCCTGTATGCAGGAAGCCTCGTCCCGAAAGAACTTACCTTATGCGCGAAGGCAGGCGCTACGGTGCGAAGCTCGGCGGATATGAATCTGGAAGAACAGTTTGCGTTGATGAAAGAGTTTTATGATAAAGGATTGTTTGTCGTTCGTTTGCACACGGGCGATCCTTGCATCTATGGAGCTATTCAAGAGCAAATGAATTACTTTGATCAATACGGGATGGATTATCATATCACTCCGGGTATTTCCTCTTTCCAAGCCGCCGCCGCCGCTCTTTATTCCCAGTTCACGATTCCGGAGAAAGTACAAACGATCATCCTCACTCGTGGCGAAGGACGTACGCCCATGCCTGAGAAAGAGCAACTGCACAAACTGGCTCAAAGCCAAAGTACGATGTGTATCTTCTTAAGCGCCGGTGTCGTAGAGAAGGTCCAAGAGGAATTATCGCGACATTACGCTCCAACCACTCCGGTAGCCGCTTGCTATAAATTGACATGGAAAGACGAGCGGATCTACCGTGGGCAACTGAAAGATCTCGCGAAAATCGTAAAAGAGAATCATCTTACACTGACAACATTACTTGTCGTCGGGGATGCCATCGATAATCGCAAGGGTCTATCCCGCTTATATGCGGATGAATTCAAACATCTTTTCCGTAAGTAATGATACTGATCCTTGGAGGAACGACAGAAGGCCGTGTGGCTGTGCGGGTAGCGGACGAGGCAGCCGCTACCTATTACTATTCTACGAAAGGAACTTTGCAATCCATTGAATGCGCGCATGGAATCCGTTTGACCGGAGCCATGAATGCGGAGGAAATGGAGTGTTTTTGTCGTGACCACGCGATTAAGCTATTGATTGATGCGGCACACCCTTTCGCTCAAGTGTTACACCAAACGATCGAAAAAGTATCGAAATGTTTACAGATTCCGGTGATCCGTTACGAACGTCGGTATCCACCTCGTGATGAGGACTTGATTTGGTGCGATAGTTATGCAGACGCAATTCACCAAATGGAAAACAAAGGTATCCAACGGCTACTTGCCCTCAGTGGCGTGAACACCCTTGCCCCGCTCCGCCCTTATTGGCGATCGCATACCACTTGGTTCCGTATATTGGAGCGGGAGGAATCTTTGTCGTTGGCCGAGAAGCAGGGCTTCCCCCAAGAACGTCTGGTTTTCTATCGAGAAGGTGAGGATGAGTTAAAGTTGTTGGAGCAACTCCATCCGGATGCGATCTTGACAAAGGAAAGTGGTTTCTCCGGCTATTTTACGGATAAAGTGAACGCTGCCCGCCAATTCGGAATACCAGTATTTGTCGTGAAGCGTCCCGCATTACCGGAAACTTTCTACCGAGTGTATGGTGAAGACGGATTGCGCAAACAAATCGAACGCCTATTACCCGAATTCTTTCCCTTGAAAAGCGGATATACGACCGGAGCTTGTGCTACCGCCGCCGCAAAAGCCGCTTTATTGGCCTTATTATCACGGAAGGAACAAACAGAAAGCCAGATAACATTACCCTCGGGAGAACAGATAACGTTGCCGGTAGCCTATACCGAATGGGCCGGGTGTTCCGCCACCTGTACCGTGATCAAGGAGTCTGGGGATGATCCGGACGTGACGAATCATAGCCGGATCCGGGTTACTGTTCAATTATCTCTCGATGCATCCGGTTGTGCCATCGCCGTGGCAGAGTCGTGCCACGGTGATGGCACAGCTGTGCCAAGCCGATGGCACAAGCGTGCCACGGTAATGGCACAAGAAGAATATTGTCAAGAAACAGAAAGCGACGATACGGGAAGAGTCATCTTCCTAGCAGGTGAAGGAGTCGGAACCGTGACCCTTCCGGGACTCGGCTTGAAAGTCGGCGGCCCGGCTATAAACGCCACGCCCCGTAAGATGATCCGGCAAGAGCTGATTCCACTCCTGCCCTCACCCGATTCCGTCGCTATTGTCACGGTCTCGGTTCCCGGTGGCGAGGAGTTGGCGAAACGTACCTTCAATCCGAAACTTGGAATTATCGGGGGAATCTCCATTATCGGGACATCCGGAATCGTGCGTCCTTTCTCATCGGACGCTTTTATCGCCTCGATACGGAAAGAAGCCAGTGTCGCCAAAGCGATAGGTTGCGAGACGTTGGTTATTAATTCCGGGGCGAAGAGTGAACGCTACCTTCGGAGCTTATACGCTTCTTTGCCTCCACAATCATTCGTCCATTACGGGAACTTTATCGGAGAGACGCTAAAGATCGCTGCCGATTTAGGTTTCAAGCAGGTTATCTTAGGTATCATGATCGGCAAGGCGGTGAAACTTGCGGAAGGTTTCCTAGATACACACAGCAAAAAAGTCGTCATGAACAAAGGCTTCCTTCAAGATGTAGCGAAAGAAGCGAAATGCGAGGAGGCGACCGTAGATGCAATCAATCGGATTACGTTGGCCCGTGAATTATGGGAGCTTCTTGCGGAAAAAGAACAAAATCGTTTCTTCCCATTACTTTTACAAAAATGTAAATCGTATTGCGCTCCTATCCTTCCCGACGGCGAACTAACCTTGCTGTTAATATCCGAAGAGGGCAAGGTCTTGTACCAATCTTAGCTGTAGAGACGCAGCACGCACGCTACGTCTCTACACCCCCCAGACTGTAATAGCATTTCTTTTTAGCTGTTTATTCTTTTTTATTAGGGATTCTTTAAGAATACATATTAGGAGGATTTCGTACTTTTGCCCTCTAAATATTGATTAAAATAATGTTTAGATATCTTTTAATTTATATGGCCTGCCTTCTATTCGCCTTTTCCGTAAAGGCGCAAGGTATTTCCAATGACACGATTCCGAAAGAAGTGCTGATGCTGGACGGCAAGCCTATGACCGAAAAGCAAATACAACGTTATCATAAACAATTACATAAAGACTCCATACGGGCCAACAAAAGGATCTGGTGGTCTATCCTTGGCGGACCGTCTTACACGCCGGAAGCCTCCTTTGGCGTAGGTGGCGCGGTTTTGGCTAGCTTTCGCTTAAACAAGAATGATACGATATCCCAACGATCGTTTATCCCTGCGGGATTTAACATCACCTTAAACGGGACGTTCGTTTTTGCCGGTGCTGGTACCTTATTCTTCAACGAGAATCGCTTCCGTATTTATATCAGTTACGGTTATCGGAACGAACCTTCGCATTATTTCGGGAAAGGCTATGAGACGATCGAGCAAATCGAGAAGAGCGACTCGACAACGAAATTCCATAAGAGTTCTTTCCAACTATATCCCCGTTTCGTATGGGAAGTTAGGCCTCATTTATATACGGGTCCTCTTTTTGATATTAATTTCAGCAAATCAGATGATATCAACCCGGTGATGGCCGAAGATCCTTATTTCAATAAGTTCAAACGAGATTATGTCAATATCGGTGTCGGCGGCTTGATTCAATACGATACACGAAATGACGTGGCGACCCCAAGTTCCGGTATGTTACTAAGCGCGATCGCTAAAGTGTATGGAAAGTATTTAGGCGGTGCATATAATTATGAGATGTTCGAGTTAGAATACCGCCAGTTCCAGCAAGTATTTCGTCCTCGTAGCACCTTGGCATGGATCGCCAAGACACAAATCGGTGTGGGAAACGTTCCTTTTACGGAGCTTCCTTCGTTTGGCTCTCCTTTCGATCTTCGCGGATACTATTGGGGCAAGTACCGTGACAAGACCATGGCGTATGGGATTCTGGAGTATCGTCATATGTTCGGCAGCGTGGAGAAATATAAGAGCGGTAATTTCTGGGCGAAGTGTGGTTTTGTTGGCTGGGTCGGCACGGGTACGATCGGAAACGCTCCTATCGTAGACTGGAATAAATGGAAGTTCAACTACGGCGTAGGCTTACGTATCCAAATGCAACCCGGCAAGAACTTCCGCCTAGACGTAGGCAAAGACCCGAACCAAAAAGGGATGGCGGTTTATATGAATATGACGGAAGCCTTCTAAAACCAGAAGGCTCCCGTCTACGATTTATGGAAGTATAACCTTGCGTTAAAATTATTGTTTAAAAGCCGGAAATATCTTAATATCGATTTTTTTCACTAAGTTTGCGTCGTCGAAGGGGTGCCATACTATATGGGCTGAGATCATACCCTTACTACTTGATGCGGGTAATGCCGCCGTAAGAAAAACGAATGTTAGATGGATAAAAATGAAATGTACCGTTATCCGGTAGTTTTAACGATCGCGGGCTCTGATAGTGGCGGTGGTGCCGGAATACAAGCGGATATTAAGACTTTTTCCTCGCTGGGGGTTTTTGGAGCCTCGGCGATAACGGCTATAACCGCTCAAAACACACAGGGAGTGCGAGGGATCCAAGCGATCTCTCCCGAGATTTTGAGAGGACAAATCGAAGCTATTCTTGAGGATTTCATCGTAGATGCCGTAAAAATAGGGATGCTACATAACAAGGATGCCGTAAAGGTCGTATCTGAAACTTTATCTTCCTTCCAACAGACTTCTATCATTTTAGATCCAGTGATGATATCCACGAGCGGAAGTAAATTATTGGAGGATGACGCCATCCGAACCATCATTGATGAGTTGTTCCCTAAAGCGACACTGCTTACTCCGAATATTCCCGAGACGGAATATCTTTCCGGTATAAAAATCAATAACGAGGCGGATATCTTACTTGCCGCCCGGAAATTGCAGGAAAAAGGATGTAACGCTCTATTGATCAAGGGGGGGCATATTCCCGGAGTAGAAACGGTGGATCGGTTATTTATCAATGAGAATAATCCGATTTGTCTGGTCTCGCCAACAGTGGAGACCTTCAATACCCATGGAACGGGCTGTACGCTATCGTCCGCCATCGCCGCTTATATGGCACTCGGCCATTCATTGGTGGAAGCCGTACGATTAGCCAAGGAATATATGAATAACGCGCTCGTTCACGGGGCAAATGTATGCATGGGAAAAGGGCACGGACCTGTAAACCACTTCTTCTCACCCTCTGCCCTTCATAAAATCCGATGGAATCATGAATAAGCTGGTCGTAATTACTACACCTTATTTTTTCGCGGATGAAGCTTCTTTGATCGAACTTCTATTTGCGGAAGGAATGTCTCGTTTACATCTACGTAAACCGGATTGTAAACGTGATGAATTGGAGGGCTTATTGGATAACATCTCTCCGGCCTATTACGACAGGATCGTTCTTCATGATTGGTTTACCTTGGCAGAAGAAAGGGCTTTAGGAGGAGTCCATTTGAACAAGAGGAACCCGGAAGCTCCACCTTTATATAAAGGCAGTATAAGTCGTTCTTGCCATAGTCTGGAAGAGATTATCGAGTATAAACCGGTATGCGACTATGTATTCCTTAGTCCGATCTTTCAGAGTATATCCAAAGAAGGATATGGTAGCGGATTCCCCTTAGATGGATTGCGAAATGCGAAGGGCATCATCGATGATAAGGTGATCGCCTTGGGAGGAATCTGCTTACAAACAATAACGAAATTAAGAGATATCCCCTTCGGCGGTGTCGCCGTTCTCGGGGCCCTTTGGGGAAACGATCCCTCCCTTCTTGTTGCGGATCAACTCATAAAACAATTCAAACGATTACAAGTATGGCCTTAAATTATTATTTCGGATATGATGAGAATGGAAGAGTCGGTCGGAGAACAACCGGATTACGCCCTCCTTTTGGTGGGAGTAACCGCTTGATGTTTATAACGCATCGTACACCTAAATATACGGAATGCGACGAGGTACGCATGGCAATCCAAGGAGGATGTTCGTGGATACAATTGCGTATGAAAGACGGGATCTATGAGGATACCGTACGTAAATGTGCCACTATCTGCGCGGACGAATGTGAGCGAATCGTGGATTTCTGCGTAAACGATGATCTGGAAGCCGCCGTGACATGTGGCGCTACGGCTTGTCATCTAGGCAAGAATGACATTCCCTTGGATATCGCTTGGGAAGTACTGAAAGACAAGTTGGACTCCAATGCCATCTTCTATATCGGGGCTACGGCTAACACGTTCGAGGATATCCGGCTGGCCGTAGAACGAGGCGCCTCGTATATCGGACTAGGGCCGTATCGCTTTACAGGTACCAAGAAGAATTTGAGTCCCATCTTAGGTTTGGAAGGTTATCGTAAAATTATCGTTCAATGTAAGGAGGCTGGCATTGATATTCCTATCTTCGCGATAGGTGGTATTACGCTGGAAGACGTAGGCCCTTTGATGGAGACGGGTATAACCGGAATCGCTGTTTCGGGCGCGATTATCAATGCCCCCGATCCCGTGGAGGAAACCCGCCGGTTTATAGAGGAAATCAATAAGTACTAAACTAAATACATATGGCTACTAAAAAGAATATGCGTATTTCCTATCCGTCCTCGGAAAAGATTTATGTCCCGGGCGAGATCAATAAGATCAAGGTTGGTATGCGTAAGATTAAATTGTTGGACACGGTAACCTTGGATGAGCATGGAGAGCGAATCTTCAAGAAGAACAATCCGGTAATCGTTTACGATACGAGCGGCCCGTATTCCGATCCCAAGATATCGATTGATATCGCTAAAGGACTTCCTCGTATACGTGAGGAGTGGTACGGTAAGCGTAAAGATGTGGTTCAATTGCCGGAATTGACTTCCGCTTATGGCCGTGAGCGATTGGCGGACGCGAGTCTGGATTCCCTGCGTTTCCCCAAGCGATACTTGCCTTTCCGGGCTAAAGAGGGTAAGAATATCACCCAGATGTATTATGCGAAGAAGCGCATTATCACTCCGGAAATGGAGTACGTGGCGATTCGTGAGAACCAGCAAATCGAGGCTTTGGGACTGAAGTCGTATATCACGCCGGAGTTCGTCCGCAAGGAAATCGCCGCCGGTCGCGCGATCATCCCGGCGAATATCAATCACCCGGAAGCCGAGCCGATGATTATCGGTAAGAAGTTCTTGGTAAAGATCAATACCAATATCGGCAACTCCGCTCTTTCCTCCGGTATCGACGAGGAGATCGAGAAGGCGATATGGAGTTGTAAATGGGGCGGAGACACGTTGATGGATCTCTCTACCGGCGATAATATCCATGAGACGCGCGAGTGGATTATCCGTAACTGCCCGGTTCCGATGGGTACGGTTCCTATTTATCAAGCCTTGGAGAAGGTGAATGGTAAGGTAGAGGACCTTTCTTGGGAGATCTATCGGGATACGTTGATCGAGCAGGCGGAACAGGGCGTGGATTATTTCACGATCCACGCGGGTTTGTTGCGTAAACATGTGGAGCTGACGGCGACTCGCCTGACGGGGATTGTCTCCAGAGGCGGATCTATCATGGCTAAATGGATGCAGCTTCATGACGAGGAAAACTTCCTGTACACACATTTCGCCGAAATCTGCGAGATACTAAAGGCATATGACGTGGCGGTCTCTATCGGAGACGGGCTTCGCCCCGGTTCTATCTATGACGCGAACGACGCGGCACAATTCGCCGAGCTTCACACGATGGGAGAACTGACGAAAATAGCTTGGGAGCAGTTCGTACAAGTGATTATCGAAGGCCCGGGCCATGTTCCCATGAATAAGATTCATGAGAATATGAAGGAACAACAGTATGCCTGCCATGGAGCGCCGTTCTATACGTTGGGCCCGTTGACGACCGATATCGCTCCTGGATACGATCATATCACGTCGGCTATTGGTGGCGCGCAAATCGCTTGGCATGGGACGGCTATGATCTGCTATGTTACGCCGAAGGAGCATTTGGGATTGCCGAATAAGGAAGACGTGCATAATGGGGTGGTCGCTTATAAGATAGCGGCGCATGCCGCTGACTTGGCGAAAGGGCATCCCGGCGCTCAAGTACGTGATAATGCGTTGAGCAAGGCCCGTTTTGATTTCCGCTGGAAAGACCAGTTCAATTTGTCCTTGGACCCGGAAAGGGCTTTACAGTATTATAAGGAGAGTGCTGTTACGGATGGAGAGTACTGTACGATGTGCGGTCCTAATTTCTGCGCTATGCGGTTAAGTAAGGATTTGCAAGGTTGTAAATAAAATACTGTTTTGAGGGGATGAGACGGGGCATGCCCCGTCTCTACAATTGAGTGATTTGTCTTCCGCATTCGTAGCCTTCCTCATATAGTTCTTCCAGTTTCTTTGTGTCGCTTCCGGTACGGCCGACTTTAATCGGGCTTTGTGGACGGATGACGAAGGCTTTTCCTTCGGCCTCCAGTTGGTCTATGTAATCCAAGACCTCGTTGTACCGCCGGTATCGTAGTCGCAACTGTTCCCGGATCGCCGGGTATTTGTTATAAATAAAGCCGGGAAGGTAAAAATCTTTCTCTTCTTTCCGATAGCCTTTGTTACGGGTAAGGATGATGACGTTCTTGGAGAAGCCGTCGGCGATAGCCCGTCGGATAGGGATAGCGTCGCATACGCCTCCGTCGACCATCGGTATCCCGTCTACATACGTAATTGGACAGAGGATCGGTAATGTGCAAGATGCTTTACAAATATCCACCAAACGTTTCTTATCTTTCTTCTCCTCGAAATATTCCGCTTTACCCGTCAAGCAATTGCTCGTGACCATAACGAACCGATCCTTGGACTTGAAATAGGTATCGTAATCCAACGGATAATACAAATCCGGATAGACATAAAACAAGAAATTCAGATCGATATATCCCCTTCCCCGTAAGAAATGACGAAGACCTATGTAATTATATTTCTTCAATAGGTCGATATTGCTAAAACGGGAGCGTCCCCGCTGGCGGGAAGCATACGAGATACCGTTACTCGCGCCCGCCGATACTCCGATCGTATAAGGAAACCAAATATCATGATCCATAAAATAATCCAATACTCCCACCGTAAATATGGCACGCATTCCGCCACCTTCCAACACCAAACCTGTCTGACTATCTATTTCCATATATATACCTCTGAATTAAAAAAGCCATTGCTGGGTTCCCACCAAGCAATGGCCACAAAAATATAATAAATCAGCGATAAATAATAGTTCCTTTTTAGAATTTACTTGGTCACTTCGTTCACTAAGGGACGGCCTTCCTCGAAATCCTTGATGTTCCGCAAGGTAGTCTCGGCGATATTATGCAGAGCCTCTTTCGTGAAAAACGCCTGATGGGAAGTAACGATCACATTGTTGAACGAGAGCAGACGGGCCAAGACATCATCATCGATAATCTTATCCGATTTATCCTCGTAGAAATAGTCTCCCTCCTCCTCGTAGACATCCAATCCAGCGGCGGACACTTTCTTGGTCTTCAATCCCTCGATCAAGGCGTTGGTATGAATCAGTAACCCGCGTCCCGTATTGATAATCATTACGCCGTCTTTCATCTTGGCGATCGAATCGTCGTTGATCAGATAACGGGTCTGGTCAGTCAACGGGCAATGCAAGGAAATGATATCGGACTCTTTGTATAACTCGTCTAAAGAGACATAGGTGATCCCTTCCTCCTTGGCGAATTTCTCATCCGGATACAGGTCGTTTGCCAATACACGCATCCCCAATCCTTTTAAGATATGAATCAATATCTTGGCGATCTTTCCGGTACCGATAATACCGGCGGTCTTGCCATGCATATCAAATCCCATCAAGCCATTCAAGGAGAAGTTGCCATCTCTCGTACGCCAGTATGCCCGGTGTATCTTACGGTTTAACGATAACATCAAGGCCAACGTATATTCAGCGACCGCATAGGGTGAGTAGGCCGGTACGCGTACGACCGGTAATTTCCCCCTGGCGGCATTCAAATCCACATTATTAAAACCGGCGCAACGAAGCGCCAACAGTTTCACACCATTGGCAACCAAAGCGTCTATTACGGCGGCATCAGCCGTGTCGTTCACGAAAATACATACTGCGTCTACCCCTTGGGTTAAGACGACATTATTGATATTCAAATGTCCTTTATAGTAACGAATATCGAACTCATACCGCTCATTGATCTTATCGAAAGAAGCGATGTCGTAGGGTTTAGCACCAAAAAACGCGATCTTATACGCCATATAACTTTAGTTTTTTAATATAACTAAATTAAGCCCTTGATTGTTTATCGAAAAAGAAATCCATTCGTTTAATTATAGTACTTTTGTCCGCTGGGTAACAATATAGATGAGCATGAATCAATCCCATAAAAGATCTTTTATAGCAGTTCTTATTTTTATTGGCTTTCTCTTGTTTATGGCATTTTGGGGCATCGACCTGATCTTAGGGGCGTATGCGGGACATAAATTGAGTAAACTTGCCGAAAGGCATCATCTTGACATACGCTATGATAAGATCCGGTTGATGGGGCTGAGTACCGTACGTATGGAGGGATTGACCGTTATCCCGATTGATGCTGATACGTTGATACATGCGGACAGGCTTCAAGCGAAACTGGAGCTTGGCAGATTATTGCTACTTACCCCTTCCATAGAGAGTGTACAAGCGGATAATTTGCATATTCATTTTATTAAGAAGGGAGAGAGAGCTAATTTTGATTTCCTTTATAAACCATCGAATCACCCAGGTGAGCCAGAGGAAACAGCTGTAGATGATAAGGAACGGGATTACGCACGCAAGGCTGAACGCTCCCTTAGTCTCCTTTTCAATTTATTGCCCGGAAATGCCTTGGTACATGATTTATGTGTTTCTTATAGTAATAAAGGAGATGAACTAATACTAGAGATACCCGAACTCAATCTTGCTAACAATCAATTCTCTACGCATATAAACAGCACGGAGAACGGAGTTCGCCGCGAATGGATTTGCGAAGGCTCTCTCTCTGATAAGGAGCGACTCGTGAAAGCCCGTCTCTACGCCGACGAGCATACGAAGATTCCTCTTCCTTTTCTGGAATATCGTTGGGGGGCATCGGTACGTTTCGACACCTTGGCCTTCGAGCTTAAGGGACCTAAAATAGAAGAAGACATACAATCCTTACTCGGAAGCGCCTATGTGAGCGGGCTTACCATCCACCAAGAGCGTATATCTCCGGACACGGTCTTACTGGATAAAGGCTCTATACACTTCCGGACAAACATCGGTAAGAACTATATCGAATTAGATAGCGTCAGTGATATCCGGTTTAATCATCTGGATTTCCATCCTTATCTGAAGATCGTTAAAGATACCAGTTGGCAAATCACGGCCTCTGTGAATAAAGGGGATTTCCCTGCGGATCAACTGTTCTCCTCCCTGCCTAAAGGCTTATTCTACAATCTGGAAGGCCTGAGAACAGAAGGTACCCTCTCCTATCATTTTCGATTGGATCTGGATTTCGGACAGGTAGACAGCTTGATCTTGGAATCTACTTTGAAAGCGAAGGACTTCCAGATCCTTGCCTATGGGAATACGGATTTGCGGAAGATGAATGAGCCATTTGAATATACTGTCTATGAGCAAGGCGAGCCGGTACGCTCTTTCGAGATCGGTCCGGCGAATCCCTCTTTCCGCCCGTTCAACGCCGTATCCCGTTATCTTCCTTTAGCGATCATGCAGAGTGAGGATGCCGGCTTCTTTTATCACAACGGTTTTATTCCAAGCGCTATCCGGGAATCGTTGATACAGGATATCAAGGAACGACGTTTCGCCCGTGGCGGCAGTACGCTCAGCATGCAATTGGTGAAGAATGTATTCTTGAGCCGTAATAAGACGATCGCCCGCAAACTGGAGGAAATGTTAATCGTATGGCTGATCGAGAGCAATCATCTGACCTCTAAAGAGCGGATGTTTGAGGTTTATCTGAACATCGCCGAATGGGGTCCCATGATTTATGGAGCCGCCGAGGCCTCACGTTATTATTTCGCGAAGGAACCTTCCCAATTAAACCTTGCCGAGTGCATTTTTATGGCCAGTATTATCCCCAAACCCAAACAGGTCCGCTATTGCTTCGACGGGTTGCGGTTGAAGCCGTATTATGAGGATTTTTACAGGGTAATACTGGATCGCTTGGTAGATCGCGGACTTATATCTTCGGAAGAGGCGGTAGGGGTAACGCCGGAGTCTGTCGAAATAACAGGTCCGGCTAAAGAATATCTGACGGCTACCCAAAGTCGATCTCCACGCTCGTCCCAACCCCTAGATCAGAAATAATATTCACCTTCGCCCCATAGGTGCTCAATATGCGTAGCGAGAGGCTTAGCCCGACACCATGCCCGGCGTATTCCCGGGTATTGCTCGCCCTGTAAAAGGGTTGGAAGATTCGTTTCAATTCCTCGGGAGGAATGCCGATACCTCGGTCGGATATGGTCAAGACACTGCCTCGAAGCCGCATCTCTACCGGTTTATCGTCCGAATACTTACAGGCGTTGCTCAAGATATTCTTGATCGCTATCTTCAATAAATAGGGATTGGCACTGATCATATAAGAGAAATTATCCGGGGAGAACGAGATCCGGGCCGAGGAGAACTGCATCAAGAAGTCCGCTAGGAAGATCGTCTCCATCGCGCTTTTCTGGATCTCCTTATCCCCGTGCGACAGGAACAGCAGGTGTTTGATCAATTGTATGATACGGCTCGTCTCCGTGGCGATACGTCTTAATGCCGCTTGGTATTCCTCCGGGGAGCGCTCTTTCAGCAGGCTGATCTCGCATTCGCCTTGAATGGCTGTCAGCGGATTGTTCAACTCATGCGAGGCGTTGCTGATAAACGCTTTCTCACTTTGGTAAGCTGCGTCGATCCGGTCTACCATCCGGGTCGCATATAGTCTGCCGACAAAATAGATCAATACCGAGCTAACCAATATCAATCCCAGCAACAGCCAGCCGATCCGATGCTGGATATCCATCCCATACTGATTCCCGGAAAGGACAATCACGATGAAATTCCCCTCGTTGTCGGGATAATACAAAGCCGCTCCCATTTGCGTATCGTGCTTGAAGTGAACGATATCCTCTTGGTATAGAGATCTCACCTGCGTGGCGTCCAGATAACGGGACAGTACTTGCCGGGTCTCCAAGCTATCGGCGTTCAGCAATATTTCGGTAGCGACGGGAAGGGTTTCCTCGTAACGCTGTTGGATACGGGCATAGCTCTCGTCGTCGGTCTCGTCCTTCTCCCAATGCTTCTGTGCCGTGGCATAGGCTTTTTCCGTCAGGTAAGAATAGTACAGGCGAGAGATATAGCTCGTGGAAACCAAATAGAAGACAAGCGTCACGACGGCTATCACGCCTATGGTAATGGCCGAGTAAAAGAGAGCGATCTTGTTTCCTGTCTTCATGCTTCCATCATATAGCCCACACCCACCACGGTATGGATTAGCTTAGGTTCGAAGTCCTTGTCTATCTTCGTGCGCAAATAATTCACGTAGACATCAACCACGTTCGTATTGGTATCGAAATCCTTGTCCCAGACATTCTTTAGCAAGTTCATCCGGCTCAAGGCCGTTCCTTGGTTCTGTATGAAATATTCCAAGAGCCTATATTCCTTTACGGTCAAATCGATGACCTGCCCATTCCGTATAGCCCGATGGCTTGGAGGATCTAAGACCAGATCCCCGCACCGGAGAGCCATATGGACGGATTCGTTTCCCGATCGGCGTAATAACGCCTTTATGCGGGCCTCGAGCTCTTGGAAGCTGAAAGGTTTTACCAGATAATCATCCGCCCCGGCATCCAGCCCGCTAACGATATCCTCGGTGGTCCCCAAGGCGGTCAGCATGATCACGGGGGCATGGTAACCGAACCGTTGCCGGTACTGTTTGCAAAGTTGCAGGCCATTCATCTTCGGCATTATAATATCCAGAATCAGCAATTGGAAATCGTTCTTCTGTGTCAGTTCCCAACCGGCGGCACCGTCATAAGCGACATATACCTCATGCCCGAACTCCCGCAAGCCTCTTTCTATAAAAGAGGCGATGTTTATCTCGTCTTCTACTAATAATATCTTCGCCATTGTATCGTATGTATTAATTAAGAATGTCCATCATTAGTAATGCGTACTTAGGGTGATGCTAATCGTATCACAGAGGTGAATCGTTCTTTTCACGGTTGTGATACGATCGTTTCACCTCTGTGATATGATCTTTTCACAGCCGTGAAAAGATCAGTAAGTATAATCCTTTCGCATAATAACTCCAGTCGCCCTCCCTAATAGTTCCGGACTTTCTTGCTACAAATATAGCAATTACAACCTACGTTGCACTAATTTACCGTTCTTATCATAAAGCATTCGTCGATAAAAAGCCTCCACCATCAACGGAAAGACAAAGAGGGTGAAGAACGTGGCTCCTATTAATCCGCCAATGATCACGATCGCCAAAGGACGCTGGCTTTCCGATCCGATACCGTGGCTCAAGGCGGCCGGAAGCAGGCCGATAGCGGCCATGGAGGCGGTCATTAATACGGAACGTACCCTTGATTTCACGCTCATCTTGATCGAATCTTCCAGAGGATGCCTCTCCCGCAGGTTATTCTTGATGTCCGATATCATGATCACGCCATTCTGTATACAGATACCGAAGAGGGCGATAAAGCCGATACCGGCGGAGATCGAGAAGTTGAAACTCGTGATTAATAGGGCCAAGATACCTCCGACGGCGGCGTAAGGCACGTTTAATAAGACCAGTCCGGCATCCCGGGCGTTGCCGAAAAGGACGAATAGGATCACGAAGATGATCGCTATACTTACGGGGACGACTTGGGCCAAGCGTTTGGTAGCCCGTTGTTGGTTCTCGAAATCTCCGGTCCATTTCAAGGTATAGCCTTCGGGGAGCTTTACCTGCCTCTCCACTTTCCGCTGGGCTTCAGCCACGGCGCTACCCATGTCGCGGCCCCGGACCGAGAATTTCACGGCGCAGAAACGAGCGTGGTTATCCCGGTAGATAATCAACGGGCCGGTAATCGTATGGATATCCGCCAGCTCGCGGATAGGAATCATGGAACCATCCTTCGCCGGAACCAGTATCTTGCCTATCTCATTCTCGCTACGGCGAAAAGCGGATTCGTAGCGGACCATGATATTGAACTTACGCTCGTCCTCATAAAGCAGGGAGGCGCTCTTACCTCCTATCGCCATCTCGATAATGGATTGCACGTCCTCCTTGGCCACGCCGTAGCGGGCTAAACGAGACTCGTTCAACTCGATCCGTAGCTCCGGCTGGCCGATATTCCGGATAACGCCCAGATCCTCGATACCGTCTACGGTCTCCAAGACCTTGAAAACTTCTACCGCCTTTTTCTCCGACTCGTATAGATCCTTACCGAAGACTTTCACGGCGATGGAACCTTTCACGCCGCTGGCCGCTTCCTCTACATTGTCCGAGATAGGCTGCGAGAAGTTAAAATCCACGCCCGGATAGATCGCCAGATCCTCTTGCATCTTCTCGATCAGACCCGCTTTCGAGCGTTCGCTTTCCCACTCTTTCTCGGGATATATATCCACATGGAACTCGATGTTGTAGAAACCTGTCGCATCCGTGCCATCGTTCGGCCGGCCGGTTTGCGACAAGACCTGACGAACCTCCGGATAAGCCGCCAGCTTCCGGCGCATCTGGTTGGCCAACGTAACGGATTCATCCAAAGATATACTTTGCGGTAAGGTCGCACGGATATAAATAGAGCCCTCGTTCAGTTGCGGGAGAAACTCGCTGCCCAACAAGGTGAAGCACCAGATACCTACGGAGGCTACCAGCGTGGCGAACGTGATCGTCCGCTTCTTACGGGCGTGGCACCAGTCGAAAATACCGATCGACTTCCGATTGATCCACGCGAGGAACGGATTATGTTTCTCACGCACCTCTTTCTTTAATAGCATGGAAGATAGGACGGGTACCAATGTCAACGTAAAGATCAACGCTCCCAACAAGGCGAACCCCAAGGTATAAGCGAGCGGGCTGAACATCTTTCCTTCCACCTTCTGGAAAGAGAAGATCGGGACCAAGGCGGTGATGATAATCAGCTTAGAGAAGAAAACCGCTTTCGCACGGTCCTTCGCCGTATGACGGATAATACCCATCTTACTCATCAAATTGAAAGCGGGCATGCCGACTTCACGGGCTTTCCGGTCCAATGCCACGAAAAGCCCCTCCACCATCACGACGGCGCCATCGATAATAATACCGAAGTCGATCGCTCCCATAGATAAGAGGTTGGCGCTCATCCCCATCGCCCGGAGACAAATAAAGGCGAAGAGGAGTGCCAACGGGATAATGATCGACACGATCACCGTCGTACGCCAATCCGCCATGAAGATTAATACGATGAAAGTTACCAGCAGAATACCTTCCGCCAGATTATGTGTTACGGTCTTGACCGCCAGATCTACCAGATTCTCACGATCGTAGAACGATACGATTCGCACGTCTTCCGGCAAGGCGTTTTGTTGGATATCCTTGATCTTATCCTTCAAGGCGGCGATTACCTCGCCGGGGTTCTCCCCTTTTCGCATGACAACGATGCCTTGTACGACATCATCTTCCTCCATGCGGCCGACTTGCCCTAGGCGGGGAAGACTGGATTCGTGCACGGTAGCCAAGTGCTTGACAAGGATTGGCGTGCCATTGATATTCTTTACGACGATATTCTCGATCTCTTTTACATCGTTAATCAAGCCGATACCCCGCACGACATAGGCTTGCGAGCTTTTCGTGATCACGTCGCCGCCTACGTTGATATTACTTTTCGCGATAGCGTCATAAAGTTCCAAGGTCGTTACCCCGTAACTGATCAGTTGATTCGGGTTGACGCTAACCTCGAAAGTCTTTACCTCTCCTCCGAAGCTGACGATATCCGCTACACCGGGTACGGCCCGCAACTTCCGCTCGATCACCCAATCCTGCAAAGTCTTCAATTCCCGGACGGAACGCTTATCGCTACATAATGTATAGCGGAAGATCTCGCCGGTCGGACCATATAAGGGCTGCACTTCCGGCGTGACCCCTTCCGGCAGGTCGGCGTCGTTCAAGAGATTATAAACTTGCTGGCGGGCGAAGAAATCATCCACCTTATCTTCGAACATCACGTTGATGACGGAAAGCCCGAAAAGGGTCGTGCTCCGGATATCCGTCTTTTTCTGTACCGGGTTCATGGCGATCTCGATCGGGATCGTGATAAACTTCTCGATCTCCTCGGCGCTCCTGCCCGGCCATTGGGTGATAATCGTCACTTTCGTATTCGTCACATCCGGAAACGCGTCGATCGGCGTATGGATAAAGCTGGTGATACCGGCGATTACGGCGATCGTGGTACAGAAGAAGATAAAGAATTTGTTCCGGAGGGAGAACGTTATGATATTATCTATGAATGTGTGCATATCGTCCGGTTACTTTAATTCGTTATACACCAAAAGAGCGTTCCGATCTACGATCCGATCCCCATCCTTCAAGCCGGATCGCAGGTAACAGAACTTCTCGGTTTGCTTATACACCGAGATCTCACGCATTTGCAAATATCCCTCCTTCGAGACATAGACAACGTATTCTTTACCATCCTCGAAAATCACGGCATGGGCGTTTACGCAAGGCATACTTTCTCCTTTTACCGCGCTCTGTACATATACGTTCGTAAACATTCCGGGTTTAAGCATATACTTCTCGTTCCTTAATTTGACTCTTACGCTCATGGTCTTACTTTCTCGGTCCAGCATATGATAGACCTTATCGATCGTTCCCGTAAACTCCATATCCTTATAGGCCAAAGTGGTGATACGAACGGTAGCCCCCTCTTTTACCTTGCTGATATCTCCCTCATAGACATCGGCCATCACCCAGACATCGTCGAGACCGGAAATGGTAAACATCTCCTCCCCTTGATCGGAACGGATCTGCATATCCCGGTTTATATTCTTATCGATGATAAAGCCGGAGACCGGCGCTTTCACCACATAGGTAGATGGGTCTGTTATGTTATAAATAGAATACATTTCTTGGATACGTTTGGTCTCGGCCTCGGCATCGGCTTGCTCTTGCTGGGCTTGCAGGAAGTCCCGGTCGGAAGCCATACCGCTCCGGGCCATATCTTGGGTAGCCTCCAAGTTACGGTTAGCGATAGCCAGTTGATGCTCGGCCTCCTTTCGCTGCTTGTCGATATCAGCGATCTCGCCGCTCCGGATCACCGCTAGGACATCTCCTTTCCCCACGTAATCGCCAACTTCCGCATGAATGGAGGTGACATTTCCACCAAATATCGGATACACATGGGCCACTCGCTCCGGATTGAAACTGACACGGCCATTGAGCAATAACTCGTTGGTTAATGGTGTGTCACGAACCGTATCCAGTGTTATAATCTCCTGTAAACTGTCATTTAATAGTAAAGGTTCCCGGGTATCGACCGAGGTGGTCGCCTGTTTCCCGCAGGAACATACCAAGGGTACTAAAAGGATGCATGTGATTAGATGCTTATTCATATCATTTGATTTGCTTTTAATAGTTGAATACATGGCTACCCGTTACGGTATTTACCTCCTCCAAGGCCAGTAACACTTCTTTTTGAGTTTGGTAAAGTTGCAAGCAGGTTGTTTTGTAGGTCTCATAATAATCGATAAACTCAAGGAGACTGATATTCCGTTTTTGGAAATTCAAGTTCACGCCTTCGATAATCAAGGCGAAATCCTTCTCCAATCCATAGTTCGAGGAACGATAAAGCTGAATCGCCTTTTCCAATCGGGCATAGCTGGTGAATAATTCATTCTCGGCCTGGCGGCGTGCGTATTCTTCCTTATGGGCCTTTTGAGCGACAGATATTTTCGCCGCCCGGATATTCCCTTGATTCCGGTTAAATATAGGGAGAGAGACGCTCAATCCGATCGCCCAATAATCATTGATAAAGTTACCGGCCTTATCATACGTACCCTTTACGCTCACTTCCGGGAAAGCGAGGGAACGTTGTAATTTCACGTCCGCCTCCGAAGCCTTGATGCTTACTTGCGCCAACTTAAGATCCGGACGTTCGTATAATAAAGAGGTCAATTCAGAGAAAGGGACGGAGTCCATATCGATCTGGTTCAACACAGACTCATCGAATATCGGCTCGAAGGTATCATTGCCGGATATTCCTAGTAAAAGCCGCATGTCTCCTTGAAGGGAGATTGCTTGATTGGCGATATCATTCCGCTCTTGCCGCAAGGAAAGCAATAGGGCCTCGATACGGGACTTCTCTAATAAAGAAACATTCCCTTTCTCATTCTGCTCCTTGAGAACCTCCAGCAGATGAGCCAAAGAATCGATCTCACGATCGTAAATGGATTGGGATTTCCGGGTGAAATAAAGCGTTACGAATTTCTCCTTCAACTCGCTCCGGAGGGTTCTCAATACCTCTTCGAATTGGTAAAGGGCCATTTCCTTATGGATCTTCTCCAAACGGACACGTTTGTTTCGCTGTCCGGCGATATAGATCAACTGTTCCACCTCTACGATCGTTTCCCCTTGTTTCCCGAAATCAAAGTAACGTCCGTTCAACCGGTTATAAACATTTTGCTCCAAAGAGACCACGGGATTCTCGAAAAGTTTGGCCTGTACTACTTGGGCCTCGGCTATATCGATATTATACCGTTCGGCTATCACTTCCAGATTGTGTTCAGAGAAACGTTGCTCGGACTCTTTCAAGGAGAGGGAGACAACAGAGGCTTTCGCCCCAGAGAAAAGAAGAGATAAAAAAAGTAAAAGAGTGACTTGTCTGTCCATTTGCGTTAAATTTTACGCAAAGGTAGAAGTCACTCTTTTATCGCTTATGAATATTTAGTTAGAATACTCTTAGGCCAAATTAGAAATTTATTAGAGAGATTTAAAGTATAATATCGTTTTCTTTAATCCTTCCTCCAAACAAACCGTAGGTTCCCACCCATCTAATTTCTCTTTGGCCAACGTAATATCGGGCTTACGTTGCTTGGGATCGTCTCCCGGCAACGGGCGGTATACGATCTTAGAGGAGGAGTTTGTCAAACGGATCACGATCTTGGCCAACTCGTTCATCGAGAACTCTCCCGGGTTTCCGATATTTACCGGGCCGATAAAATCATCCGAGGTATTCATCATACGAATCATCCCCTCGATCAAATCGTCTACATATTGGAAACTACGAGTTTGGTTTCCATCCCCATAAATCGTAATGTCCTTATTTTGTAATGCCTGTATAATGAAATTAGAGACGACACGGCCATCGTTCGTACTCATATTAGGCCCATACGTATTAAAGATGCGGATGATTTTAATGCGAACCTTGTTTTGGCGATGGTAATCCATAAATAAGGTCTCGGCGCAACGCTTGCCCTCGTCATAACAAGAGCGAGGCCCTATCGGGTTGACATTTCCCCAATAGCTTTCCGGCTGCGGGTGTATCATGGGATCTCCATACACCTCACTGGTAGATGCTTGTAATATCTTAGCGTTCACCCGTTTTGCCAGACCTAACATATTGACCGCTCCTAACACGGATGTCTTGATCGTCTGTATCGGATCTATTTGATAATAAACTGGAGATGCGGGACATGCCAAATTATAAATCTCATCGACCTCGGCTTGGAACGGTATAGAAACATCATGCCTGATCAACTCGAAATGTGGATTTTTCAGCAGAGGAATCACATTCTCCTTACTTCCCGTAAAATAGTTATCCAGACAAATTACTTCATTTCCTTCTTCTAAAAGACGGGCACATAAATGAGAACCGATAAAGCCGGCGCCCCCGGTGATAAGTATTTGCTTCATTATATTAAATTTATTTCGTGAATTTCACCCTATAAGGTGGATCCGGACGTAAATAATCTATATCCAGATAAGGAATCTTAGGATAGATCAAGTCCAGATAGCGGAGGTCTAAGGGGCCGGGAACGACTTCTATCCGTACCTTAGCGACACCTTTATCGATAAAATCCAATATCTCGGCGGCGCTCGCTGATACATCAATGATTCGTTTTCTATAACGAGGTCCACGATCCGTTACGCATACAATGGTACTTTTCATATTCTCCAAGTTCGTGACTCTTAAAAAAGTACCAAAAGGATACGTACGATGCGCGGCGACTAATTCTTCTTTATCATGAACCCTTCCACTGGATGATTTCCTGCCGTGGAAACGATGATGGTAATACGAAGCAAGTCCTTCCTCCTGTGCCCATATTCCTTCTCCACACTTAACTGCGGCAAATATAAGTAATATGTAGAACAAGCGGAAGGACATGTACCTTTTTTAATCAATTATTGAAGCATTTTTCCATTATATTCTCCGTTCAAAGTTCCTAGAAAAACAACGATTTTTTCAACTTCTACATCATTGATCTCCTTTCCGATCTGGAACTCATGCATGATACGGATCGCATCCTCCACGGAGGCTACGGTTCCGTCGTGCATGTACGGATAAGTCAGCATCACGTTACGAAGTGTCGGGGTTTTGAACTTATGACGATCGGATTCTTTCTTAGTCACGGCATAGCGTCCGTTATCACCGTCCGTCAACCCTGTATTCCGGTAATCGAAATAGCTGTTCTTGATACCCATGAACTCGTAAGATTGACCACCGACATTTACACCAACGTGGCAAGTAGCGCATTTATTGTCCTTGAATAGTTGATAGCCCTCTAATTCTTCCGCTGTAAGCGCGTTTTTATCTCCCATCAAGTATTTGTCGAAACGACTCGGCGTAAGCAAGGTCTTCTCAAACTCAGCGATAGCGTCCGTGATCGTAGATTGAGAATAACCTTCCGGATACACTTCCGTGAATTTCTTCGTGAAATCCTTATCTTGCGCTAAAGCCTCGCAAATCTGGTCGAATGAGGTACAACCCATTTCCACTGGGTTCAATGGAGGACCAGCCGCTTGCTCTTTTAGGTCTGCCGCACGTCCGTCCCAAAATTGAACGAAATTAAGCGCCGCATTATATACGGTCGGAGCGTTAACACCACCGAACTGTCCATTAATACCTTCCGAATATTGCTTACGGTCTACACCACCTGTGTTCAATCCGTGGCAAGTAGCGCAAGAGATCGTATTGTCCGCAGACAAACGAGTATCATGATACAGGGCAAAACCCAACTCTACCTTCGCCGGATCTGTAGGCAAGCTCTTCATTAGAGGCTGAAGAGGCTCATTCTTAAATTCTTCCGCTACGGTTTCGGTCGTGAAACGATCTTTACGGACATTCTTCGCCCATGAAATGATCACCGCTTTCTCATTGTCGTCAAGGCTAGTTCCCCAGTGCATCGGCATATGGGAATACTTAGCCGGGGGCATAGAGCCGCTTAGGGCCGTATTCTCCACCTTCGCCAAATCAACCTCTGAAACGGGCTGCCCGTTCTCCAAGGCTTCCACCATAGCAGTCAAGTCCACATAGTGAACGGCCTCCTTCATGTCTGCCTGTACTACGGGACCGATCAACGGTAAATTACCGTAAAATGGCAGAGGCGCATTTTCAGAGTGGCAGGCCAAACAGTCGTTTTCCCGCAGGATAGAGGCCACTTGCTTACCTTCATTGTCGGCAAATTTCTTGTATTCGGAAGAACCGCACGAGGTAACCGCAAAGGCTAAAGCGCAGAGTCCTACCGGTAATGCCGTCATTTTAGCATAAATTGTTTTACGCATAACTATATTTATTTAGATTTATTAAGTGCAAATATAGAACAATTCACTTACATGTACCCTAAAAGCCTTGGATTTCATTGATCAGTTTTATCTATGGGAAGATAAATAGAATCTATGCGGTGGGCTTCCATCCGCAGCATCGCGGCAAGCTCCTTCCTATAATGCCCAGTATGAGGTTCTAACAATGGGCAATATAAGGATGTTACAATGCCCATTATAAGCAGCTAACAATCGCAGTTATAAGCAGCCGCCAATCGCTATGTGGATAATCCGATTTTTTTATATAGCTTTGCCTCATTATGTATAATCAATAAATTATAAGGCAAAGATGTTTAAGAACAAAGTTGTATGGATTATCATCGCTATCGTAGCGATATTATTCTTTTGGGTGAAAGGTGTGTATAATAATATGGTAACTCAAGACGAAGGCGTGAAAACCGCATGGAGTCAAGTTGAGAACCAATATCAACGCCGTATGGATTTGATCCCGAATCTGGTAAATACGGTAAAAGGATACGCCGCACATGAGAAAGAGACTTTAGAAGGTGTGGTCAACGCTCGTGCCGAGGCGACGAAGACTACGATTGATCCTTCTAACCTTACTGAGGAATCCTTGAAGAAATTCCAGTCCGCACAGGGTGAGTTAGGAAATGCCCTCTCCCGTTTGATGCTTGTTTTAGAGCGTTATCCAGACTTAAAAGCGAATCAAAACTTTATGGAGCTTCAAGCGCAATTGGAAGGGACCGAAAATCGTATCTCAGTAGAGCGTAAACGTTTTAATGAGGTAGCTCAGTCTTATAATACCTATATTCGCCAATTCCCGAACAATATTTTGTCCGGAATGTTCGGCTTCCAATCGAAAGCTTATTTCGCCGCTGAATCCGGTGCGGAAAAGGCTCCTAAGGTAGAATTCTAATAGCCATTCGCTGAATGAGTGAGATAAAGAATATAAGATCTAGGCGCAAGTGTCCGGTAAGCCTTTTATGGATCAGTTTATTGCTGGTTGGTTTTGCCTCCTCTATTTTCGCGGCAAAGGATTATTCGATCGAGACCATTCCGAACGTACGTCTTTCCAACCGGTTGAACCATGTCAGTAATCCGGATGGTATCATTACCCCGGATGACGCGGCACGTATCAATCAATTATTAAATGTAGTGGAAGATAGTCTCGGTATCGAGGTAGCTGTCGTTGCCGTGAATAGCATCGGGGATCAGGATGCCCGGATGTTCGCCACAGATCTATTTAAGCATTGGGGCTTGGGGCAGAAGAGCAAGGATAATGGTTTATTGATCCAGTTGGTGACGGAACCTTCCCAACGTTCGGTCGTTTTCGAGACGGGATATGGCATCGAGGGTGTCTTACCCGATGCGATTTGCTACCGGCTCCAGCAGCGGTATATGATGCCCGATCTAAAGGCCGGGGATTATAGCGCCGGCATGTTGAAAGGAGTCATGGCGGTTACCAAGTATTTAATGTCCAGCGACTATGAACGGGCAGGCATGACTGGCAACCGTTCTTCTTCCTCGTCCGATGATGATTTTATGTGGATATTCGTGGTGGGGATTATCGGGATGATCGGTTTCTCGGCGTTTATCGCATACTTAAAGTATCGTCCGAAGGCATGCCCCCGTTGTGGAAAGAAAACCTTTGTGTATATGGGGCAGCAGGTGATCCGGGAAGCGACTCGTTTTTCGGAAGGTCTGGCCGAAGATGTATATCGCTGTAAGAGTTGCGGGTATACAGAGAAAAAAAATCGTACCATCGACCGCATACACCGAGGAGGAGGTGGCCCTATTATTATGGGGGGCGGTGGTGGTTTCGGAGGTTTTAGCGGAGGCGGCGGTGGCGGCTCTTGGGGAGGTGGAAGCTCCGGGGGTGGCGGTTCGATCAGTCGTTTCTGAAAATACGATTATTCGCATTATTTTATACAAGCGGTCACGTAAAACCTTATGTGACCGCTTGTGTTTTCGTATCTTATTGCTCTTTCAGATAGTAGTCGGAAAGTATATCCCGTACCTTCTCGGGAGTAACCCTTCCATAGACCTTCCCGCCGATCATGACCACCGGAGCCAATCCGCAAGCACCGACACAGCGTAAGCAATCCAAGGAGAACAAACCGTCCGGTGTAGTCTCTCCTACCTTTATTTCCAATTGACGTTGCATTTCTTCCAGAACATTTTCCGCGCCACGCACGTAACAGGCCGTTCCCAGACAAACCGAGATGGGGTATTTCCCCTTGGGGGTCATCGTAAAGAATGAGTAAAAAGTAACTACGCCATATACCCTTGAGACCGGGATATTCAATTCGGCGGCGATAACCTGTTGGACTTCCGGTGGTAAATATCCGAACAAGCCTTGGGCGGCGTGCAAGATATTGATCAACTCCCCGGGATCGTTGTTGCGTTCAGCGCATATCGCATGTAGCTCCGCTACTTTTGTTTTAGGCAAATGTATCTCATTCATGGCTTATTTACTTTTTTCAGTTTCTATATACATACCGATTACTTCCTTACGATCTATGTAATGGGTATGCAGTAATTTGTGGGCTTTCGGTCCGCAAGGCTCTCCCAAATACTCGCTGTATAATTGCTGGATATACGGATTCTCATGGCTCTTGCGAAGCGGTTTGTTAGCGTCTTCCCGGTAAAGAGCGGCAGCACGCCGGCGAAGTACCTCCATACGGCCTCGGTGGAACGGTTGTCCGCCACCGCCGATACAGCCTCCCGGACAAGCCATCACCTCGATCGCATGATAAGGAGAGGTACCGTTCTTCACCTCCTCGATCAATTTGCGGGCATTCCCCAGACCATGAGCGATACCGATCTTTACCGGAGTCCCATTAAAATCGATGGTAGCGCTACGAATACCTTCCAGCCCGCGTAACTCCTCGAAGTCCACTTTATCCAGATTTTTCTTCGTATATAATTCATAAGCAGTACGGCAAGCGGCCTCGATAACACCTCCGGTAGTACCGAAGATCACGCTCGCTCCGGTAGATTCACCCAACGGGCGATCGAACTCACCATCCGGCAGTTCATTGAAATCTATATTCGCATAACGGATTAAACGGGCTAACTCACGGGTATATATCGAATAATCTACATCGGGATTACCTTCCACGCTAAACTCCGGGCGGCTAGCCTCATACTTCTTCGCCAAACAAGGCATGATAGATACGACTACCAAATCCTTACGGTCCACTCCCAACTTCTCGGCGAAATAACTCTTGGCGATCGCTCCGAACATTTGCTGCGGGCTCTTGGCTGTAGATAAATTATCCCGTAACTCGGGGAAATGTTGTTCCACAAAGCTAACCCAACCCGGACAACAGCTCGTCATTAACGGTATTTTCACCTCTTTGTCTCCATTTAGGTAACTACCTAGGCGATGTAATAATTCCGTTCCCTCTTCCATAATGGTCAAGTCGGCGGCAAAGTCCGTATCGAATACATAATCAAAACCCAATTGACGCAAAGCTGAAACCATCTTGCCTGTAACCAATGTACCCGGCTCATACCCGAAATCACGTCCCAACGCTGTGCGAACCGCCGGCGCTGTCTGGGCGATAACAATTTTAGTAGGATCGGCCAAAGCGTCCAAGACCGGCTGTTGCGTATTACGTCCGCTAAGTGCGTTTACAGGACAGACGGATACGCATTGTCCACAATAAGAACAGGTACTTCCGGCCATATCCCGTTCGAAAGCTGTCGATACGGCCGCGTTAAATCCACGGTTCACGGCAGTCAAGGCGCCAACCGTCTGTATCGTATTGCACATGGTCTCACAACGGCGGCACATGATGCATTTGTTCATGTTCCGGACAATAGAAGGGGAACGATCTATCATAAATGTAGACATTTCTCCCTTATACCGGATCTCGCGGATTCCTAGGTCGTGCGCGATCTTTTGTAACTCGCAATGTCCGTTGCTACTACATGTCAGGCATTCCGCCGGATGATTCGAGAGGATCAGCTCCATCACCGTCCTGCGGGCATTCATTACCCGAGGGGTATGTGTCCGTACGACCATACCTTCCGTACATTCCATTTTACAGGATGGGGCTAAATTTCTACGTCCCTCGATCTCTACGACACAAATACGGCAAGCTCCCGGATTATTCTCATAATGCAAATCCTCCAGTTTCATATAACAGAGTGTCGGGATATGAATACCTACACTTTTTGCCGCATCTAAAATGGTGGTTCCTCTCGGCACTTCCACCTCTTTATTATCTATGATTAATTTAATTGTTTCCATGATTGTAAATGAATTTAGTGGACATAAATCGCTCCGAACTTACACTTCTCCATACAGGTACCGCAACGGATACAAGCTTGCGGATCGATAATATGAGGAATTTTCCGTCCACCTGTAATTGCGTGCACCGGACAAACACGGGCACAGAGCGTACATCCTTTACATTTCTCCGGATTGATGAAATATTGAGTAAGTTCCCGGCATTGATGAGACGGACAACGATGCTCCCGGACATGCGCCAGATATTCATCGTAGAAATTATCCATCGTAGATAAAACCGGATTCGGGGAAGTCTGTCCCAAGCCGCATAAAGCGGTATCCTTAATCACCATCGCCAGATTCCTTAGACGGGTCAAATCCTCTTCGGTTCCGTTTCCACTCGTGATTTTCTGCAATATTTCATGTAAGCGTTTATTACCGATACGGCACGGTGCGCATTTACCGCAAGATTCCTCGACCGTAAAGTCCAGATAGAACTTAGCCATGGCTACCATACAATCATCCTCGTCCATGACGATCATACCTCCGGAACCCATCATGGAACCAGCGGCAAGCAAATTATCATAATCGATAGGAAGATCAAGATGCTTTTCTGTCAAGCAACCTCCTGACGGGCCACCGGTTTGCACAGCCTTAAACTTCTTTCCATCCTTGATACCTCCCCCAATTCCAAAGATAACCTCACGCAAAGTCGTACCCATAGGAACCTCGATCAGCCCCACATTGTTTACCTTTCCCGCCAAGGCGAACACCTTTGTTCCTTTGCTTTTCTCTGTTCCGATACTACTGAACCATTTAGCGCCTCTTAACAAGATCACCGGGATATTCGCATAAGTCTCTACGTTATTTACATTGGTCGGACAACCTTTATACCCGTGTTCACTAGGGAACGGCGGCTTTACGGTAGCCTCGCCTCGCAAACCTTCCATACTGTGGATCAAAGCGGTCTCCTCTCCACAAACAAAAGCTCCGGCACCGTACCGGATCTCGATATCGAATGAGAAATCAGTCCCAAATATATTCTCGCCCAGCAATCCATATTCTTTCGCTTGCCGTATGGCTATTTTCAAACGTTCAACGGCTAGCGGATATTCGGCACGGATATATACCAAACCTTTGTTAGCTCCCGTACAATATCCATTAATCGCCATAGCCTCCACAATCGAATGCGGGTCGCCCTCCAATATGGAGCGATCCATAAAAGCGCCCGGGTCGCCCTCGTCCGCATTACAAACCACGTATTTTTGAGGCGCTTGTACCTTACGGGTAATCTGCCATTTCAAGCCTGTCGGGAAACCACCGCCCCCACGACCCCGTAAACCACTATCCATGATTTCCTTGATTACTTCCTCGGGAGTCATTTCCACAAGGGCTTTTCCTAACGCTACATAGCCGTCACGAGCGATATACTCATCGATATTCTCCGGGTTGATAAAGCCACAATTTCGAAGGGCGATTCGTAGCTGTTTCTTATAGAATCCGATATGCTTGGAGTCCGGAACCAGCTCACGGGTTTCCGGATTCATATAAAGTAACCGTTCCACTTTACGGCCTTTTACCAAATGCTCCCGTACGATCTCGTCCGCATCCGATGGTTGAACTTGTACGTAAAAAGTGTTATCGGGGATCATCTTAACTACCGGACCCTTCTCGCAGAAACCGAAGCATCCGGTACGGATCACTTGTGTATCCTCTAATCCGTATTGCTCGACGGCGGCTCTCAGATTCTCGATGATCTGCTCGCTTTGTGATGCACGGCAACCTGTGCCACCGCACACCAATATATAATTCGTGTATTGTGCCATTTATGTAAGATATTAAATTTCTTATTCGGGTTTTACGGTGGTGTAAGTTACAGGAATGATGCCGTCTACCAAGATACCCTTACGGATATACTTATCTATGATCTCTTCTACTTTTGCCTTATCGACATAACCGAATACCAACGGCTCCTGACCCGGAAGCTTGATTTCGATAGTCGGTTCCGCATAACAATAGCCCATGCATCCGGTTTGAGTTACCAACGCATCGATTCTCTGCCGGTCTAAAACCTCGATAAAATAACTCATTATCTCCTTGGCTCCGGCAGCTATACCGCAAGTGGCCATAGAAACCTTAATTTGTACGAGCTGATCAGGGGTATTGCTTTTTTCACGCAGATCCAAAGACGCACGAAGAGATTCACGCATTTTCTTGAGATCATCTAATGTCTTTACTTTGTTCATGGTCATATTCTATTATTTAAGGAAAACACCGTAATGTCATTTGCACAAACATACGGAATCTCTTTCAAATAATATCATATTTCCGTGAATTTTTCTTCGACACGTGATTGAGATATCTTGGAATTGGGAGGTACACTATGGGTGAGCCAGATGTTACCCCCGATAATAGATCCTCGGCCAATAGTGATCCGTCCTAATATGGATGCGTTGGAATAAATGGTCACATAATCCTCGATGATCGGGTGACGGGGCAAATCTATCGGAAGTCCTTCCTCGTCCAGCGTAAAACTCTTGGCTCCTAACGTCACACCTTGATAAAGGCGGACATGGTTTCCGATAATGGCGGTTTGTCCCACGACAATACCCGTTCCATGATCGATACTGAAATATTCTCCGATCTGCGCCCCGGGATGAATGTCGATCCCGGTTTGCGAGTGTGCCATTTCCGTAATGATACGCGGGAGTACCGGTACGCCTAGCTCGAATAATTCATGAGCGACCCGTTGATGTAAAAGCGCATAGACCGCCGGATAACAGAATATAATCTCACTCACGCTCTTGGCTGCCGGATCACCATCCAAGATGGCCTTTACATCGGTGGACAGTAAATATTTGATATGAGGAATCCGGTTAATAAAAGCGATCGAGATCTCGGAAGCCCGGTCCTTGGAATCACAACAACGCTCTACCTCAAAACAAAGTCCATTATATATTTGCTCTTGTAAGAGATCATAGATCTTTTCCAAATAGACTCCCGTATAATATTGGATAGAGCCTAATTGAGCCTCTTGTTCCGTACCAAAGAATCCGGGGAAGATAACCGTACGTAATAGGCGCATGATCTCATGCAACGTAGCGACTGAAGGCGATGGCTTCTGATGCAACGGGATATATTTGTATTCCGGTAGATCAGGAGCCGACAGCCGTTCTACGTTCTTCTGTATCTGTTCTAAAATCGCTGTTCTATTCATCTTTAATTATCCCAAGTAGGATCGTAACTGATTAATGAGTTAGAGGCATTGCCCAAACCGATATAGATATAATTATCCAAGACATACATGCAATGTACAGACCTGTTAGCCGCTGGTAACTGGGATTTCTGGCTCCAGTTCTGAGAGTCCGGATCATAGCGCCAAATATAACCGTCCCCGTCTACGCCATATACATAATTACCATAAGCGATAGCACATAAAAGCATCCTTCCGGGGAACGAAGCCTCCTTTTCCCAAGCTACAGCGTTCTTGTCTGTAGACCAAAACTGTGTCGTATATTCCAAAGAAGGATCCGCTTTATTAATAATCCCCAGTCCGGCATATATACGGTCACCAATTACAACGGATATTCCGCCGTATTGTTTAATCGGGAAATTAGATTTCTTGCTCCAAACGAAAGCGCTCGGTTCATAAGTCCAGACTTCATCGATTAGTTCGTTACCTCTACGTCCACCTATGAGGAACGCTTGATCTTCCATTCTGCAACATGCCGCCCGATACATACCTTTAGGCCGTTGCTGGTCTGTTTGTACGGCGCTCCAAGAATTATCGGATGTGGAGTATACATATAAACTGTCACATATCTTTCCCGTGTTATCCAAACCACCAAAAGTCCATAGGCCAAATCCGATGCTGAAACATGCTTGGCCCGATAATTTCTCAGGCTGAGACCTTAAGGGCAACCATTCTTTCTTAGAGGTCATATATCCCCAAAACTCATCGGTGTATTCCCTACCCGTGTCACCGCCTAACAAGAATCCCGTGCTATTAGCCAAGGTACAGAAAGAGGTAGATCCCGGTATCCGGAAAGCTCCCTCAAACCTTGCCCCTGCTCCAAATATATCCGGAGTTTGGAAGCGAACTTCCTCTCCGTAAGCGATACCATTCTTATTTTTAGCGTAAGCCCTTAAATAATAGCTCGTGCCTCCTCTCAATTCCTTTATCGTACCCGTAAACGCTTGTGTACCGGAAGAAAGAGCTACCGCTCCTTCACAATTACCAAAGGCCGGACTAGGACTAGTTCCCCAACATACACCAGCCTCTGTAACCGGTGAGGCACCTTCGGCTAAGACCTCTCCTCCTACCCATGCGGTACCGTTTTTAATAGTAGACACCTCCTTCGTATTGACTGTAGGCAACTCACTTTCCAGAATCGTATGGATACCTTCGCCTGCGCTATAGGTAGTACCTAAAGCGTTTGTCGCATAAGCACGTACGTAATACCCTTTCTGCTGTTGCATATCATAGATTTTCCCGGCAAATTCTCCGATACCCGCTCCGCAAATAATCGTATCCCCATTTTCTATTGTAGGCGATTTATCAGCACTAAAGCAGAAACCACATGCCGTGATCGGAGAATCTCCCTCGCTTATTATTTCCATGGAGAACTCCGCATAGGTAAACTCTGTCGCTATTTTCTTGAATTTGTTATCATCTAATACAGGACGACCATTCGTGGTCTTAAAGGTCTCGACTTTCGCCCCGTTATACTCACCATATTTACTTTTTGCGTAAGCTCTAACGTAATAGGTAGTTTCCGGTTTTAAATCGGAGATCGTACAATAGAACGAATCGGCTTCCATGTCTATACGAATCGTAGAGTCGGATGCTGAAGGCTCCGGATTCAGCATTAAGTAAATACCCCTTTCCTCGATTTCGGCTTCCCCTTGTTTGGTTATCATACCTCCACATTGAACGGAAGTAGACATCACGTTGACTGGCAATAAGGTCTTAACGCTTCCTAATCCATCTTTCGTCTTAAAAGGTAAAATCTCTCCATAAGCGGTATCTACCGCATTGATCGCATAGGCCCGGATATAGTAATCCAGATCATTGGTTAAGCCCTCGATCGTAGCCTCATATTTTACCTTACGCTTGGATACGGCTTTTTTATTTTTCTCTATCACAGTAAAGGTAGATTCCGTGCTCCAACAAAAACCGGCCTCTGTCACGGGAGCGCCGTTTTCTTGCAAGACCTCCCCCGATACTGTCACGGAACTAGCCGTGGACTTCAATATCTCGTCTGTCTTAACAGACGGTTTTTTAGCGTTTCGAATGCCACCATCTATATCCGGATCATTCACGCATCCGGCCATTAATAAAGCCGCAAATAGAATAGAGAAGAGTGAGTATATATGTTTCATAAATAATCAATATTAAAAGAATACACCTAAGCCAGCGTTTAGATCCAAGTACTTAAAATTAACCGTATTGCATCCAACGCTAATAAATACAGAGTTCGTTATTTTCATCATCAAGTCAACCTCGGCAGCGACCCCTTTGTATGAGGAATCAATATTCCGGCACCATACCTCTCGTGTACTGTCGTAGTTTTCATAGGAATGGGTCGTGAACGAATGTAGTAAAGCTCTTTCACCATATCCCAAACCAACAGAGGCATATAACCACGGAAAGCATTTTACGATTAAACCGGCCGTTCCGGCTATACTATTTGTCTTCGAGGATTTACCTGTATTAAGCTCATAAGATTCCCCTTCCGAATTAGAGAACTTAATAATCTGCCCTTGGTTATTACATTCGTCCGTATAATTCATAAAAGACATATTCGTCTTGAAACGGACATACCAACCGAAGCGTTGCCCCATACCTCCTACCGTGATTCCATAAGGAGATTCGATCGAATACGAGTATCCCGCGAAAAACTCCATTCGTTTCTTAGGGGATACCGCTGCGGAATCTATCGGTTGGGCCTCGGGTTCCGCCGGCTTTAACAACATCTCTTGGTATTCTTTCCAATAGGTTGCTAGCTCCTCACTTTTAGGGGTTCCGATACCTTCCGAATAATAAATGATTAATTTAGAGATGGCATCCGGATCATCTTCCGTAGCTTTGACCGTCAGGCAGTTTAAACATTTATTCATCAAGCTACGCATGGAAGGCCGCATTCGCTCGTTGGAAAGCCAAATCGTAGTCAGCTGATCAATACTGTATGCGTCGCATTGCGATACGCCTTCCTCGTACCACATTTTAGCGTCACTATAATCAAGACGTTTCATCGCTTCATCTCCCTTACGGTTGTATTCCGTACGCTGTTGCGCCAGCAGTCCGAGGGGAAATACCGCACATATCATCAATATCCAAAGTCTTTTCATATAATAGGTAAATACATGTTTAGTTGTTCATAATATTACAATCAATAATAAGTAAGGCCTTCGCTAATCAATGATCCGTCAGAATTATAAATATCAAACAAATTGTCTTCCCGTTCGAATGCCCGGCCGTTATCCGCGATACCGACACTTAGGTATTTGCAAGGAATACGTTCCTCGGCTTTCGAATCGATCGCCCCGTATCTGTTATTTGACTTCTTACGTACGATCTTATATCGTCCGAAAGCCATTTTCTCCTCATACAGGGCCTTTTTGTCCGCTATACGTTTCTCCTCGGTTTTCTCATCACAAGCGATGATCAACCGGACTACCTCTTCCGTAAGTTTCGTATCCTTTGCCTCCGACAAATCTTTCTTAGCTCCCAAATAATCAGCTTTGGCCATTTTTTCCTTACCGGAGGCGATTAACGAGTTATATTTCTCATTCATCTCATTTTCCGATGGCTGATCCGGGAGAACATTCTCTTCTATCGTATGCTCTGTTTCCATAGGTCGTTTCTCTTCCACTTTAGGCTCTTGTTTCTCCGCTTCCTTTATCTCAGAGATAGGAGGTTCCGTATGTAAAACTGGGTGATCTGGCATTTCTACTTCTTTTGAGACATTGCTATCCGGCTCCACAGCTGAAGGTAAATCAATACTCTCGACAACCTCTTTTGTGGGCCTATTGCTATGCACTAAAAGAGCCGTAGCGGATCCTACAACGACAAATATAGCGATTCCGATAGGAATTATTTTCTTTCTGGAATTATTCTTTTCTGTTATTGGCTCCACGGTAGGTGGATTAGCCACATTGACAACAGTCTCTTCATCATCCGATCCTACTAATTTAGAATCTACAGGTGATGAATAAACCACCGTTGTTTCCTCATTCACAATCTCGGGAGATGGACTTGGGACAACCTGAACTTCCTTTTCCGCTTGAGAAAAATCCAAAGACGCCAACATCTCGCCCACCGTCTCAAAGCGATCCGCAGGAATGATTTGCATCGCTTTTATGATAACAGCCTCTGTTTTCGGGCTGATCGCCGCATTGATTTCAGAGGGGTTTCGCAAAGGACGTGCGGCACGTAGTATAGATTCTGTAGGGATTGTTCCCGTTAACAGATTATACATCGTGGCTCCCAAGGAATAAATATCCGGACGGGGCGAGAACACTTGTGTTCCTTCGTTATCGTATTGCTCTATGGATGCGAATCCTTTAGAAAGGGTTAACATCGTAGTGCTGGTCTCTTCCTGCTCGATATCGTAACGTTTGCTGACTCCGAAATCGATCAAGCGGGCGTTCCCGTTCTTATCGATCAAGATATTGCTAGGCTTGATATCCAGATGCAAGATACTCTTATCATGAACGAATTGTAACGCCTCGCCAATTTGCCGTACATATTTAAGGACCGTAGCTTCGGGCAATATCCCGTTTTTCTCAAGCATATATTTTAGCGAGAAGCCGGAAATATACTCCATGGCAATATAAGCCGTATTGTTTTCCTCGAAAACCTCCAACACGTTTACGATATAGGGATGGTGAACTTCCGATAGGATCTTTGCCTCTTTGATCAGTTTTTCCTTGAACTTGTTAAATAAGACCTTTCCCGTCTCCGAATGTACTTTTACGGCTTGGGAACCGGGTTCTCTATAACAATAATCCTTGAAGAAATATTCCTTGACACAGATAGGGACCTCCGTCTTTACGGTGCCTAAAGATCCTTTAACCTCTGTATACCAAACTCCTCTGTAGGTTATGCCAAAACCACCTTGACCAACCACATGAGTAAGTCTGTATTTTCCGTTTTGAAGAAGATGTCCGTCTGGCAGATTCATAACCTTGAATAATTCCATTTAATCTGCCAAAAGTACGTTATTTATATAAAAGAATAAAGAAAAGAGAGAATATTTTGCTTAAAACCCATGCTATCTTCCACTTTTTGAATAGGTATGATATAAAAAGAAAAATTATCCCGAGTCTTGCCGTCACAGGCTTCCATGAGAGCGTCCTTTATTTCCGGAACAGATAAACGACCATTAAATATCTCTGCGATCTTTTCATTCTTCAGTCTTTCAAGAACCCCGTCCGTACAAAGAAAGAGGAAATCGTCGGGTTGAATATCGTTCAAGGTAATAATGTCCGCTTCTGTTGGAATATGAGTGCCTTGTATAGCCCGGATAATCACATTCCGCTGGGGGTGGGTTAACGCTTCTTCCGGAGTGATCTTACCTAATTTAACCAATGAATTTACCAATGAATGATCTTCTGTTTGATATAAAATCTCCCCCTTCCTCAGATGATAGATCCGGCTATCTCCGATATGAGCCAATACGATTCCGGAAGAAGCGATATAGGCCATGGTGAGCGTAGTAGCCATACCCATCGCTTCCGGATGCTCTTGAACATAGGAGTCGAAACAGACTTCCGCATAATGTACGGCTTTATGGATAAACTCAGGCGTGGGATCATCCTTTAGGAACGTAGAAAAGAAAGTTTGTATGGACTCGCAAGCTAATGAGCTGGCTACCTCCCCTTTCTCGGCTCCACCCACACCATCGCAAACCATAAACAATTTTTGGTCAAGGGTCACTTGTTCGGGAAGCGGGTAAATGGAATCCTCGTTATTCGATCTGCCTCCTTTTTCCGTAATAGCACATGGCTTACCGATCGTTATAATCATAACAAATGAGTTTTATTCATTAAAACGTAAGACGGTGCGACCAATAATAATCTCGTCATTATCATTGAGCACGACCACCTCGCCATTCTCTAGGTAACTGTTATTATATAACGTATGGTTTTTACTATTATTGTCGGTAAGGAAATGTTTATATCCACCTTTTGAATCTTTTTTCACCTCAATGCAAATATGCTCGCGACTCATCGTGCGATCAGCCGTGATAATTGGCATCGTAGCTTGTGAGGCGTTCGACTTCCGGCCAATGACAACCTTCCCTTCGTGAAGAGGAAACGCTTGTTCAGGTGTATCGGCGTCTGGAAGAACCGTCAGTCTGCCGATTCCAGTCTTGACAGGTGTCACTAAAATCGTATCGGAATCGACTTCCTGATGATTACTTTTCTCGGATAATAAGGACAAAGGAATAGGCTCTTTGCATTTCGGACACTTAAAGGAGGTAATGCCGAGGGGAATCTTCCCCTCGTCTACCTTTAATCCTACATGGCAATGTGGACATTTAACCGCGATCATACGATAAACGAAATATCTGCGCCATCCATATCCGTAGAGTACAGATCCATCATATCTGTATCGGAAAGCATAACCGTATCGTCCGCCAATGTTATAAAGTCTGAATGATCGAAAGACTCGATGCTACTATCGTCTATAACTATGGCGTCGCCTAGGTCGACACCTCCTCCTTCCACGTCTATTATGACAGCATCCGCTGGCATGACGTCATTGCCGTCTAAAGTTACGAATGTATATTCCTCTTCTTGCATAACCTTTGTTCCTAATATATTAATATTCCGAAAACAAAAGTACAAAAAGCAATGGATTAATAAACTTGTTATTCTCTCTTATAATCAAACATTTGGGTTTCATGTACAAAAGAGGCTGTTTTACTATACGAAAAGAAAAGGCTCATTCTCTCACCCATTTGGCCTTACAGGAAGAAACTGGGCATTGCTTTCGGTTTTTCAATGATTCCCAAGGGATCTCACCCAAGAATGTCCCACATTTCGGACAAACATAGTCTATCTTAAATTGATTGGCGATATCCTGCAATTGCTGGGGAATCTTGGCCGACTGCTTGGCTCCTAGATAGATTCCTACCGTAGGGGCACAAATCGTTATCAAGAGGCTGATGCCGAATAGTTCCGGGCTACCTTTCCCTAAGAAGCCTATCACGACCCCCACTATTCCGGGCAAAGCAAATGGTAAGGATTGAAATAATCTGGTCTTAAACTGATTAGAGGATTGAATCTTGACTTTTGCTTGAATATAATCATCGTAGACTTTTTTCAATGCGGCAAATTCATCGCTATAATCATTATTGTATTTAAGCACCTCGGAAAGATTCAAGACATAGCTATCCCCCAAGCGAATATGATCCGTAGGAGTAACACGTTTCTTTATGATCTGGGCTCCATTCACGAACGTACCGTTAGTAGATCCCGTATCCTCCAATAATAAGTTGCCACCATCCTCACGTATCAGACGGGCATGATGGCGGCTTACATGAGGATCGTTTGCAATAAAATCATTGTCTTTTGCTTTTCCTATCTTTATAATCATAGTCTTATTCCTTTTCCTCTTCCTCTTGAGGCTTTCCCATCTCCTTCTCAAGATTATCTTTCAGCACTTTCAACGGATCCTTGGATATTACCAACTCTTTAGGCTTACCCTCTTCCGTCAATAATAATAAACGCTGCTTAGGGAGATTTATTTGTAAGATATGATTTTTATTTATGATATGACTTTTTCCGACACGCATTAATATCTTGTTACAACCAGCGACCTGCTTCTCTAAGATCTCTTCTATTTTTCCGATATTTATAGCGAAGGTAAATTGGATGCCATTTGACAACAATAGTTTCGTATAGTTCCTGTCTGCTTCAAAATAAAGGATCTGACCAATCTTAATGCGCAACAACTCATCCCTTGTTTTTATAATTAAATACCGCTCCATACGTAGAAATTGTTTTTTCGTTTCTCTTTCAAAAACAAATATACGGTATTTTCTTTATTTAATAGGTATCTTTTGGGGGAAAGATTGGTAAAGTGCACCAAAAACAAGAGCCTTTTCCCTGCTCAGAAGAGACACCGATACGCCCTCCCAGCCTTTCAATTATATTTTGGCAGATAGAAAGTCCAAGCCCTATGCCTTGCTTTTGGTTTCGTCCTTTATAAAAACGATCGAACACATGAAGTTTTATTTCCTCCGACATTCCTTCCCCCGTATCGGTCACGGATAACAGAACTTCGTTCTCCATGGCTTGATATGACAAGATGATGCTACCTATAGAGGTGTACTTAATTGCGTTTGTTATAAAATTGCCAAGAACTTGTTTCAAACGGATACGGTCGGAGCGTAATAAAAAGGAATCCAAAGATTCCGGATAGGTCAAAGCTACCCCTCTCGGTACTTTGATCTGGAAAGATGCTACCGTTTCTACAATAAGTTGTCTTAGATCAAATTCCATGAAATCAAAGGTCATGGTACCAGACTCGAGCTTAGCCAGATCCAATACATCATTAACGATACCCAATAATAACTCATTATTGGTCTGAATAAGATTAATATACTCTTGTCTTAGCTCACCATCCTCTTCATCCCCTAAAAGAGAAGAGAATCCGACAATAGCGTTTAATGGCATGCGGATCTCATGGCTGATGTTTGCCAAAAAGGAGGATTTCAAACGCTCTGATTTCTCGGCCTTCAGCATTCGTTCTTCCATCGCTTTCAGTTCAGATATATCATAATTCATCAGTAATAGGATGGGGCTTGATTTCTCCAGACCCGCCTCCATTATATCCAGACGAACCCATTTCCATCCCTCGCCATCCCTGACCCGGACTTCCCCTTGATCATGATCAGTTTCTCCGTGGACAAGTCGGCTCAAGGAAGTTTTCAAGCATTCACGGTCTTCTGGCTTGACATTGGAATATATGCCTACTATCTGGCTCAATGGAGTTCCCGGAACTTCACCCATATTCAGATACCATTGTTCCATCGCCACTCCTTCCCCAGTAGACAAATCATACTTTGCGCAGCCGATCTTGGCACGATGACTTATCTGAGGAAAAAAAGGCTCGAACTCTATGCCTAATGTCGTTTTCATATATATCCGTTCTCATTATATTTATGCAAAAAGAGGGTTTAACCATAAAAAACGAATGAATTAATCGTTCGTTTTAATTAGTCGTTTATATCGATTATTTTATAGGGAACATATAGGTTTAGTAAAATACCCCAAAAACCGCATCAAAATTATATTCTAAAGTCTTTTTGACTTTCATAAGTAAATGTTTTTTGCGATATTTGCAAACGACTAATTAAAACGAACGATTAAACTAGTCGTTTTGTTGCCTTCCCCTCCACTTCAATATCCTGATATATAAGATTATACCATATGACTATAAAAAAATAGAGGGTAGATTGATCACTCAGTCCACCCTCCTGTCTATCGTGTGCTTAAACTATTAAAAATCAACCCCTTGATTAGTCTTCTAGAGCCGCTTGCGCCGCCGCGATACGAGCGATGGGCACTCTAAAAGGTGAACATGATACGTAATTCAAGCCAACTTTATGGCAGAACTTAACGGAAGAAGGCTCACCACCATGCTCGCCGCAAATACCACATTTCAAATCCGGACGGATGGCACGACCTTTCTCAGTTGCCATACGAACCAGCTGTCCTACACCATTTTGGTCTAGTACTTGGAACGGATCGACCTTCAAAATCTTCTTCTCTAAGTAAACCGGTAAGAAGGAAGCGATATCGTCACGAGAGTAACCAAATGTCATCTGAGTCAAGTCATTCGTTCCGAATGAGAAGAATTCAGCGCTGGAAGCGATACGATCCGCTGTCAATGCCGCACGAGGAATCTCGATCATCGTACCTACCTTGAATTCGATACGATCGCCAACTTCCTTGAATAGCTCTTCGGCCGCGGTACGGATCACCTTCTCTTGTTCCTTGAATTCATATAAGATACCTGTTAATGGTACCATGATTTCCGGTTTAGCCTCAATACCTTCTTTCTTCAAATCCAAAGCGGCACCTAAAATGGCCCGAGTCTGCATTTCCGTAATTTCCGGATATGTATTACCTAGACGGCAACCACGGTGACCCAACATCGGGTTATGCTCGCAAAGAGATTCCACACGTTTTTGGATCTCCTTAACGGACACGCCCATAGTCTCAGCCATTTCCTCTTGACCTTTCAAATCGTGAGGAACGAACTCATGCAAAGGAGGATCGAGCAAACGAACGGTAACAGGACATCCGGCCATAGCCTTGAAGATACCCTTAAAGTCCTCTTTCTGATAAGGAAGGATCTTCGCCAACGCTTTCTTACGACCTTCAGCGTCCTCGGCCAAGATCATCTCACGCATAGCTTTGATCTTCTCACCCTCGAAGAACATATGCTCCGTACGGCAAAGGCCAATACCAACGGCACCGAAGCTACGAGCGATCGAAGCGTCGTGAGGCGTATCAGCGTTTGTACGAACTTGCAATTTTGTATATTTATCGGCTAAAGCCATTAACTCCTCGAAATCACCCGATAACTCAGCGGCTTTTGTCTCAACCTGCCCGACATAGACTTCTCCGGTCGTACCATTGATAGAGATATAATCACCTTCTTTCAAAGTCACGCCATCAACGTCTACAGTCTTATTCTTATAATCGATGTTCAAGGCACCAGCACCGGATACGCAGCACTTCCCCATACCACGAGCTACAACAGCGGCATGAGATGTCATACCTCCACGAGCGGTAAGGATACCTTCGGCGACAGCCATACCGGCCAAGTCTTCCGGAGAAGTCTCGATACGGACCATGACAACCTTTTTGCCATCGGCATGCCATTTAGCGGCATCATCAGCGAAGAATACGATCTGTCCGGTAGCGGCACCCGGTGAAGCCGGCAAACCTTTTACCCACACTTTCGCCAGTTTCTCGGCTTTTTTATCGAATACAGGGTGAAGCAACTCATCTAATTTATTCGGCTCGATACGGTTCAACGCTGTTTTCTCATCGATCATACCTTGATGCAATAAGTCGATAGCGATTTTCACCATAGCGGCACCGGTACGTTTACCGTTACGGGTTTGCAAGAACCAAAGTTTACCCTCTTGTACGGTAAATTCCATATCTTGCATATCCCGATAATGATCTTCCAATTTCTCTTGGATAGCGTCTAATTGCTTATAGATTTCCGGCATGGCTTCTTCCATGGACGGATATTTAGCGATACGTTCTTCTTCTGAGATTCCGGCACGTTCAGCCCAACGTTGTGAACCGATCTTCGTGATCTGTTGCGGGGTACGGATACCTGCTACAACATCCTCACCTTGAGCGTTAATCAAGTACTCGCCATTAAACAAGTCCTCACCATTACCCGCGTCACGAGAGAAACAAACGCCTGTAGCGGAAGTATCGCCCATATTACCGAATACCATGGCTTGTACGCTAACCGCCGTTCCCCACTCGTCTGGAATACCTTCCATCTTACGATACAGGATAGCACGCTCATTCATCCAGCTATTGAACACGGCACAGATAGCGCCCCACAATTGCTCATAAGCGCAAGTCGGGAAATCCTGTCCGGTCTGGGCCTTAACGGCTGCCTTAAATTTAGAGACCAATGTTTTCAAGTCTTCAACGTCAAGCTCGTTATCTAACTTAACGCCTTTCGCTTTCTTTACTTCCTCGATGATCGCCTCAAACGGATCGATATCCTCTTTGCTTGTCGGTTTCATGCCTAATACGACATCTCCGTACATTTGAACGAAACGACGATAGGAATCCCAAGCGAAACGAGCGTTGCCCGTCTTACGAGACAAGCCTTCCACTACCTCGTCGTTCAAGCCAAGGTTCAATATCGTATCCATCATACCCGGCATGGACGCACGGGCACCGGAGCGAACTGAAACTAACAGAGGATTGGCAACATCACCGAACTTAGAGTTCATTAACGTTTCGATATTAGCGATCGCCTTCTCAACATCCGCTTTCAGCAACTCTACGACTTTATCTTTGCCTAACTCGTAATACTCTATACAAACTTCTGTTGTAATCGTGAATCCCGGAGGAACCGGTACACCAATCAGATTCATCTCGGCAAGGTTAGCGCCTTTACCACCCAGCAGATTTCTCATATCTGCCTTACCTTCGGCTTTTCCATTTCCGAACGTGTAAACTCTTTTTCTTTCCATATTCGACAGTATTGAATTTAGATTCTAGTTTTGTTGATTTCAACTGTTATATTGCTATCTCAACTTTGCAATGCTGCAAATATATGCTATTTCTACTTTGCAAGCACGAATAGCGTTAAAGATTTTTACATGTTTTACAACTATTCTTTACCATTTATATCCAGCAAATGCTTACATTTGCGTGCGGAAGTTTGTTGACGCTTCCATTTCCCATCGGATTTCCCGCCTATCTCTTTGCCCCTTACATATAATTATATGATCTTTTTCTTTTATTTGTGTCTATTTATTTCCAATAGGAAGACTCAGGAGTTTTTTGCTGAAGAAACTTTAGTTTCTACAGCATGAAACTAAAGTTTCTCCCTAGTGGAACTAAAGTTTTTCTATAGCAAAACAAAAGTTTTCCTTATAAGAAATTTTAAGAAACTGCAATATATTGATTTATAAACACATACTATACATCCCTTTCTGTCCATAATCATATCTTCATCAATCTTGATAGAATAACGAGAACTGTTTGCCGGACTCATTTAAGTATATAGAACGAAGCTCTTTGTTCTTAGCGGAATTGTAAGTATTTTTGCGAAGCGAATTTAAAACTTAACGACATTGGCAAGAAAGAAGAAACAGTTGCCTATATTAGAAAAGGTAACCATTACGGACGTAGCCGCCGAGGGCAAGGCTATCGCGAGAGTGAACGATATGGTGGTATTTGTACCCTTCGTCGCTCCGGGAGACGTGGTTGATATTCAACTGACCCGTAAGAAGAATAGTTATGCGGAGGGGAAACCTGTATATTTCCATGAGTACTCGGCCAAACGTGCGGAGCCGTTTTGTGAGCACTTCGGTGTCTGTGGAGGTTGCAAGTGGCAACATCTTCCCTATGAGGAACAACTTTACTATAAGCAAAAACAGGTCTACGATAATCTTACCCGCATCGGGAAAGTCGAAATGGAAGAGAAACTTCCGATCTTAGGTTCCGAGCGCACGACTTTCTACCGGAACAAGCTTGAGTTTACTTTCTCAAACAAGAAATGGCTTACGGAGGAAGAGATCCAGTCCGGTGCTTCTTTCGATTGCATGAATGGTGTCGGGTTTCATATACCGGGGATGTTCGATAAGGTATTGGACATCCATAAATGTTGGTTGCAAGATGATATATCGAACAAGATCCGTCTTTGCGTCAAGGAATATTGCCTATCTCATGAGGGATATCCTTTCTTCGATTTACGGAACCAAGAGGGATTCGTTCGTACGTTGATGATCCGTACGGCATCCACTGGGGATTTGATGGTCGTATTGGTTTTCTTCCATGAGGATGTAGAGCGCAGGGAAGCGTTATTATCTCATCTGGCGGAACGATTCCCGGAAATCACGTCCTTGATGTACGTCATCAACGGCAAATGTAATGACACGATCACCGACCAAGAAGTTCTCGTATTCAAGGGAAAAGATCATATCATCGAAGAGATGGAGGGGCTTCAATTCAAGGTAGGTCCTAAGTCTTTCTATCAGACAAACAGTGAACAGGCTTATAATCTATATAAAGTGGCTAGAGAATTTGCGGGTCTTACCGGAAATGAGATGGTGTACGATTTATATACCGGGACAGGTACGATCGCAAATTTCGTCTCTCGTCAAGCAAAGAAGGTTATCGGCATCGAATACGTACCGGAGGCTATCGAGGACGCAAAAGTGAATTCCGCCTTGAACCATATAGAGAACACGCTTTTTTATGCCGGTGATATGAAAGATATCCTTACGCAGGATTTCATAAACCAACACGGACGTCCAGATGTTATTATTACCGATCCACCACGTGCCGGTATGCATGATGATGTGATCAACACTATTCTCTTCGCCGAGCCGGAACGTATCGTTTACGTTAGCTGCAATCCTGCTACGCAAGCCCGCGATTTGAGTTTGTTGAGCGTGAAATACTCCGTCAAGAAAGTCCGTCCGGTCGATATGTTTCCTCATACACATCATGTGGAGAACGTGGTTTTGCTTGAGAAAAAATAAACATATAATATAATGTATAGGAAATACGTCCCCTTTCTGCTCTTTTTGTTCTTCTTGTATGGTTGCAACGGTAACAAACAAGAGGAGAAAGAGGACGTTTCCGTTTTCGTGGATTTACCGCAACTGAAAGCGGAAGGCGAGATCACGGCGGTGACTTTATACAGTTCTACCTCCTACTTCCAATATAAGATGCAACCCATGGGTTACGAATACGATCTGATAAACGATTTTGCCAAGAGCCAAGGTTTGAAATTAAACATCAAGGTCGCCGAGAATCCTGCCCGCCTGATCGAGATGCTTGAAGCCGGCGAGGCCGATGTTGTAGCCTACCCTATCCCAATCAATAACAAGCTGAAACAAGAGGTCATTTATTGCGGCCGGGAGGATATCTCCAGTCAAGTATTGATACAACGGGCCAATAAAGGCGATAAGCTTCTTACCGATGTCACTCAATTAATCGATAAGAATGTTTACGTAAAGCCTAACACCAAATACTCCGAACGACTGAAGAACTTGGATGAGGAACTCGGCGGAGGAATCCATATCCAAAAAGTGGAAAATGACTCCATTGCTACCGAAGATCTTATCGAGATGGTCTCCTTGGGCGAAATTCCCTATACGATCAGCGATGATAACACCGCCCGCCTAAACAAGACTTATTATTGGAATATCAATGTCGACCTAAAGGTTAGTTTTCCCCAACGCTCTTCATGGGTGGTAAGGAAAAGTAGTCCGGACTTGGCGAAGGCCATCGATGAATGGGCTTCCGATAAAACGGGTAAACATTCTTTCAAGGCAGTTACTAAGCGGTACTTTGAATTAAGCAAGCGACCTTTTACCGCAGATATTCCGGAGGTAAAGAATGGACATATTTCCCCGTATGACCCTTTTTTCAAGAAACATGCGAAAAACATCGGATGGGATTGGCAGCTGCTGGCGTCTATTTCCTATCAAGAGTCTCATTTCAATCCTACGGTTGTATCGTGGGCCGGTGCCGAGGGGCTTATGGGAATCATGCCAAATACGGCGAAGGCATTAGGTGTCACCCCGCATGAATTGAAAGATCCGGATACGGGAATCCGTACGGGAGTAGATTGTTTACGGCGCTTCCGTCAAGGTTTTTCTGAGATTACGGATCCTGAAGAAAAAGTCAAGTTTACCCTAGCGGCTTACAACGCTGGGATCGGACATATTTACGATGCGCAGCGATTGGCCCGAAAATATGGAAAAGATCCCAATAAATGGGATAATAATGTAGCGGAATATATTCGTTTGAAAAATGATCCCGAGTATTATAACGATCCTGTTTGCAAGCATGGATACTTGCGTGGCTCAGAAACATATAATTACGTGCGGGAAGTGTTGGAGCGTTATCATTACTACAAGAAAAAGTCATAGTTATAAAAAAATTCATAGCTATGAGTGAAAGTAGTCATAACTATGAATTTTCTGCAAGTAAATGCCACTTAAAAATTATAGGCGACACCTATGCCTAATATTTCCTTGAACTGGACCTTCGCCCCCCGTTTCTCTCCATTATCCTCAAAAGTTTTCACGTCGTTATCATATTTAAGCGTCGTATTGAGTGTAGCGGACAGGAATTTATTAATCTTCATGCTTATCAATACATCCCAATTGACATCGATATTTCCGAATTGATCGCTATAAGGAGTAAAAAAGTCAGCTGTAGTAATCAAGTTCACGTTTTCCATCACGATTAATTCCGCACGAGCTTTCAGGTAAGCTCCCCATTCCATTCTGAAGCGATCTCCCGGATCGACCCCGAAAGCTCCTAACTCGGAAAGGTAATCATCCTCCACGAAAGTCATCTTCGTGGAAGCCGGAGAAAGATAAACCGAATAATTGCTTTTGGGACGATATTCCATACCTACGGAGATATTCGAATACGCCGGCGCAAAGAAGTTCGATATATAATGTGTCTTATCCGGATAATTATATCCTTTGGCAAACTGGGTGTTTAAATCTCCCATCAACGTATAATACCATACATTATTGGTGGAATATCCTAATTGGGTAGACAGGGTTATATTATCGGTACTTTTCCTCATTCCCTGCGATTTAGTCTTTGATAATCCGTAATCGAGAGCGAGATTGGTTACCCATAACCAGTCACCGCTTTTATGTGTTAATGTCCCATTCAGATACGCATTTCCGGCAACAGAGTTCTCACCGCCAGCCGACCAATTCGACATCGCCGTTTGCGACAAGTTCAAACCTGTCACACCTTTCAGTACCCATTTGCCTTCCTCATATCCTTTATCATCCGTTTGACTATATGTGATTGTCGTTAATGCGACAAACAATGTCATGAAGAATATACGTTTCATATTGTGATATATTTTAGTTATTAAAAAATAAGACGTCCTATCATTTAAACAGGTTTGATTAATTTTTGTTTAGAAAAGCCTAAAGTTGAAAGGATGTCACATTTGTTACACCTTTATACGGATAAACCCCTTATTTTTGTATCCGATAATTAAGTAATTTGATTTATGGAACAGTTACATGCACACGAAGTCCTTCATATGATGGAGGGTAATAGTTATTCAGAAGCTTCTTTAAAAGAAGCGATCGTTAAGACTTTTGGTGAGGATCAGCGTTTCTATACTTGTTCGGCAGAAAATATGGATACGGATGAGTTAATCGTATTTCTGAAACAAAAGGGGAAATTCATGCCTGTCGAAAATGGTTTCACGGTAGATATTACAAAGGTTTGTAATCATTAAAGATTCTACGACACTATCAATGACTCTAGGCTAAATCAAAAGAATTTAGCCTAGAGTCATTTGCCTAAAGTTAAAAAAGACTTTCGATTCTACTCAATGGATAATACTATTCCTATAAATAATCGCAAATGATTTTTGCATCAATTCATAATCTTTATCAGAGACATAACTTGGCCTACGGTTACCCGCGTGATTTATCATCCAGACAAAAGACTCTATATACTTTAGTATCTTATTTGACTTATCACTTTTTATACGTGACAAATAATCCATTTTTCCTAAAAGATAATTACTCACTTCAAAAACACTCATCTTATTACACTCATTCAACAATGATATTAATTCAAGGTCTTCCATAATCTTTATTTTTATTACTACAAATATAATATATTTAATCAAATAAACAAATCATATAGACAGATTTTCATCTTTAATTCTTTTACATAAAATAGCAAAGATGGAAAATGAACACATCTCTAAATTATATACCACTAATCTAAATGAGATCATTGAAGTTCATTGCCATTAGATAGGAAGTAGTTTCCTTAAAAAGAAATCAGATGGTCCTACAACAATAAAAATAGGCTTAAAAGAAAAATATTTAATAGATTTGTTTTGATATTCAAATAATAAAGATTATGTTTGATGCGCATTTTGTTGCAAGTGAAAATATTGGGGATTTTTTGACGTTCTGGAATAACACAGACAGCAACCCGGCAAGTTTTGTACTACCGGGTTGTTTTTTATCCATGATTGATCCTATACGTGTAAAAGTGTGAGTCCGAAAACCTACCATACCTGCGAGCCTTCCAACAAACATTCTATAGGCCTTTTATGTTATGGTTGTAAATGGTCTATTTATGCTTACTGGTTTTTTAAATACCTTAGCGACAATAATAAGTGTGACAAGCCTTCTGATTGTCACCTATGGTGCATTAATCGGAGTCATCTCATTTTTCAGAAATGAACTTAAGCGACTTACTGGTAATTATTCCATTACTAACATAAGAAAACTAAGAGCTGTATTCGGTACATACTTACTTCTCGGACTAGAATTTTTGATAGCGTCAGATATCTTAAAAACAGTATTGGAACCAACACTTAATGAATTGGCCATTTTAGGTGGAATAGTCGTGCTGAGAACAGTTCTGTCTGTCTTTCTGAATAAAGAGATCAAGGAACTAGAGACTGAAAATAAAGATACCGAGTAGATCCCATAAAGTTTTCAAGGGAAAGTACAGAAAAATGGCGCTTAAGTCTTGCATGAACAGGATTTAAACGCCATGAAGTAAAGTTAGAAAACCAAACCGCTCGGCCTTCACAGGTGAAGCGGAAGTGGATATATTGCCTTAAACTAATACCTTATATTATTACAACCAGATTAAAGATCATAATGTTTATGCTTTTGATGAATTTCAATAGCCAAAATAAAACAGAAAATAAAAATCCGCATTCAGTGTCACTGCTACATGCGGATCAAAAATAACAAACTCTTACAAGAGTTAGGCACTACATAAAGTTGTATTATACTAATAAGCAGACTGAACCGCATCAAAGTGTTGATTCCTTATGTTGTTTTTTTCTCATCATTTACATATTCCAAAATGTCGCTTGGCTGACAGTCTAATGCTCTACAAATTGCCTCTAGGGTACTAAAACGAATTGCTTTCGCCTTTCCCGTTTTTAAGATAGAAAGGTTAGATAATGTCAAACCAACTCTTTCAGAAAGTTCGTTCAAAGAAATCTTCCGCTTTGCCATCATTACATCTAAGTTTACAATAATAGGCATAATTAAACTGTTAAGTCATTCTCTGATTTCATATCTATCGCATTTTGCAATAATTTTTCAAATACAGCCACGGCTGTCGCAACTACGATAGCGACAAAAGTAGTTACGATACAAATGGCAAGAAAACCTGCGGGGTCATCTTCTGTATTATGGGTCAACCTTATAAATAGTCCTGCCAGCACGATTAAAATACTTAGTAAGATCGCACAATGCTTTATGTTCTTCAAAGTCTTTACAGAGTTTGTTGAAAACACTTTATTTTGCCCAATATAACCGAGCAACCTAAAAGCATTGTACAACGCAACAAAAAAAGCGATTGACGCTCCATATCCATATAAGATAAATGGATCAGCGTAAGTACTAAATAAATCTAGGTGTGTGGCTCGTCCCTCAGTTAAGGGAAACCAAATCAAAATAATAAGTGCCACAATACCGATAAGAACAATAACTGTTTGAAGAAATGCTGTTGAAATTCTTTTCATGACGTATGATGTTAACTTTAAACGACGTTGCAAATGTAATAAATATTTATTGATAAACAATAAATGAATAGCGAAATTCAAAAAACAGTCTCTTTCTCAAGCTAATTAAAAAATCTGGACTTGAATCGCCAGTGTAGTGTCGAAGTACAATGATCTCCCATTTGGAAGGGAGAATGGGAATAGAAGAAAAAAAGAACGCCTACCTGAAAAGTGGTAGACGCTCATTGCATACGGTTATTGGGACAAATATAGAGTTTATTTCTATCTTGGATTATCCTATTCATTAATAACTACTTCATCTCTTCTCCCTTTTCATTAAAGATAGCGATAGCCTCCTTGCCCTCGATTACCAAAATCACCTTAAAGAGTTTCCCTTCAGTCTTTTCCGCAACATATACCTCTTGGATCGCTGAACCCGGATAAGATTTTTAATTAAACAATCTATTCATATTAACGTAATCAATAGATATAGAACAACGGATATGCCGAATTTCGCCTATCTACAGATAATCATGACACACAACATCTTATATTTTAGCATTAACATATGGATTCCATGCGGAAATAAATAAAAATCCGCATCCAGCTTCACAGCTACATGCGGACCAAACAAATAACAAACTCTACTTATATGAAAAAACAAATACTACTAACAAATTATTATACGATGACTACTATCAAGGTGACTTCTGAGTCATTTTATAGTATAACAGAAGATTGTTTGAAAAGGTTCACCAGTAATTTCTTTTAGGCTGAGAGCTTTTCTTTTTATCGACTGTTTGAATATAAAACATTTCAAGCTGCAAATTGTTTTACAAACAAAGATAAAAATGATGATTGATCGGTTTGAGGCATGATTAAGAAGTTACTTTCTATATTATTGTTTATGATAATGCTCTTTGCCTTCCGGATGAATGCGGAAGCGGATGAGGAACACTTTTCTAACGGTTCCTATCGTTAGCGCACTAGGATTAACATTAAATGAAAGCGCTTCCGACGCTATGGTTGGTGGAGCGGTTACCCAAAACGACAAATTTCAAGTAAAACACGGCGATTACTCCTAAATATTTAGGGATAATCGCTTTTTTATGAATAGATTTCAAGTAAAATTAGGACATTTATCCAATTATATCCGTAATTTTAGCCCAATTAAATCAATAGCAATTATGGAAAGAATCGTTAATCATCCTATTTTAACAATTCCACAAGAGGGAGAACACACTTTTTTATTCAATGGCAAACCCGTAACGGGAATGAAGGGTTTTACCATCGCCGCCGCCTTACATCAGGCCGGCTATCCAGTACACAGTCATAGCGTAAATGGCCGCAACCGTTCGTTGAATTGCGGTATCGGTAAATGTGGCGCCTGCGAAATGCTGGTAGACGGAGAAGTAAAGCGTATCTGTATTACGAAAGTAGACAATGTAAAGGAAGTATCGGAAATAACAGTACAGAATTATACGACAGATTCCCAAATAGAACCCAGAGAAGAACCGGTAGAGATCTATCGAACCGATGTGGCCATCATTGGTGCCGGCCCCGCTGGATTAGCTTGTAGGGAAACCTTAAAAGAGCTAGGTTTGAACAGCATCGTAATCGATAGCAATGATAAGATTGGCGGTCAATTCTTGATGCAAACCCATGCATTTTTCTTTTTCGAGAAAGAGCGGCGCTTTGGCGGTATGCGTGGTTTCGATATAGCGAAAACTTTAGCCGGAGACGACCACTCTGGTATTTTCTTACATTCTACGGTCTGGGATATCCTACAAAATAAGCGTATCGCCGTAAAAGACATGCTTAACCATAAAAATTTCTATGTAGAAGCTCAAGCCTTGATAGTCGCTACCGGTGCGGTTCCTTTTATGCCGACCTTCGAGAATGATGATGTGCCCGGAGTTTATACAGCGGCAGTCGTACAGAAAATGATGAACGCTGAATTCACGTTACTCGGCAAAAACATATTGACAGTAGGTGCCGGTAATATAGGTTACCTAACGTCTTACCAATTGATGCAAGCCGGAGCGAAAGTCAAGGCTATTTTAGAGGCGATGCCTCGTGAAGGAGGATTTCCGGTACAAGCGAATCGTATCCGCCGCCTTGGCATACCTATTTATACCTCTCATATGCTTTTGAAAGCCATTCCAAACCAGGATCGGACAGGTATCACCGGCGCGGTTGTCTGCGAATGCGAGAACTTCAAGCCAATCCCGGGAACAGAGAAAGTGATTGATGGTATTGATGTTATTAATATATGTACAGGATTGATTCCCGACAACCAATTGCTAACCAAAGGCCAATATACATTTGGAAAACGTTGTGCCGGCGTAGGTGATGCCGTACGAATCGGAGAAGGTACTACCGCCGTACTAAGAGGAAAGCAAGCCGCTTATGAGATCGCCCAAGAGCTAGGCGTACGTTTCAACTACAACGATTACTTACAAATATCTAAGGAATACATCGACTCCCAGCAACATCCGATCCGCATCAAGGAAGAGTCCCCAAGGCCCACTCCCGAACGTCAAGCCCAACGCCCTTTCGTTCGTTTGGATTGCCTATACGGTTTCGCTTGTAACCCTTGCTCTTTCGCTTGTCCTCAAAAGGCGATCACCAAAAGCTCCACCAGCGTAACGCCCGAGATCGATTACGAAAAATGTACCGGCTGTATGCAATGCGTATCCCATTGTCCGGGGCTGGCTATTTTCGGCTACGATACCCGGAAGCAAAACTTATTCTTACCGGTAGAATACGAGGTAGAAGAAGGTGCCGAGGTGTGGCTCGTCGATGATAACGGGAAGAAACAAGGCGAAGGTATCATTGAGAAAGTATTAAAGAAGCCGACAAAAACAAACGTGGCCCGTGTGAAAGCGGCAGGAATGGAAAACGATGCCTTATTGAATATCACAGGATTCATCGTAAAAGAAAACTATCCGGAGGAGATCGACTTCAAGCAAGAGCCGGAGTGTGAGTCGGAGACCTATGTTTGCCATTGCGAGGACGTATCTTTGGACGAGCTACTTTCCGCCATTGGGGATCGTAAATATATCTCCGTCGACGAGGTAAAACATATCACCCGCCTAGGAATGGGGCCATGCCGGGGAAAACGCTGCATACCCCGCCTACGCATGAAACTAAGGGAAAAAGGTATCGAACTGGTAGGCGACGCTACCCCCCGTGCTCCCCTATCTACCCGCTTCGTCCTAGGGGAAATGTATCCGCAGCGTCAGATAGCGGATACCTATAAAGTAGATTCCGGAAAGCAGGTTCGTAAGACGGAAGTCTTAATCGCCGGCGGAGGTATAGGTGGTAGCGCATTATTCCGTTATTTTTCGGAAGCCGGTAAAAAGACCGTGCTTATTAATGCGGATCGAGGATCATCATGGCGTAATATCGGTGGTGGTCGTCCAGCGTTCTCGATCCCCGAATTAGCGGAGATCGCCCGTAATAACCAAACGATATTCGAGGAGACACAAAAAGAATACGATATCCATTACCGTGAGATACGCTATATCACGTTCGCCCACGACGAGGCTACCTACAATGATCTGGAACGTTCCTGCGGTTGGTCCAACGCTTATTTGATCGACAAGAAAGACTTCCAGAAAGAGGTGTCCCCCTACTTCAACACGAACCAAAACACCTATTTCGCCGCACAAATCTCCCAGCATTGTTGGCAAGCTACCCCGGGGCGTGTGATAGACTTTATACGAAACAAAGGCAAAGAGCGGCAAGGTGAGGTTTGGGAAGACACACACCTAGTGGAAGTACACAAAAACGGTGGAAAATATCACGTCTTATTATATACGCATGATAAGCGATACATCGAATACGAATGCGATCATTTCGTGAACGCCCTCGGTTATAGCGCCGAGCGTTTCGCCCGCATGCTAGGCCTTTACACCGGCCTCTATCCGGTCAAGCACCAAGCGTTGATTACCCATCGCCTACCGAATCTGGGTAAAGACGGGGATATCCTCGATATGTTGATAGACCGCCGGAAACGTAACGACTTCTCCGCTGTCTACGGTCAGCAATTCGCCGAGACCGGACAGATTATCGCTTGCGCCTCCCCCGCTGTCGACGCTAAAGCGGAGATCAGCAACTTTGATGAGTTGAAGTTTAATACCCGTCGTTTCATGGAGATCATCTCCGAGGTGTTCTGCGATTGGATTCCATCGTTAGCCACAGTACCCGTACAAGCCACATGGTCCGGTTATTATGTAGAGCCTCGCTACATTATCGATCCGGATAACGGACTATTCGTCGGTTTGCAAGGTCACGGCTTCATGCTCGCTCAATACTTGGCTAAACTATACGTAGATAAAGCGTTAGGCCGTACCGTTCCGGATTATATGGAGCGATTGAGGCTCGATGGAGACGGAATTAGTGAGAAAGCTTTCAAATAAACTATAAATAAAACAAAACCTCCTCTACCACAATTGGTAAGGGGAGGTTTTGATAAAACCAATCTTTTCTATTTTTGTTATTCTATATCCATAAATAGTAATCATATGAATATAGAAACAACAGACAACTCCCCTTTGCTACAGGAATGTATAGAAGAATTGATCAGTAGTAAAATCGATGAGGGGAAAGGAAGAACCGCTGGGAATTACCGAAGCGCATGGAATAAATTATCCACCTTTTTAGGTCCGAGAGTAATGGAGTTTACATTTGCCGACTTAACGACCGATTTTCTTCATCACTATCTTTTATGGTTGATGCAAGGGGAAGACGGGAAACAGGCTCCCTTGAAACCGGGTAGTTTGGACTTCTACATTCGTAATCTAAAGACAATGTACAACAAGATCGCTCAAGATAAACAAATGGATGTTCCGAGAGAAAGCCCGTTCTCCGGCCTGCAGATAAAGGTCCCACCCACCCGGAAAAGGGCTTTGCCAAGCCTCGACCTACAAAATCTGGCGACTCTTGAGCGGCCCAAGAACCCACACGCCTGTACGGCCCTTCACTTGGCTCTTTTCTTATTTTACGCTAGAGGTATGTGCTTCGTGGATGTCTTTAATTTGCGACACAGCAATATAAACGATGATTATATCCACTACGTACGTAGCAAGACTGGCGTAGCGATGCAAGTAAAGATCACCCCCGAGATGAAGAACATCATATTCTCTTATCGGCGTTTCAATAATCCGTGGATATTCCCTTTCTTACACGAGAAAATCAGCGGAGAGGGAGAAGTTACGGCCCAGTCCGCGCTTCGGAGAGTGAACCGCCACTTAAAGAAAATGGGAGAGCAATTACACTTCGAACAGCCATTCACTACCTATGTGATGCGGCATAGCTGGGCTTCCATGATGCTGGAGGCGAATTCGGAAATCGGCATTATCAGCCAATCCTTAGGACATATGTCCCTACGGACTACCGAGATCTATCTTGGCCGGATATCAGTATCTAAAATAGACAGGGCCTCCGATAATATGTTGAATAATTTGGTTCGCGGCTCTTCCTCCCGGCAAAGAAGTAAAAATAAGGTGATGGCTTTAAGAGACAATCCTCCTATACAAATAAAAGAGACAATCGGCAAGAAATGCAAGAAGCTCATTTCCTCGATTGCCTCTAAGTTATTCTCATTTATTTAAAATAGTTCATGCAGGAATGCCAAAGGGTAGATTCGTCAAGGCATTCCTGCACAGCCCTTAGAATGGATACTATTTCTCTTCACCAAAATTAACGGTATTCTCGACATTGTCCACATCATCAAAGACAGCCACGTTGCCGTTTGTTATCGTTACACGGAGGTCGGCACTATTAGGGCCGGCGATATTCACCGTCAGCTTATAATGATAATCCCGATAGATATTGTAATCGGTCACCAAGTCACCCCCAAGATAGAATTTATACTCTACATCGATCGGCGAAGAGTATGCTCCTCCACCCAAAGGATACTGATATTGCCCTCTTACCAATAGATAAGTGCATCCTTCCAAAGATCCGCCAGTCCCCGGCCCCATATCCTTCTTATTCTTCTCTTGCGCCGTGGTAGCTAAACCTGTACCCCGGATATTTTCCGCCATATAGAAAACTCCTTCTTTATCACCGAGTGTTATTCCTGATACAGGTATCTCCTCCGTATAGAAATTAGTAGATAAAGGACTTGAAATCGTTGGATATGTCGAGTCGTCATCATATAGCCGGGTTACTTTAGGTACATTTGACATAATAACCGGTTTCGTATCAATTAACTTAAAATTGCCAGAGGCCACTGAAGAGTTCACGGTCACGGTCACTTTCGCGAACGCCCTGTACATACGGGATAATACGACCAACCTCATGTCAGCCTCTGAGCTAGAGGGATCCTTCGTATAGTCGGTCGGTCCCGAAGATAGTATATTAGTACCTGTTGGAGAGCCATCTGATGAATAAATAATACTTTTCGTTTTAGCCATCAATTCTGTTACAGAAAGGGACGTAGGGATACCACCTTCTTTTACAAATAACTTGGCGGTAACCTCCGTCGCATTCATATCCTCCGCATTTACGATGATATAAAACTCACTAGTCTCGTTCTTGAAACGCATATCATCCTTCATTAATTGAATCAATAACTGGTCATAGGTAGTGCTACTACTTCCCGGCACAGCCGTTATGCTATTCCTATCGGCAAAGACAGCTTTCAACAACTCGGTTCCATCCTCTTTAAACTGTAAAATCCAGACGTTATATATATTAGTATCTCCCAATTTAAGAATTTCCGTTCCCGCTTTCGTCTCTACATCAATCGTACCCGGTACCCTTAACAGGAACTGGAAAGCACATTCCTCCCCTCCTTCGGATGTTGATGGTATCATTTCCTCATTACTACACGCCCCTAGCAGCAAGCATAGTATACAAAATAAACTTATTCTCATTTTCAGTTCCTCCTTATTCCCCTCCAACGGGATCCGTCACATTTTTTATTTCCGTGAATTCCAATATACCCAGAGTCAGTTCTGTCTCCTTAAAGTCACCAAAGAACTTCAAGGTAAATTCAAAGCTATAGGACATACCGGGCAAGAAAGTCTTACGAGCGGTAGCATTGAATACAAAATGACCGGGCACAGATCCACCATTTCCATTTTTATCATAATCTACCGTTAAATCAATTACAAACTGTAATTCCGACCCGCTTAAAGGCAATACGATTTTACGTGGATCTGAGGTATGAGGCAGGCCTACAGCTACGGAATTATTGAAAGAGCTAAAATCCACTCCGTTGTTTTCATTCGCAACTCCATCCGAATACCATGCATTATCCCCTAGCCGATAAGTTCTTGAATCAGATAAGTTTTTCATCGTTATAAAGTTTACACGCAAGCCTTTTACAGTAACAGGAGATACACTAGCCGCTTTTACCGACACCTCTACTTGCGAGCAAAGCCGCGTGAATGGATTCGTCAAGGTAACCGACATCGTGTTTTGTCCCGCTTTCTGGGGCTGGACAGTTATATCGTTCATGAACGTATACATAAAATCTTGCCCATTTTGCACGGTCACCAGATTTCCATCACCCAATTCCGGCGCATTCTCCTCATTGTAGGAAGTGAAATAAAGGTTATATACACCCCGATACAAAAATAGGGCCTTGCCCGATTGGGCGGTGACCTTTCCATCCGCACCCACCACATAAGTACCTTCCGCCGAAGGAGTACCAGTTTCACCAGTCCCAGTCTTAGTACCGGTCTCAGTCTTAGTCTCCACCTTGAAAGCATAGACTTTAATCAACGCTTTATCATTCAAGGCTGAAACGGTCGCAGCCTTGGTTACGTTCGCTTGATAAAGATCGAACTCCAAGGCAACCTTATCACCTTCCCCTTCTTCCAAAAAAGATTCCTTTTGGCAACCCACCAACGTGACCAAAAGCCATAGACTTACAAAACTTAATACATATCTCATATCTCCTCCCTTCTTATTTAAATACCCACACTCGTATTCTGATCCGTACTATTTTGCCAATCGTATACGGTTACGCCCTCGAATGTACCTTCCATCTTATCAATACGTATCTTATAGACATAATGATAACCCGCCAACCATTTCACCCCGCTTTCGGAAGAAATAGAGGCAGTCTCAAACTCACGTTCCACCCCGTCTACATCCACTGTCAAACGGAACGACAATACTTGCTCGGCAGCGTCCATCGGGGCTACGAGACAAGATATGTTCGGTTGCGTCAACGAGGTTTCCAATATTTTCGAACCGGTCAACTCTATCGAGGATGTCCCCGCTAGGCCATTCAGACGCCCTAGTTCCTCCCCTGTCCCGTTCAATCGCATGTCCGCCTTACCGATTTGCAGACGTCCGGTGTTACTACGTATATCTATTTTTTTCAGCGTTAAGATCTCATCGCTGGCATTCGCAGACTTATAGATATAGAAACTCACCTTTGTCAAGGCATGGAACAATTGAAGGCTGATTATCTTTGAGGTTTTGGAAGCCTGAACCGGCTTAGCATAAAGGTAATCGATCTGTTTACCATCGAATGTATCCGCATCCCGGACCGTGACCTCGACAGAGTACACGCCGGAGGAGGCTGTTACGTTAATGGCCTTACCTTCTTCTTCCGTAGGATAATAAGCATACACATCCGTAGCGGTACTACCCAGCAGTGGCGCGGATTCACATCCCCATGTTACTCCGGATTTGGAATACACCGGATTCACCCATGTATCACTGGAGTTCTTCAAATACAATTTCACGTTATCCACAGAGGTAGTCACAGCCTTCGTAACAGCGTCGTCAGCCAAAGAGACCGATCGCAGCTCAAGGGTGGAACCTGCCTCCACCTCCGGTATCCCGTCTGACTGGCAAGCTCCCAACAGGGAACAGAGGGCCAATCCCCAACCTAGATTATATAAATTTCTCATATTCTTCATTCTTTATAGATTTTAAATGGATCAAGTGGCGCTAACAGGATTGTCGGGAACCGTTGTCTCCGTAAACCCCATTACTTCCACGGAAGTCAATATCAATTCATCGGATGACGTGAAGTTATATACATAGTTCTTACTAGCCCCAAATGTGTATGCCGGCTGAGTAAATGTTTGTTGTGTAGCCTCTGGACTTGAAGCACCGTCAAGCGTACGGGAAACGCTTAGCTTGAAACTCATACTCGCTCCCGGTCTTAAGATACAGACGAAAGTATGCTTATCGCTAGCTACGGTATTATCCCCTGTATGCAACATCTCGATCGTTTCAGAAGAAGAGGCACCAGTCCGGATGCCATTGCCTGCCAAGGTAGCCGTCACATTCTTATATTTTGTAGTAGCACCCCCTGATGAGGCATAATTAATTGAGATCGTGATCTTCGCCGCTACCGGCATAAAGGTAAAGTTTACCTTGTTGCTACTCAAGGTAACGTTAGAGCCGCCTTTCGCTTCCAGTTTATTGCTTTGCCAGAAATTCTCATAGGATTTCTGGTCTTGCAGAATAAAGGTGAAAGCTGCCGGATATGAGGCCGAGAATGAAGAAGCCGTAGATGATCCGGAAACCGTCAACGATTTTCCCGCCGTTTTCGGAATCCACCCGTTCGTGGCATCCTTTCGGTAAGTCACGGTCTGGCTCCCACCATTAATCTGTATCTCATCGTCCGTACTAAAGCTACTCTTATCATAGTTCGTAGCGTCGACCGCACGGGTAGACAGAGAAGAAACGATCTCCGCCGTCACCTCCAAGGGCTGTCCACCTTCCAGATCCACCTCTGAGGTACAGGCGGGGGCGAGCAATAGCAATAAGCCTCCGGACAGGTGGAGCATGGTTTGTCGTATGTTCCTAGTATAATGTATCATAATGCTATATAGTTGTTAAGTTAAATTTCCTCCAGCCATGATCTCATCCGTCCATTTGCCGATGGTACAACTTTCCGGGATCAGCATGTCGTTATGCAAGGTCAAATTATATGTATAGTGGTAACCGGTCCGCAAGGCACAACCCGTTAAGGTAGCCTTGTAGGTAACACCATCGCAAGTGAGAGAGACCGTTAGATCCGTAGCAGGGGTTCCCGCACTACCACCTACAGCCCTTAGGATACCACACCATTCATATTTCCGGGATGCATCGACCGGGTAAGGCCGATATAGCGTGATCGTCTGGTTCGTAGATACAGCCGTACGTATCCCCGCCGCCGCTACCAATACGGCATCATTGGCGATGGTAGTCTCACGGTTCACGGTAAACTTCAAGGTCAACTTCGAATTGACGTGCGTAAAGGGCTTGCCGCTCGACGTAAAGTCCAGCGTACCGTCGCTGGATGTGGCATCACCCGTTTTCAGCAGGTTACTGGCCAGATAAGCAGCGCTCGTGGTTTGAAACTGGTTGATGGCCGAGTAATCCGCCGGAAACTGCGCCGAATACGTAACGGCAGGCTCCAAGGTCACAGGCGAGGTTCCCACCACGGTCCATGCGGAAGTCCCGTCATACCGATAGCTGGCCGATTGGGAAGCCGCCGTCCCACTTGCCTTTTTTGTCCTTGTCACCTTTATCTGATCGCCGGAAAGGAAGGATGTCCTATCGAAACCATTATCCGAGCTAACCGCCTCGCCGCTTTTGGTAACAGGGCTGATCTCGGCAAGTACCGTCACCGGGATTCCCTCCGGAGCGGAAAGCCCCGTCTCTATCCCGTTCGTGCAACCGTAGAGAGCCAGCGCCATGTTCAAGGCTCCCATCCATGCTAAACTGAGGTTCATGTAATTCATATTCATATTTTTCTTTTTATGCCGTAATTAATAGCCGCCGGGCTTAACGTCTCCCGTTCCTGCTGAACCGCTCTCCATCCAAGGGACGATATTGGCGTTCACCGTAATCGCTCGGTTGGATAAGGTTATTTGTATTTTGTGGGTATGTCCTCTTTTCCAAGTGATCTGACTTAGGTTGGCGGATAACGTCCGGTCATCCGTAGTGCCATCCCGCTTGCCGACCACTACCGTAAGGGTCATGTCTGTCGATACCAAAGGAGCCACCAGCCCATAGCCTACCTCCACCGGAACACCCGCGGCACCGCAAAGTATGGCGGTGGTATTACTCGACGCATCGTTTTTAGGGGTAAAAGTGAGTTCGGCTACCTTTGTTCCTCCACCAAGCGCTCCATCCGCGATCTGCATCGTTCCCGTGCCGGTAGTGAACGCATTGGAGGATGTTTTCAACGTTATCTTCTTCACGTAATCATAGGTCGTATTCACGGAACGTCCCGTGGCGGATTGCATCGTGAAGGAAAGGCGGGCCAGCGCATGTTGCAAGTAGATTTCCGGCTGATAAGTACCGCTTGAGGGGGAACCGCCGGACGGCGTGGTATTGCTGGCCGTAATAGCGATAGCCTCTCCTACCGTGTTGCTGGCGGAACCGTACATATAATCGGTAGCGTCAGAATCCCATCCCTTGCCGCCATAGAAATTCTGGTGAGCGGGAAGGGTGGTCGCTATGGTATGCGTCGTGGTAGTCGTTGATTTTGTGAGGGTGGCGCTCGTCGGGCTATAGGCATAGATCCGGGCCTTTACACTCGATAAATTCACGGTGGGATCGCCTATCCAATCGTTTCCGCCGCTACCTACCGACTGATAGGTGAAGGTGGAAAGGCCAGCATCCCCCGCCGTACCAACCCCGCCATAGGGAGTATAGCCGTCCTCTGCTTTAGTAACGAAAAGTTTTACCGCGTTAATCCTTCCCTCACCCTCCGTCGTGGAGGTTCCGCTTATGATGGAGCGGGTCTCGACACCGCTCATGTGGAATACGGGTTGTAAGAATGCCCCTGTCGTGTCTTCCGGCAAGGAGTCGTCGGAGGAGCAGCCGGATAAGAGCGCCAGTATCGCCAACAGGCCTACACTGAGGTGTAGCGGACGTGCGTTTTTGTAAATATCCTGTATCATAGGTCGTATAGTTTTTTTAGATAGTCGTACTTGTATTGTCGGATGATTCATTCGTCCACCCTACCACATTGAAGCCGTCCAGCTTAAGGCCGGTACCGTGGATGGAGATGGTGTATGTATATTTATTTCCGGCGGACCATTCGCCACCGTCGGTAATGGTGTCTAGTTTCATTTCCTTGCCATCTACTACGACGGTCAAGGTAGCGGCGGTAACATTTGCAGTGCCGGAGGGGAATGGTACGCCGTAATTGATGAACTCGATTCCGTCTGTGGTAGCGGCAACGGTTACGCCGCCATTTACCGTGTACTCGTACTTTACCGGTGTACCCGCCTTCGCTCCGGTTAGGTTGCCGAGGGCTCCGTCCTTTAGGCTCATGGTGGTGGTACCATTCGTTTGTAGTGTCGGGATGGGGCGACTATAGGTTATTTTTGTCAGGTTGCAAGGACCGGCGTAGTCCGTGTGTTTCTTGAACTTTAGGCTTACCAAGCAAAAGGCATGCTTAAGGCCGAGGTTTATCTTCTCGCCTTTTGAATCGGAGGTTCTGTGGCCGTTATCGGCTATGGGTTGAGTTGTTCCAAAGGTTTTCGCGGTAGTGTTATAGGCTACGCCATACATATAATCGTTACCGGGAACTGTGAAATCCAAGGAGGAGGCATTCGTTACCGTATTCGAATAGGCTATGGCAGTGGCTCGTACCGGGATGGTATAGACCGGGGAAGAGGCATTTCCGGCCGCGGTTATCGTGGTGGCATCCGTGACTGGATAGCAAGAGTAGACTATAGCTTGCTGGGTGCTTAGCCAGATCGTTTGATCCTTACCGTTTATCGTAGCGGGTTTTAAGGAACCCTCTTGGAGGGTGTATTGGCCGTATGTACCTTGGGGGGATGTGCCGTAATGGTTTTCACTTGCCACGTTATTTACGGCGTATAGGCCGATAGCCGCTATATCGCTGGATGTGGCAGTGGCCTTGGTGAGGGCTACGCTGGCGATCTGCGGGGACAGGGCGACAGGGGTATCTGGATCAACCGGGGGTACGATGGGGTCTTCGCCATCCTCTCCGCCGCAGGCGAAAAGGGAAAGCGATACTGTTGTTAATAATAGGTATCTATACGGTTTCATATTTATCGTTGTTTATATTGTTCGTTTATTTGCCACCCGGTTTTATTATTACCACCCGGTCTGATTGTTACTACACAGATTTCGTGTTTTGTATTTCGTGTTTCGTGTTTTGTTGTAGAGACGGGGCACGCCCCGTCTCTACAACCCTAGACTGTAGGTTAATTAACTTTCAAATCATCATTGCCGGTTCCTGTGCCCCAAGCGGCTACGGTTACGGTGCCTATGGATAATTCCTTACCGCTAAGTTTTACAGTATAGATGTTTTCTTTCCCCTGCTCCCAAGTAACTCCTGTCCCACTATCGGCTAACGCAACCTCATAATCCGCTCCATCAATCGTAAAGATGGCTTTGGTATTATTTAGGGCTTTGCTAGTTATCGGCAAAGCCAAGATGCTAAATCGGGATGAAGCATTTTTTGTAGCTGTCTCATCGGTTAAGCCTCCAGAACCTTGTACCTTTAGCGTATAGTTAGAGGAAAAATCCCGGACGTAAGTCGCAGCACTAGTTGTATTGGCGTGAACCGTCAAGACTCCCGTATTAATATTCATCGTCGCTATCGCATCGGAACCTGTATTAGCTTGATTAGGTACATCCTTCAACTGTATCTTCGATAGCACACCTTTATTCTTATAAGTTCCATCATTGTAAATGCGGAAACTAACCAAAGTCAAGGCATGCTTCATGGTTAGATCAACAGAGGCATCTATAGAGGTTTCCTTTTTCGTGTTGCTGGCAGTTATCCAATTCGTCTCAGAGCTACCTTGGTCCGCCCACATATAATCGATTTCACCTTTCGCTGAATTAATCTTTGCCTTATTGGTATTTGTCGTTTCAGAGTTGTCTATTAATGTCGAGGGATAATCCCTATGCGCATCATCAGTCGTTCCAGCAAAGACCGTTACTGGGATTGTGGAGTTATCCGTAGCGGTATTATCAGATAATACTAGAGCTGTGGTTGTGGCTAACTCTTGATTTGTTCCGGGCTGATAAGCCGGATAATAAGCGTATATCTTTGCCACTTCGGAGGTCAGATAGATCTTTTTATCTCCGCTTTTCCAACCTGCGGTTCCTGTCGTCGAATAAGTATATAATGCGTAATTATTGCTTTTCGCATTCGTATAAGGATCTTCACCCGATACGACTGTCCCCTTTAAGCGTGCGTACACCGCTACGCTTTTCATGACATCATCTTTACTAGCGTCAGCTTGGGTACCCAAATTTATCACGCTTTTCGTAAGCGTCACCCCCGCCGTAATCCCCAGCTCTACGGCATCCGGCTGGTTGGAAGGGAGGATGGAGGGGATATTGTCCTCGTTGCTACAGGCAGCCAAGAAGAAGGGAGAAAGAAAGAGTAGTTTATAGTTTATCTGTTTTCTCATGATTACTTTTTTTGATTCGTTCTATTAATTGTTCAATTCGTTTAGTCAGTCAGTGGATCAAGTCTAGGTTGCCATCGACATACGAGGGAGTCCATTCGGCTACCTCCACGGAGGAGATACCTAAAGAGGCATCGTAGATATCCAACGTGATCACGTGAGAGAAACCGGGCTTGAAATTATCCTCAGATATTTCATCACCCATCTTTACGGATACGTCGGTAAAGGTACCGATCGAAGTCTCGACCGTTATTTTTACATTGCCCGGATCGGGTGTAGGCGGCAGATACAAGCAGCCCAGATCGATGGGACCGACATTTGATGCCCCTACCGTGGCGTTGCCGGCAGGCTCAAGGATCACTTCCGAGGAACCGGAGAAGACAGCCTCGCCCGTAGCCAGCGGAACATTTACCGCCGTAGGTATGCTTTTCACGATAATCTTGTTCACCTTCACCTCCAGTCCTCCGGCATCATGCTTCTTTGCCTTGAATACCAGCTGGGTAAGCAGGTGGGCGTAATTCAATGAGCGATTCGCCTCGACCCCGGCGACGGTATTGCCCGTAAACCGGTTACCATCCCACTTATTACCCGCCAAGGGACCGGCGTACATCAAGTCCATATGCCCGTCAAGGGTATAGCTTACGGTACCCTCGGCGGCATCGTACGAGTTATCGCCCGCCACGGGAGATACGCCGACCAGATACACGTTCGCTCCCATGCGGGGATAATGGTGCTTACGAGAGGCATCCCATGAGATACTCCCGCCTACCGCCACATCAGCCGTCCGCTCTACCCATTCCTCGTAGAATACGGCATCGGCCCAACTTGTGGTCACGTCGGATACGGGGGTGGAGAAACGATCGGCAAGACTCGTATAGTCGGGAACACCTGTGATGGCGTCGAGACGGGTCACGCAAAAGAGGGTAGTCTTGAACGCCTCCGCCTCTCCCACTTCCGCTTTCGTGCTTATGGACGTGTCCGGGTACGTCGCCCGAAGCTCGATCGGAGGATCGGCGGAAGGTATCTCACCTCCCGCCTCACCATTGTCCGAGCAAGCGGCCAACGATCCCATGGCTATCATCGACAATATGTATGTAGAGAGTTGTCTCATGATGGTTGAGGGATATTTAAGATTATTTCAATTCAACGGTTCCGCCGTTACCCTGTTTCCATTCGTTGACAGTGGCTTTCACTTCCAGTGCCTTCACATTTTCTCCTGTAGGTTTATCTGGCTCGGTAATGTTCAACGTAACCGTATGGGCATAGCCTTCTTGGGCATTCAACTTTTCACCTGCATTCTTTGAGTCCATCACCGGGACATTCAAGAAGGTACGATCCGTACCGCCTACGTTGATCGTTACGTTCAGCTTGATATCATTAGACGGAGCGAGCATCACTGCCGGGCTAATCGTAGAAGCTGTCGTGGAAAGAGCGGTTGTCGTGATATTCGGGACAGAGAAATCGGAAGCAGTAGCCCAATTCACGTCACCATTTGTCAGGTTCACGGATTGGGGCAATTGCGTGCCCAAAATCTTGATGCTCTTGATGGAGACGTTCTTTCCTTCCCATTCTCCCTTACCACCAGCTACGCTTGTGTAACTAGCGGCGAAAACCAATTGGGTGGTCTTGTGGGCAAACGTCAACTTACATCCATTTTGATTTGGTGACGCTGCAGTTCCGGCATCTTGATCCGCACCGATCGTCATGACATCCTGCAAGCCGTCTACCTTACCGAAAACCACTTTTGAGGACTCGATTGTTCCGGAAGGAACGACCGCCGTGATATGGGCGCTTTTAGGACTCGCCTGCTCATTATCATAATACAAGGTGGGAGTCAAGGTAATATCCGTCTCTGTCCCAGCCGTAAATACAGCGCCAGCTACGTTGGCACGTGTTTCCAATGCCTTTGTAGTTTCATTGATCACATTCTTGTAAACCGGATTAAAGCTACCCCAATCATGCTCGTGTCCGGAAGTCACGTCCACCATCACCACGATACCTTCCACCTGCGATCCATTCGTGATCGGGGCTTTAGTCGTGAGACCTTCCACGCTTTGTGTCAATTTGATCGCTACCGGAGCATTCGCCGTACCCAAATCGGGAGTGATCACATCCTTGTCGTTCGAGCAGCTTGCCGCTAACAGGGCCACAGCCGCCATTGTCAAAATCTTTTTCATTTGTCTTGTAATTTTAAAGTATTAATAAAAAATATGAATTAAATAATCTGGTCTATAAATCGGCGTTGCCGCCATTGCCCGGTTTCCACGGGGTGACGGTTGCCGTTATCTTTACTTGGTACTCCTCGAAGGGATCCGGCTCCTTGGGTTCCTCGGGAGTATCGGGGTCGTCCGGTTCCTCCGGATCAACGGGTATCTCAAGCGAGATCTCAATATCGTAAGCCCCTCCACTCTCGTTGCCCTCGCCGCCGAACGAGACGGGGAGATCCTTGAAATCCTGCCCGGAGGCGGGATCACCTTCCGGCGCGAGCGTCATGTCAAGCGTCAAGGAGGCCTTGGGCTGCACCAGCACGAATCCGGGGAGCGTCACTACGCCATCCACCACGGGGATACCATTCCCGTCATCGGAAGAATAGATGATCACCGAGCTGGTCTCCCCGACCGGGACCACTTCTCCATCCGACAAGGACACCTTAGCTACCGAGGCTAGCCCGTTCAGCTTGACGGCATGTACGCTATACCCGTCCGGCGCTCCCTTGACACGTAGGCGGAAGCTGAGTTGCGTCAGCAGGTGCTTATGGATCAAGGGCGTTTCCGTAGCGTCGAAACGGCGGGACAGGGAACCGCTCCGCTCATCGGTCAGCATCAAGTCTTCCTGCCCCGTCAGCTCGTACCGTACCTCGCCGTTCACGTGGGGGGCGGCGGGGTGATAGCTGCGGATGAAAAGCGCGGAGCCGTCCGTGGGATAGTAGCGCTCCGGGTCTAAAAGGATATCGCCCTCCGTAGCCGTCCCCGTCCAATGCTCCGTGTAATCGCCGGCGGAAGTGCCTACGGCGATGGATACGGGTGTGGAGTCGAAAACGTCCACGGCGGCACGGGTCTGGATGCCGGTGTAAAGGCGGATCGGGACGGCGGGGCTTACCTTCAAGGAGAGATCCAGCGTATCACGGCCCGAGGACATGGCCTCATGCAGGCTCGCGGTCAGGTTCTCCTCGTAACTGAAACGCTCGCCGCCGGCGGTCTCGAACGAGAGCGTGCAGACGTTGCTCCGGTCCGAGCCGTCCAGCGTCACCGTACCCAAGATACCCGCCACGGCTTGGTAAACGCCCGCTACGCCCGTAGCCGAGGCACGGAAATCAAGGTCGAGCACACCCACTCCTGTCGCTATCCGGTCGGACAGGCGCACCGACGAGGCTATCCCGCCCAGACGGCCCTCCACCTTCGCCCCGCCGAAGCCTTTCCCCGCGTCGATGGTAAGGCGCAAGATCCGGCGGATATCCTTGGGGGTCGATGAGATCGCGGTCTCATCACCATCGGTCACCTTAATCCCCGTCACGCTCTCCACGTAAAGAGGGCTATCCAGCGATACCAGCAGGCTGTCGCTTCCCGAGGGAAGGGCGGCGGCATAGGCTTTCCCCAGATTCTCCGTATCGCCCAACCGGACCTCGGCGGGGTCGGCGCCGGCGACCAGCAGGGCGTACTCCCCCACCACGAGCCGCTCGCTCCACGACCACGTAGACGGCGTTCCGGCGGGCTCTTCCTTCCCCGCCATGCGGGAACCATCCGCCTTATAAGCGAAAACGGCCAAGGGAGTATCGCCCGTATGTCGCACGGATACCCGCAACAATCCCTCGCCGGAACCGGGAACGGGTGGTTCCGGATCGTCCTTACCGCAAGCTCCCAAGACGAGGAAGCCGAGTAATAAAAAAGCTGTTTTTTCCGATAAATGTCTTAATCTCATATACTAGTTTATCTATAGTTTTTCCTTTCCCTCTGTACGGGCCGGTTCCCTGCCGTCGGGGAGGGTGTCTCCCTAGCGTTAGGGATGATGCCTCCCCAGCGTTAGGGACAATGCCTCCCTAGTGTTAGGGATGATGTCTCCCCTGTACTAGGGATGATACCTCCCCCGGATCAAATCTCATCCGGACTCTCGGAGTCGCCTCCCCCGGCACCCACGGTGAGCGGCAGCTTGTACTCGATCGTGCGGGGAGACTTGAGCAAGGTGACGCCTTTCGAGAACTGCGTCACGATGCGTAGCTTGTACTTGCCGTCGGTCAAGGCCGGTACGCGGGCGATGATACGGCTGGGGTCGTTTTGCGTGAGGCGGCGGGTCACGGGCGTAACCTTCTCGCCGTCTTCCGACACGAAAAAGATACCTACCGAGCTGTCCGCCCCGTTAATACGGATACGGTCGCCCTCGATCAGTATGTCCTCGTTCGGGGTGATAGAGCCGTTGGACAATCCCGTGAAGGTATCGGTCACCATGCCGATGCGCCCTACCTCAGACTTGGCTCCTAGAACCTCGACGCCCACCTTGCTCAACGCATCACGCATCTCAGCGGAGGGCACGATATCGAGCGTCAGCTTATGGATAGCGGGATCGAACTTCGCCGTCTCGCCTCCCCAAGGGCCCGTGATACGGGGCGTGTACTGGCACACCTCGGTGAGTAGGCTGTAGCCCATCATGAGGTGCTCCCGCACGATGCGGTCGCGTTGCTTGATAATGGACAGCAAGGTGTCATACTTGATCTCGGAGCCTTCCTTGATGATGGCGTTGGCTATATTCTCGTTGTGCAGGGTGTCTTTTTGTGTCAATACCTCCGCTACGTAGTCGTTGTCGTCATCCTTGGTTAACAAATTCGGCCGAAGCCATACTTTCCAGTAATACTCGTTTGCCATGATTGGTTTGTTTTTAAGTTGTTTATAATTCGTAATGTGTGATCTTATTTGTTTGTATTCTTTACATGTCAGTTTGCTTGCACGCAACGGACAGCGAAACCGTAAGCCTTACCACTCACGGTCGCTGAAGGGGTCGTGTCCAAGTTGTATTTAAATTCAATGTACCAGCCATATTCATTATAATAATCTTTTCGTGAATTCGCCCCAAATAAGGAGAAACTTGGAGCTAGACCTCCATTAAACGAACAGGGGGTTCCATCAATATTACGCTCGGGGTCCCTTAAAAGACCGGTACTTATTTCACGCATCCTGAAAAAGGGGAACCACGCATAATCCCCTTGCGGTGTCTCATATTTTATTCCATTCATGATATGGAAGGAATTCTTGTTGACAGCGATCCCTGTCGTTTTCCAGTCGGAGTTTACTAACATTTGAAACTTGTTAGTACCCCACGAAAAACCACTCCAGATATTTTTCATTGCCGTATCATCGAAATCCGGGACTCTCCATCCGGCCGGGCATGGATCGTACAGGGCCTTCGCCGTAGGTCCCCACGAGCCATCGGCCGCCTTATAGCCTATATGGAATTTTGATGGATTCCGGATCGTATTCTCCAAACTGTTACTATTCACCTTTTCAAGATCAATAATCTCCCCATCCCCGTTAAACATTAATCCCTTGTCATCCCTTCCGCCATCGGCGGAGCCTGGCATCGGGTCTTTACGACCCCATTGATAAATGTTGCCGTAAGCACGGGCGGATTCCAAGGGGTTTGTCGTAGACCACGTATTGCGAAGGGCTCCCAAATTGCGATCCATGATTACCTTGCCGAAGAAAGCTCCGGACGTGGCATCAGTCCATGCGTCTCCGGCGTACGTATGTACCGTGCCCCCGGCGCTAGCGCTCTTGGCCGTCCGGATAGCCTCTTCCCTGTTCGCCGCCGTGATCGTTCCCGACAGGCGTGCCGGCACGTAATCCGTGATCCATAGATGCCAGCTCCAGAGGATCGTGGCACCATCCGCAGCGTACGCCGCGATCACTGCGTTGCCGCCTTGCGTGACCGGCACCCTCACGTGGACAAGGGCATTTGCCCTATCGCCGATATTCGTATAGTTCACCAGATTCTGATGGTTATAGCTACCCGCCTCATTGCTGACGGCGTAACCCATCACCAAATCACCCGAGGTTCCGGCGTCCTTGCTCTGCCACAAGACACGGACGCTACCGATCGTCTTATCGGACAGGTAGGTGTTGTCGCCACCCGAACCCGCCTCGTGCTTATAGGGGTTGAAGCAGATGTTCGTACCGGGACGCATCATGAAGCAGTTCGATGTCTGGACAAGGTTCGTGCTGATCACAGGAGTCTGGTCCAGCAATTGGATACGGGGATCGCCGCGGTAGTCGGTGTTCCGGATATTTATCGTATAGTTGTAGTTCGTGCTCTCCAAAAGGTTGAAATCCGACACGTCGTTCCCTCCCAGATAGGCCCGGTAGTACATACGTTCCAACCCGTCTTTGCTGTCCACCACGAGCTCCATATACGTAGCAGAGGCATGAGCGTACTCTTTCGTGCGGTAATACTCGGAGGTCACGCTACGAGACTTGCCTTTCGCGTTGGCGGGCATCCAAGTGGTTAACGAGCCTTCGTTTGCGGCATCGACACCTTTCAAGCGGTACAAGTCCTTGTATTCCACCGTGGAGATCGGGTAAAGATCGCCCTCGAAGCGAGAGTCGGTCTCCGTCGGGGACATAAGATAATAGACAGTGGGCACTTGGCAGAGTTTTACCTCCTTCAAGGTATAGTCGGTACGCAATCCCTCGGCGAACTTCCAGTTCACCGTGAGACGCACGGCGAGGCGCTTCAAAAGGATACGGGCATCGCTACCATCCGCGCTTTGGATGACGATCTTGCCCTCATTCGTCACGTTCACGTTCTTCAAGAGGATGAAGTAAGGCATGGCGTTGATGTCGTTGGTGCCACCATCCCCTATCCCATTGATGGTGGAGGCATCGGCAAGCCTTCCTTGAAGGTCGCTCCAGCTAGGGCTGCCGGAAAATTCGGATATGGCGTTCGAGGAGCCACGGGCCACGATGATAAGCTGGCAGTTCTCGCAAGCAACCAAGTCTACGGTCAATGTTGAGCCAGTGGCTTGGCTGACTGTAGGGGTTAGCTTCTTGAAATTCCTGTTGGAATCATACTGCAAGATCTGCAAGTTATGGAGTTGGTCCGGCTTGGCACTGGCCAAGGCATCCGCCTTTGTCCGGACAGCGGCAGGCACCAGACGAACGTCGAAGGCCCCGTTATTCCTCGCCCCTACGCTCTTCGTCCCGGATGATCCGGCATTCAGTGACGCCGCATCCACCTCGTCGGCGATACCCACGCACAAGGATACCTCCACCGTCTTGCCTCCACCTGTAGACGGGCAGGGTGAATCGAGACGATCCTCACAACTTGACATTCCTAACATCGATACTATTGACATCATCATCAATACTGCTTTTTGTAATTTTACACCTATTTCCTCCATAACTGCACGTGCTTTTTCACTACTACATTTCACATTTTTTTACTTGAATCACGCTGTCTCTTTCTTACGCAGAAAGAGACAACAGGAGAATAAACGCTCCTATCCACTGTTTTTCAAGCCCTTGGAAATGTTAATAGGACAAAGCACGTCACGCTTGACGGCTCGCTATTGTTTGTCTTTTTTAATTTTGACAAAAGATTTAAGCACTCACCTTGCCTTTATCAGCAATTTGAGCTACTTTTACGTCCGAAAACGGATATTTATCCGTCATTCTGAAAGTTGTCTCTTTCTGCGTAAGAAAGGGACAACTTTTTTTCTCTCACACCTTCATTCTCAATATCTTCCATTTTCTTTCCTTTTTTACATTTTCATTCATTTCGCTTTTTGTCTCTTTACAAATCACTACTCATTTAACATTTCGGACTTACTGTCCGGAAAGGCACGCACGAAACCGCACGATACCCGACGGGGGTACCGTGTAACTTCACGCACGCGACAACAATTATATCATCGCATGACGGGATTAATAAGGATAAAAAGTGTTATTTTACTCGGTGGTCTTCACCCACACACGTTTGCCATCGAACGTGATCGCCATTTTGAGAATGTCTCGCACCCCAGCCGCATGGAGCGTAGCGGCGTATTGCTTCTTCTCGATCTGCGCCAAGGCGGAATCAAGCACCTTGTCCACGGACTCGTCAAACATGGGGTCGTACACTTTCAACTCCATGATAAAACCCCTGCCACCAAGGTCACGGGGACGAAGAAGGATGTCGTAACGGCCCAAACCCGACTCACGGTTACTGCTCACCTCGTACGCACCGTGACTTACCAGCATTCCCAACAAGAACGCCTGATAGACCTTTTCCGGCTCACGCCCGTTCGTGTCGTAATAGGAGAGCGTATTCACGACGAAGTCATTCAATAGCCGCTGGAAGATATTCATCTCGTTCTCGTCCAAAGCCTGCAGCATCATCTCCAAGCGGTCGTTCTTCACGGGGCCGTCGTTGATCCAGCCCCGGATGATCGTAGAAAAAACCGTGGAAACCTCCGTGTTCGGCACCCCCAAGGTGTACGACATCAAGTGATCCGGGGTCATTCTCCCCTCCGACGCTTTCAGATAGCCGCTGAACAGCATGAAAGACCA